>CAJLZE010000001.1 GCA_905210995.1 uncultured Anaerotruncus sp.
GCATAGCGCGGCGGGGGCGGGGGATTCGTATCAAATATTATCAAAGCACGGCGCCGTTGCGGATAAGATCGTTGCGCAGTGCGGCGGTATCGAGCTGCTGCACCGGTGTGCCTTCGGTCACGCAAAGCGCTGCGGCGCGCCCTGCCGCCTCGCCGATAGCCATAACGCACGCCTGCACGCGCAGAGTGGCATGGGCGATCTCGTCGGCACAGATCATGCGCCCCGCGGCAATAACATTGTCGCAGTCGGGCGATATCATACTGCGATAAGGGATATGCCCCGCCTCGTCAAAGTTTATAATACGCTGCTCGCCGCCGTCGGTGCGATGGATATCGACGATATGCGTCGTCAGCGCGACGGTATCGGGGAATCTCACCGTGTTCAGCACGTCGTCGCCGGTCAGGCGGTAAACGCCCACAATGTGCCGCCCTTCGCGCACTCCCGCGTTTGCGGCGGTCGATGAAACGACGGCGTTTTTAAACTCGGGGAAGTTTTCGCGCCAGAGCTCGACTATGCGAAAGATATCCTCGCGCATTTTGCGCTCGGCAGCGCCGTATGCCCGGTTGTCGAGCACCGACGCGGGATCGCGCGTCACGTTTACCGCAAGGCGGTCGCCGTTCAGCTCGGTATTGAACCAAGGTCCGCCGAAAAGCGGCGCCTCGCCCGCGATGTGCTTCTCTTTGAGGAATTCATGCAGCACGCCGACCTCGGATGCGGGCACCTTCCCGTCATGGTGTATATAATCACGCAGCAGCGGCGTCGTGACATCGACTCCGCTCAGCTCAAAGCAATAGGAAAGCGGCTGCGGGTGTTCTTCGACCGTCGTGGGGATGCCCGCGGCAGCCAGAAGGTCGCCGTCTCCCGTTGCGTCGATAAAATAATCGCCCTCAAGCGCCTCGGTGCCGTTTTTGTTTTCAAAATACACCGCGCTCACTCGTCTGCCGTCACGCACCGCGCCCGAAATATAGGAATTCGAATAAATATCGACCCCCGCCTCGGTCACCATGCGCTGCACCTCGAGCTTGCAGTATTCGATATCGACAGAGACATGACCGCGCGGATATTCCACCTGCGCGCCGCCCGCGGCGCTGAGGCGCTCGATATATTCCCACGCGATGCCGCCGACCTTGCGGACTCCCTTTTTGAAGAATCCGCTTATCGGAATGACATATCCCGCCGTCGTTGCGCCGCCGAGGAAGCCGAATCTTTCGATAAGAGCCGTCTTTTTGCCCTCGCGTGCCGCCGCGACAGCCGCTACCCATCCGGAGGGACCGCCGCCGCAGACAACAACGTCGTACCTGCCCACAACGGGAATGCTTTTTGTTACACTTAACGTTTTCATTTTGCCTCCGCCTCGATCATATCGGAAATCCGCGCCATTGCGACATAAAGCCGCTCGATGCGCTGCGCATATGTGAGACTTTCATATATCGCAAAACCGCCGTCATAGGCACGGAAAAGGTGCGGGTCGTGCGCAACAGCCATGCGGTCAACGGAGGCTCTCACCTCGTCGGCGCTGAGCCCCGGCATTTTGCGGAAGCTGTCGGAGCTGACCTCGGCGCATATCTTTTCGCGTGCGAACGGGCATTTTGCAAGCGATGCGGCGATCTCATTCCAGTCCGAGCAGCCGTCAAAGGGATAAACGTGCAGATCGTTTTTGCCGTTGTTGTCCTGAAGGTGCGTTGCGGCAAGAATGTCGCCGAATCTGCCGAGAAAATCCTCTGTCGGCGCGAATGCGTTGCGGTGGCCGCTGTCAAAGCAGTATCCGATCCCGCGTGAGCCGCGCACACGATCCATCACCGCATAAAGATACTCGGGGTAGACCGAATTTTCAAGCGCGAGCACAAAACCGTTCTTTTCGGCACACTCGGCAATGCGCTCATAGCGGCAAAGCGCCGTTTCGTTTATCGGAGCAACCGCACTCTTTCCCCATGTGACATGGGCGATACCGGTCTTTACGCCGAGGGAGGAGACATATTCGATCTCGCGGCAATAGCGGTCGGCTATAGCCTCGCCCTCGTCGCCCTCGTTCCAGATAAGGGACGTTTTCGATCCCGTCAGGTGTACGTTTTCGACCGGGATATCAAGCCTTTCGCACAGCGCGACCGTTGCGGCAAGGTCGCCGTCGGCATAAGGCGATGTGCCGAGGCAGACGAAATCGAATCCGGTCGATCTCATTATGCGCAGCCTTTCCTCATCGGAAAGCGCCGCATCGCGGAGCAGATACATACCGAGCTTTAACATTGGATATTCCCCCTGCTGAAAAAATTTTCGTTTACCGGCTGCCGGTCTCTTTTATCACCGTGCAGCTTTCGATGCCGTAATACTCAAAGCACCTTACGGCATTTTTGTCGATAATCTCGCCCGAGACCGCTATCGGCACAGCGGGCGGGCAGCCGACGCACACGTCGGCAATTATGCGTCCCTCGGCTGCGGACACGGAGAGCTCCTCGCGCGGCGACATTATCGCGTCGCGTATCCGCATTGCCACGCGCGGCATTCCGGGGTGCGGCGGAGCGTCGGTCAGCGGCTGCCGGCGCGGTATACCGGTGAGCGCCGTCTCAAAGCGGGAAAGTCCCGCAGCGCCCGTTGCGGGCGCGAACATCACGACCAGCAGGTCGGGGTCGGCGAATTCGCAGACCACGCCCGTGCTCTCAAGCGCCGACGCAAGCCCCGTGCCGGTATAGCCCCACGGCTTGGCGGCTACGGTCAGCTTCATCGGTTCGTCGCCGATGACGGCAAAGCCGTACGCGGAAAGTCTTTGACGCAGAGCCGACGTGCGCTCCGCCATATCGGCAAGACGTGCGGGGAAATCGCCCGCAAGCTCGCGGTTTGCCGCGTCGAGAGACTCAAGTATGAGATACGACGGGCTCGTTGAACCGAAAAGCGCCAGTGCGCGGCGCGCCTCGGCTGCAAAAAGAGCCGGTGCGTTATTTGAAATATGCAGATAAGCCCCGCCGGTGAGCACGGGCAGCGTTTTGTGCGCCGAGTCGCAGCAGATATCCGCACCGAGGTCGATGGGGTGCCGCGAAACAGGCAGAAAGCGCAGGTATGCGCCGTGCGCGTTGTCAACGGCAAGCAGCACACCGTGACGGTGACAGACCTCGGCAAGCCCCGCGATGTCGGCAACGTTGCCGAGGTAATCGGGCGAGGTGATATACACCGCATCGGGCTTTTTCTCCGCCGCGCCGAGCGCCGAATCGAGCAGTGCGGGCGTTATTTTGCAGGCAAGGTATGAGCCTTTCGCCGGCGGGCAGAGCCAGCACACGTCAAAATCAAGCATTGCGGCTGCAAAAACGAATGTGCGGTGACAGTTTCGCGCCGCCATGACGAGCGGGCTTCTTCCCTCCGCGCGCGCGCGGAGGCAGATAAGATACAGCATCGCGCGGATGCCGAGCGACGAACCCTCGGCGGAATAAAACGTCGGGCAGCCGAACAGCGCAGAGGCGTTTGCCTCGCTCTCGCGGATGATGCCGTGCGCCTCGTAAAGGCTGTCGGCGCCGCCGATCTCGGTTATGTCGCGGCTCTCGCAGCCGAGCGCACCCTCTCCCTTATGTCCCGGCATATGAAGGCGCAGCGCGCCGCGCCTCTCATATTCCCGCACAAAATCAAGGATCGGGGTGTTCATTTATTGCTCATCCCCGTCCGAACCGCGGCAGGCGCGGTCAACGGCGACCATTATCGCGCATTCCATGCGTTTGCGGAAAAGCTCGCAGCCGTATTTGTAAACGCCCGTTACCTTTCCCGTGGAGTGATATGCATTTGCGGCGCAGCCGCCGGAGCAGTAAAGGCGCGCCCAGCAGTCGCGGCATTCGGGATGCGCATAGACATTGCAGGCGGCAAATTCGCCCTGAACGGCGGTGTTCGTAACGCCGTGCCATATATCGCCGAGGCGGAATTTTTCCTCTCCGACGAACTGGTGACATGGGTAAAGATCGCCCCACGGCGTGACAGCCATATATTCGGTGCCCGAGCCGCAGCCGGAAATGCGCTTGTATATGCACGGACCGCCCGAAAGGTCTATCATATAGTGATAAAAGGTGAAGGGCTTGCCCTCGCGGTCACGCTTTATCATAAGATCGGCAAGCTTTTCGTACTGGTCGAGCACCACGGGCAGATCCTCGGCGGTCAGCTCGGCGGCGTCGCCCGGCGCACAGACGACCGGCTCCATGCTCAGCTCGGTAAAGCCGAGATCGAGCATCGTTTCGATATCCTTGAGAAAATCCGGATTCGCGTGCGTGAATGTGCCGCGCATATAATAATTCTTGCCGCCGCGTGCCGCGACGAGCTTCTGAAATTTCGGAACGATCCTGTCCCAGCTCCCGTGACCGGCATAATCGACGCGGTAGCGGTCATGCACCTCGCGCCGTCCGTCAAGGCTCAGCACAACGTTGCTCATCTCGCGGTTGGCGAAATCTATCACATCGTCGTCGATGAGCATTCCGTTTGTAGTCAGCGTAAAGCGGAAATTTTTGCCCGCTTCCTTTTCAATGCTGCGCGCATATGCGACAAGGCGCTTTACCACGTCAAAATTCATGAGCGGCTCGCCGCCGAAGAAATCGACCTCAAGATTGCGCCTCGTGCCCGAGTGCGCGACAAGAAAATCAAGCGCCTGCTTGCCGACCTCATAGCTCATTACGGCGCGGTCGCCGTGATATTTGCCCTGACTTGCAAAGCAATATGAGCAGTTGAGGTTGCAGGTGTGCGCCACATGAAGGCAGAGCGCCTTGATAACGCCCGCGGTGCGCTCCTTGAGCTTGCCCGCCATGGGCTCGAAGCTGTCGGGCGCGAAAAGACTGCCCTCGTCGGCAAGCTCCGCGACCTGAGCGTAGCATTCCTCTATATCGGCGTCGGTCACGTCCGCGCCGTATTTTTTCTTCACGGCGGAAATGACCTCCTCCCGCGTGTGCCCCTCGTACATCGAAATGATATCGTATGCGATATCGTCCACCGCGTGGACGGAGCCTGAGCAGACGTCGAGAACTATGTTGTATCCGCCGAGCTTATACTGATGTATCAAATCAAAACCTTCCTTACAGACAAAAATACGGGGGTGTCGCATTTTATGCGGCACCCCTCGGGTCTTTTATTTGCTTGCCTTGGCGCTCTTGTTTTCGCACTTCTGGTTGGCAATGCCGCAGCTCGTCTTGCACGCGGACTGGCAGGATGTCTGGCATTCGCCGCAGCCGCCGCTTTTCGCGCTCTCGCAGAGATTGCGGGTCTTTATGGTAGTGATGTGTTTCATGGTTCGGTTCCTTTCCCGGCGGGATCGACCGCCGAAATCTATTAACTGATTTATTATATCATAAAAAAATATGCTTGTCAACATCGCCGACACATTTTGCGGCACGCCGCGTCAATAAAGGGACGTTCTGTTTTTATACTTTATCGCAAGCTCAACAAACCCCGCCGCTGTGCGTGCCTCGGTAGCGAGGCTTTCGGCGTCGGTCGCCGCGAGCTTTGCGAGCAGCGCGTCAAACGCGGGACGGACGAGGATATTCACCTGCGGCTTTTCCATACCGCAGAACTCCTTGCCGTCGAGCCACGCCGACGACACGCCGCGCAGCATCTCGGCGGCGATATTTCTGACAAGCGCGTCCTCCTCCACTATATCGGCGGCTTGATAGGCGGCGTCGATCTGCGCCTGTCCGTAATCGGCAGGGCTCACGCCCGCAAATGGCGCAAAGACCGACACGGCGCGCGCAAGCGACGGTGCACAGTCGGAAAGCAGGATGTCCTCCCCTTCGATCACGTTCTTCATCCGCCCGAGAGAGTCGAACATCCGCTCTCCGCCGCATTTACCGACGGTGCCGAGCGCGGCATTGTCACCGAGCGCACCGTCAAGCGTTTCGCAGGCGGAAAATAACCCGCGCAGACCCCCGAGATATTCATCTGCATCCAAAGAAGAGGTCAACGCTTCTTTGTCGGAAGCGGCGACGATCTCGCCGGCGGCAGCGGTATATCCCGCAGCCGGCATAAGCAGCACCCACACGGCGGCAAGTGCACAGACGGCGCCGCACAAACCGCCGAAAATGCGGCTGAGTATCCCGCGAGCGCGTCCCGCGCCGAAAATGAGACGCGAAAGCACCGGAACGAGAAAGACAGTGACAAGTGCGAGCAGGACGAACACCGCCGCAAACATAAGCGGCGCCGCAAGCGCCCGCGGCAGCGCCGCAGCAAGACTGCCGAGTGTCGGTATCTCACGGCACAGCTCGGCGCCCCTATCTCCCGCCGCTGCCGTCACCGCGTCGCTCGGGACGAGCCCCGCAAGCGGAGATGCGGCTGCAAGCGCCGCAAAAAAGCACAAAACAAGAAGGACGAGCCGCACTGCGGAGCGTCCGATGCCGGAAAGCGCACCGCAAAGCGCGCCGAGCACGATAAGTATCACTGCTCCCGCCGTTACTGCCGTTGAAATGTTCATCACGATGCCCTCCCGTTTTTTCTGCGCGCCTTAAACGGATACGCGCTGTATTTTTTTCGCTTTTCCGTCCTCGATATCGACAAGGATCCCCGTTGAGGCAACGGGCCCCGTCGCCATGGTGAATCTTTGCGGCATGGCGCTGACAAAACGGCGGATTATCACCTCGGCATCGACGCCGAGCACACCGTCGGACGGTCCCGTCATGCCGATATCGGTAACATACGCCGTGCCGCCGGGCAGAATGCGCTCATCCGCGGTGGCAACATGAGTGTGCGTTCCCCAGACGGCGGAAACTCTGCCGTCAAGGTAGATGCCCATTGCTATCTTCTCCGACGTTGCCTCGGCGTGAAGATCAAGCACCGCGGCGTCATACTTTCCCGCCTCGCGCGCAAGTATCGCGTCGGCGGCGGCAAAGGGTGAGGACAGCGCCTCGTTCATCGCCACATTGCCCTGAATGTTCATACAGAGCACGCGGGCTCCCGCCGCGCTCACGATAACGCTGCCGCATCCGGGCGCCGCGGGTGGAAAATTGTCGGGACGCAAAAGCCGCGGCATATCCTCGTAGAGCTGATAAACGTCGCGCCTGCCGAAGGCGTGGTTGCCGGTGGTTATAACATCGGCTCCCGCAGCAAAGATATCATGCACGTCACGCTCGGATATACCGTGAACGTCGGCTGCGTTCTCGCCGTTGACGACGGTGAGATCGACTTCCCATTCGTCTATGCGGCGGCGCAGGTTTTTCTTCAGATATTCTACTCCGGCGCTGCCGGTGACGTCTCCGATGGCAAGCAAACGCAGCTTCATGGCGGCGGTCCTTTCTTTCAGACTTAAATTATAAAATATCTCCGAAGCTCCTCTTCACGAGCGCATATGCGGGCTTTGCAAGGGCGATGAATATCACCGCACCGACCGCCGACTGAGCAAGGTTGAAGGGCATGGATGCCACGGCGCTCACGAAATCGTGATAGATCGCCAGGCTTTCATATATCCAATAGCCGCCCACATTGATGAGTGCGGCTCCCGCAAGCGCGATAAAGTTGCGCGCGCAGAGAACATTTTTGTTTTTTCGTGTAAAAAGCAGCACGGCAAGCGCGCGCACACCTATGGTCGCCGGCAGCCAGAGCGGGTATCCGCCGATGATATCCGAAAGCCCCGCGCCGACAGCGGCAGCGCCTATGGCATACGGTGCGGGAAACACGACAGCGGCGAGAAAGACGAAGCCGTCGCCCGCGTGGATATATCCGGCGCCCGCAGGCAGGGGTATTTTGATGAAATATGTACCGCAGAAGATGAGAGCGGCGAAGAGAGCGCCGAGTGCGAGTCTGCGCACCGTGACGTGCGTTTTTGAGAGAGTTTTTACTTGGTTTTCCATGGTGATGATGCCTTTTCGGGAAATATATTTGCAGGACCGGCAGCGTTGCCGTCAATCGGTGCTTTCGATGATGAACAGCCCGCCTTTTTTAACGGAAATGAGCGCACAGTTGCCATCGATCTCATTACTGACGGCATACTGGAAGCGCCGCGTGAGCGTTGCGTTCGAAAGCGGATATTTGCACCCCTCGGCTGTAACACCCTTCACCTTATCATCGGCTGCAATGAGCGAAAGATATCTGTACCCGCTCCTGCCTATAAGGGCGGATCCCGAACGGATGAAGCGCGCGCGGTTCTGACCGTCGGTCATGACCGCATAAACGCCGCGCATCGCCAGATCCTCAAGTATATGGAGGTTAGAGAGCGTGTGGTCGAGCCTGCCGCCGAGCCCTCCGATGATAACGATATCGTCCGCACCGCGGCTGACAGCCGCCTCGACAGCAAGCTGCGTGTCTGTGTCGTCCTTTTCGGCGGGGACCTTTATTTTTTCAACACCTTCGGGCAGCGTGCCCTCTGGCATTGAATCAAAATCGCCGACGGCAAGATCGACCCTGTCGCCGAGCGCCCGCGCGGTAAGATAACCCGAATCGGCGGCGATGCGGAGATCGTCGGTCTTCGGATGCTCGGTTATTCGGTCGTTGCGCACGCTGCCGCCGGTATAGATGAATGCTCTCATTGCTTTGCCTTTCCCCAAAAGGGCTTTGCCTTGAGCGCCGTGTACATTTCAAGGTAGCTTTTGTGTCTTTCGGGCGCTATCACGCCCTCCCTAACTGCCTCAAGCACCGCGCAGCCCTCCTCTTTGGTGTGCGTGCAGTCGGCATACCGGCAGTGGCCGTAATACGGCGCGAACTCACGCATCGTTCCGGGCAGATCGTCAAGCCCGAAGAAGTCGAAATTTTCAAAATCAAGCAGCGAAAAGCCGGGAGTATCGGCAATATATCCGCCGCCCGGCAACGGGAAAAGCGACGCCTCGCGCGTGGTATGCCTGCCCCTGCCTATCTTTTCGCTGACTCCGCCCGTGCGAAGCCCGAGCCCGGGAAAAAGCGCGTTGAGGAGCGTTGATTTTCCGACGCCCGATGCGCCGGCAAACGCAGCCACTCTGCCCGAAAGCTTTTCGGCAACAAAGGCGGAAAGGCTCTCCACCCCCTCGCCCGTCGCGCATGAAAGCGGAAAGACCGCATATCCCGCACGGCGATAGATGTCGGCGATCCGCTCAGACCCCGCCTCGTCAAGCTCGCGCTTTCCGATAACAATAACGGGCTCGATGCCGTTATACTCGGCGATCGAAACGAGCTTGTCCAGCGTCGGCAACACCGGCGCGGGCTTTGCCGCGGCTGCGGCTATGAAGATATAGTCGATATTTGCAAGCGGCGGACGTATCAGCGCATTTTTGCGCGGAAGGATAGCGCATATCACCGCCTCCGACCCGTCGCCCGCACCGCCTGCGGCGTTTGCCGCCAGCTCGACGCGAACTCTGTCGCCCGTCAGCGGACGGTCAAGGCGCGACCCGGTGTGATAGGCGCCCGCCGTGCGCGCGGCGGACGAAAATGTCGCCCTCAGCGCTCCGCGAACGCGGCAGCTCACCGTTGCGCCGCCGTCAAGATCAACGGAATATATCCCGCCGACGCCGCGTATTATCCTGCCTTCCCTCACCGCATTTTCGTTCGTTTCAGTCATTTATATTGATAATGTAGTATCTCCCGATTTGCTTTATCTTGAGTTCATGCCGAGGTCCGCCGTATAGACATACTCGGCGTTGAAATACGATTTTCTTTCGCCGCTTTGCGGCACGAGCGTAAGAAGAACGCCGCCGCGCATACTGTTGTTGTATTCAAACCTACCGCCGAGTCCGTTTTTGGAGTAGCCGACCGAGCCCGCAAACACGCAGGTGATGCTGCCCGAGCTCACCGAGTCGGTCCTGCCCTCGGAGCTTGCCGCCACAAAGCAGGTTATGCCTTCGGAGACCGCCGTGTCGAACACCGAAGCGCCCGACGTCTCGCCAGTGCCCTCCGACGCCACGAATTCAGGCAGATCGGCTGCGATAAGAGCGCCCGGAACATCGCCGTCCGTCTCACCCAGAGCCTCGCGCCCCTTTTCAAGCTCGGCGCTCAGCTTTTCGGATGTCTCGGCAGCCCCCTCGCCAGTCATCCAGACGCTGCCGACCGTTTTGCCCTTCGCGTCCGAAAGCATGAGAAGAGATGTGCTTCCGGTGGGAGCCACGCAGCCCTCTCTTGTGCCGAGCACCTCGTTTATCATGGAGCCGGGAAGTCCGCCGCCGTCACCTTCGGTCACGGCTTTGGGGAGAAAGCTCCAGCTTATACCGCGCTCGTTGAGCGGCGCGATTATGGCATCCCATGCCTCTGCAAGCGAGGCGCGGTCCTCGGCTCCCGCCGAAAGATCGCCGCAGAAAACGACCATGCCGGGCTTTTCGGAATCGAGCAGCGCACCTATCGCACGGACGGAATACCTGTCGGCATCGGGCGACGAAAGCACGAGCATGCTGAAGCCGCCGGATCCCTCGGGCGCTTTGATCTCTATGTAAGCGGAGGCGGACGGATCTTCGGTGCTGTTGTTTTCAAAGCCCGAGAGCACCGCGTCAAGATCGGGCACTCCGACCCCTTTTTTCATGCGCACGGCATTGATCGCGTCGCCGTTGTAGTTTGAAACGAAGCGGTCGATGCCCGCCTCGGCTCCGGCGGAGCCGAACGATTCGATTATAAGATCGCCGCGGCTGTTGAAATATGTGCGGCAGCCGTCGGCTCCCACCGAATAATACGAATCCACATAATCGCATTCGGAAAGCTCGGTGTGACCTATGACTATGGCGCCGCCGTCGTCGGTGAACTTGCCGTTTTCGATGTCCGAGGCGGGCACGAGCTCTGCCTCGTAGTTGTATCTCTGAGCAAGCTCGGACGCGAGCCGCCTTGCAGCCGTAAGCGCCCACTCGCTGCCCGCATTGTCGCGGTAAACGACGTATATGCGCAGCGGCTCGACCTTGCCGACAGCCACAGCATCATTTTTATCGTCTGCGGTAAGGAGTGCCACCTCGCTTGCCGCCGGGAAGAGCCCGACAGCCATTACGGTGAACATCAGCGCGCTGACGGTGCGAAAGACCGTTCCCGCTCTTCGGTGCTGCAGCAGCTTATTGACTGCCGAAACAGCCACGAGCGCCGTACTTATCACAAGCTCGGCCGCCTTTTTGAAGAATTTCATTGATCTGATCCTCGGGTGAAGAGAGCCGGGCGCACGGTACCGAGCGTGTGCCATTTTGCCTCGCCACCCTACCTTTCGGTAGATTTGGACTTAAAAAGTCGTCTCAAAAGGGTCAATATTGCCTTTTTGCCTTACGGTCTCCTCGTAACGTCGGGATCTCTGCGGGTCGTCGCCGCGGGAGTCGTAGTGCCGCCCGGCTTCGTCGTCTCGTCCACGTATGCGGGGCCGCCGCTGACCGTGAGCGTGACTGTCTCCTCCCATTCCCGCACAGTGATCTCATCGCTGCTGTCGGGAGTCTGGCTTATGACCGTTCCTACGGGCTTGTCGCTCTTCACGGTCACGACCTTTACGTTGAGCTTTTCCGAATTCAGGCGTTTTTCGGCTTCGGCAAGCGTCTTTCCGACCACATCGGGGACTATGAGCGTCATTTCGGGGTTCTCCCAATCGGGACCGCCGCTGACGGTAACGTCAACGTATATCTCTCCGGGATATCCCGAGATCGTATCGCCGACCGCCACAGACTGCGCAAGGACTCTGCCCGCGGGGGCGTCGTTCTTTATGTATCTGACATTGCCGATATTCGCGCCGAGCATCTGCAGGACCGATGTCGCCTGCTCAAGCGTTCTGCCCGTAAGGCGCGGGACCTTTATCGTCGTGAGCGTCGGCTTGTAATTGCTTCCGCCGCTGACCGTTAACGTAACGCCTTCGGCAGCGGGGTCGGGAGCCGTGCCGCCTCCCGTTATGTCGGTGCCGAGGGGATCCTGCGCTATGACGGTCCCCTCTTCAAGCTCGCTCTGCACTATGCGCACGCTCAGGGTGCGCAGCCCGTACACCGAAAGCAGCGTCGAGGCATCGGCACGTTTCATTCCGGTAACGGACGGTATATACCGCGTCTCAAAGTCGCTGCCGCCGCTTATGACAAAGCTTATCTCGGTAAGCCCCGGCACGCCGTCGCTCTCCGGCTCGGGGGACTGGCAAAGCACCGTGCCGACGGGCTTCGACGACCTTGTGTATGTGACCTTTCCGACCGAGAGCTTTGCGTCGTCAAGTATACGGCGCGCCTCTGGCTCGGTCTTGTCGGCAAAATCGGGGACCTTCACAGAGGGAACATACCCCGAGCTTTTTCCGCGGCTCACATAGACCGTGACGTCGCTGCCGACGACAAGCTCGGCGCCGGGCGCCGGCTCGGTGGTTATGACGTACCCCGACGGTATCGCGGCGTTATCCTGCTCGACTACCGTCACCCTGAAGCCCTTGCCGCGCAGCGCGCTCTTGACGGTGCGCCAGTCGGTGATGGTATAATCGGGCATCGTGAGCATTCGCGGACCGCGGCTGACCGTGAGGGTCACGGTGCAGGGCACTTTTTTGTGCGCCCCGCCGCCCGGCGACTGGCTGATGATGCTGCCCTTTGCCGCCGCATCGGAATATTCCTCTTCGAATTCGAGAATAACATCGCCCGATCTCAGATCCTGCGCGGCAAGCTCGTCGGCAAGACGCGCCTCGCAGGTCTCGCGGTCAAGCCCCATGAGATCGGGAACTATGACCGCCGCGGTCTTTGTCATGCCGCCGACGACCTTATCAAAAGCATAGAAGAAGGACACGAGCCCCACTATGAGCACCGCAAACGCCACGCCGAGCACGACGGGAGTCATCGAATGCGAGGGACGTATTTCGCTCAGATTGCGCTTTGATCTCTTCAGCGCCGCTATTTTTGCGGGCGTGCGCACCGTCGCCGCCGGATTTTTCTTTATCCTGCGCAGCTCGCGCAGCATATCCGCCGCGCTCTGATAGCGCTTTTGCGGATTTTTCTCCATGACACATAGGATGAGCTGCTCAAGCCCGCGCGGTATCTTCGGGTCTATCTGACGCGGCGGCACCGGCTTGTCGTGCATGTGCATGAGAACGACCGATATCGGGCTCTCGTCGTCAAACGGCAGCTTGCCCGTTGACATTTCGTACATCATGACCCCGAGCGAATAAAGGTCTGAGCGCGCGTCGCAGGCGTTGCTCTGCGCCTGCTCGGGGCTGATATAATAGACCGTGCCCACGGTCTTGTCGGATATCGGCGCGGTGTCGCTGTCGGGCAGCTTGGCTATGCCGAAATCCATGACCTTTACGGTCCCGTTTTTGAGCAGCATGATGTTTTGCGGCTTTATGTCGCGGTGGACGACGCCTTTGGAATGCGCGTGCGCGAGCGCCGACAGTATCTGCTCTGTATATGAGATTATCTCCGCGAGCGGCAGCACGCCGCGCTTATCCATATAGTCGCGCAGCGAAATGCCGTCGATGTATTCCATCACGAGATATTTGTGCTCGGTATCGACCGAAACATCGCGTATCGCCACAATGTTCGGGTGCGAGAGCATCGAAACGGCGCGCGATTCGTTTACGAACCGCGTCAGCGCCTCGGGATCTCCCGCAATATCGTCACGCAGCATCTTTATCGCAACGGTGTCGTCCTGCTTCATGTCGTGAGCGCGGAAAACGACTGCCATGCCCCCGGTGCCGAGCAGCTTTTCTATTTTATATCTGCCGTCAAGCAACACGGATACGTATTTTTCGTATATGCTGTTTTCGGTTATTTTTGAATTATCCATTTCCTTTTCGCCGACGTCGGCTCTCCGTTTTTACTGATACCCTTATTTATCGGATATGTAGCTTTTCTCTTTTATGAGAGTTGAACGAGCAATACGGTTATATTATCCGGACCTCCCGCGGCATTTGCAAGCCCCACAAGTCCGTTCACTTTTTCTTCGGGCGTACCGCCGTCGCAGACGACGGTGTGGATTATCTCGTCGCTCACGCTGCCGGAAAGTCCGTCGGAGCAGAGGAGTATCCACCGCTTGCCGTCGGGCGGCAGCGAAATATCCACCGACCGCAGGTCGGGACGCACGGTGTCGTCTATCCCAACGGCACGTGTTATCACATTGCGCACGGGCGACACGCGCGCCTCAGCCTCGCTCATCTGCCCCATGTCAACAAGATGCTGAACATATGAGTGGTCGTGAGTGAGCTGCGTTATCGAGGCGGACGTTATATCGTACATGCGGCTGTCGCCGACATTGACAAAGCATCCTCCCACATTTTCGCACAGCAGGAGCGCCACAAGGGTCGTGCCCATTCCGGCAAGCGCTTCGGCATTGTCCGCCGCGGTCCTGACCGCGCTGTTGGCAAGGGACGCGCCGCGTTCGAGTGCGTGTCTGAACGTCGGGACCGTCAGTTGCGCTCCGGCGTCCTCAAGCGACTCGCGCACGGCAGCCACAAAAACATCCCGCGCGGTGCCGGATGCCGTGGCTCCTCCGGCATGACCGCCCATGCCGTCGCAGACAACGCAAAGCGTTGCGCCGGCTATGGTGTATATCCCGAAGCAGTCCTGATTCTCAACTCTCTTTGAGCCGATATCGGTAGTCCCGTAGCATTTTATTGACATTCCCTGACCCCTTTCCTGCCCGCATGACGTTTTTGCGGTCCCGATGAGACCTAATATCCGTCATACGGTTATTATACAATATCAAATCAGTCTTTATTTTGCGAAATAGTTATAGCGATGCAAATATTATTTGCGATCCTCCGCCGCGCCGTCGCTCATCACAGCCTTGCGCAACTGACCGCACGCGGCGTCGATGTCGGGTCCCAGACGGCGGCGGACCGTCGCGCGTATGCCTTTTTTCTCAAGCGTCGATGCGAAATCCGCTATCGCGCCGCGCTCGGGCGGCATAAGTCCCGTCTCGCGCACCGGATTGACCGGTATGAGGTTAACGTGTATCGGCATATTCAGCCCGTCACGGCGAAGCGAGCGGTTAAGCAGTTCTGCCAGCCGGCGCGCGTCTGCAACGGTCGAATTCTTATCCTTTATAAGTGTATATTCGAAGGATATGCGGCGCCCCGTCGTGCGGTAATAATCGCGGCACGCCGACATCAGCTCCGCTATCGGGTAACGCCTGTCTACCGGCATTATCGCCGCGCGCGTTTCGTCGTCGGGTGCGTGCAGCGAGATGGACAGCGTGATGGGCAGATCCTCACCCGCCAGCCGCCTTATCCCGTCGGCAAGCCCGCAGGTCGAAAGCGAAATGTGGCGATAGCCTATGTCGAGCCCGCGGCGGTCGTTTACAAGGTGAAGGAACTTCACGGCATTGTCAAAGTTGTCGAGCGGCTCGCCGATGCCCATCATGACTATGTTGCCGACACGCTCGCCGCTGTCCGCCGACACGGCTATGACCTGCCCCGCGATCTCGCCCGCGGAGAGGTCACGCACCTTTCCGCCTATCGTCGAGGCGCAGAAGGCGCACCCCATGCGGCAGCCGACCTGCGACGACACACACACCGTGTTGCCGTGGTGATAGCGCATGAGCACCGTTTCCACACACGCGCCGTCGGAAAGACGGAAAAGGTATTTTGTCGTTCCGTCAACAGCCGAGATCTGCCGCCGCACTGTCTGCGGAAGGCGATAGGGCGCCGCCGCCTCAAGCTTTGCGGCAAGCGCCTTCGGCACGCCGGGGATCTCCTCGGGCGACCGCCCGCGGTACATCTGCGGGAATATCTGCGACGCACGGTATTTCGGCTCGCCGAGCGAGATCATCAGCGCTTCAAGCTCATTGTAATCATATGAGAGAAGTTCTTTCTTTATAATATCGGAAGTTTTTTCTTCAACAAGTACCATAACAAGACCCTTATCCGTTCATTCCGGCATACCGTGCCGCACCGTTTTTACCGTATCGCAGATCCATCGCCACCGGTCAATATTCCGGTCACGACGGCATCTATATATCCGCACACATTACGGAAGTTATTATCGATCTGAAGGTTGGTGAACCTTATCACCCTGAGATCGTATCCCTCGAGCATTTCCGTTCTGAATTCATCTTTTTTTCGCCCTTCCGGAGTGTAATGCTGCGATCCGTCTATCTCAACGACAAGTCTTGCCTTATGGCAGTAAAAATCCGCGATAAAACCACCTATTGCCTTCTGACGCTGAAACCTGACTTTGTATTTTGACAAAAAATCATACCACAGATGTTTTTCCTGCGGAGTGGCACTGCGCCGCAGATTTTTTGCCAACGTTATGTTTTTGCCGTTGTAACCAAGCAATCCTTTATCTCCTTCGGTGGGCTGCAAAAAGCATATCGGTCCCGGCGGAAGCATCACTTGTTTTTTGCGTTTTTCGTCCGGAACTCCTTCAGTCGGCTCCGCCGCCAGCTCCCTCGGCGAGGGAGCCTTGACAAGAGTCGCAGCCTCACCCGCATACCGGAACAATTCCTCATTCATTCGTGTCGGAGCACAAACGGTGAAATACGCACTCGCTTCGTAAGCCTCCCTCCCGAGGGAGGTGCCGGAGCTTGTCTCCGGCGGAAGGAGTTATTCTCCGTTCTCTGTCACGCGATATCACTCTTCACGAGTCTGCATATGAAAAATCCGTCGGTGCCGAGCGGCATATCGGGTGTGAGGGTAAGCATTCCGTTCGGTGCAAAGGTGCCGTCGGGCAGAGTGAACGGATCGGCTCTGAAATCGGGGTTTCCCTCAAGAAACGCCCCGACGACCTCCTCGTTCTCGCGCGGCAGCACGGTACAGGTGGAATAAACGAGCGTGCCGCCCGCCCTCAGCGCCTCGGCCGACGCCGAAAGTATCGCCTTTTGCAGCGCGGGCAGGTCGGCAGACTCCGCCGGCTCGCGATATCTTATCTCGGGCTTGCGGCGCACAGCCCCGTAGCCGGAGCACGGCACGTCGCAAAGCACGCAGTCGAACTTTTCTCCCTCCCACGGCGCAGACGAGTCGCGGCACACGGCGCGGATGATCGTGACGCCCTGCCTCGCGGCGCTCTTTTCAATGAGCGGGAGCCTGTTTTTATGCAGCTCGCAGGCGACTATCTCACCTCTGTCTTCCATTTCAAGCGCAGCCGAAATGCTTTTCGTTCCCGGCGCGGCGCAGGCGTCAAGCACCCGCTCTCCCGCCCGCGGGTCCAGCACCCACACGGCAAGCTGTGCGGCTTCATCCTCGGCAAACGCGGTCGGGGTGTCACCCGTAAGGCAGGCGGGAAGCCCCGCGCCCGACGTGCGTATGCCCCAAGGCGACGCGTCGGTGGGCTCCGCAGCGAAACCGGCAGCCTCAAGCTCTCGGCAAAGCCCGTCGCGCCCGGTGCGCGCGGTATTCACGCGCAGCGTGAGCGGAGGCGGCTCAAGGAACGCACGCAGCATATTCTCTGTGCGGCTCTCTCCGTAAGCAGCCAAAAGCTCGCGGCAAAGCGGTTCATTTACCGAATACCGCACCGAAAGATACCTTGCGGTCTTGTTTTTTCCGCCCTTTTCGGGGAACGGGAACTCCCCCTCCGCCACCGTGCGCTGATATGCGCGCAGGATGGCGTTGACGAACCCACGCGACGACTGCCGCGCAAGCGCCACCGTCTCGTTCACCGCGGCATGCGCGGGAATGCGGTCGCAGTATGCGAGCTGATATATTCCGAGACGCAGGATATTTTTCGTATCCGGGTCCGTTTTCGCCAGCGGGCGCGACGCCAGCCGTGCGATGATGTAATCAAGTGTTATCCGCCGCTCTGTCACGCCGCGCACAAGATACGCGGCAAGGGCGCGTTCTCCCTCGGGCAGCTCTCCGCTCTGCATAAGCGAATCGATAAGGATATTGCTGTATCCGCCGCCGTCGATGCGCAAAAGCAATCTCAGTGCCGCCGCCCGTGCGGTCGTTGCGGCACCGCGCCGTTCCTGCGGGGATCTTTTCGCTTTTTCCATATATTTTTCAGTCGCGTCTGCGGTTATTGCGCGACGACGCGATGAGTATGAGCCTTAAAAGCTGCAAGAGCGAGCCGGCAAGCGCCGCAAGATATGTCATGGCTGCGGCGGTGAGCACCTTTTTTGCCCCCGAGAGCTCCTCATCGGTAAAGCTGCCCGAGGCGCGCAGCGCCGTGAGCGCACGGCGGCTGGCGTTGACCTCGACGGGCAGTGTGACGAGCTGAAATAGCACGGCAAACGAAAACGCATATATACCGATCTGCATCAGCCAATATCCGATCCCGCCGCCGGCGTCGGCGGCGGTATTGAAAACAAGTCCGAGCGCGAACAGCGGCCACGCAAGCTGCGACGCTATATTGCACACGGGGATGATCGCCATTCTGAACTTTATCGGCGCGTACCCCTCGGCATACTGGAGCGCGTGTCCCGCCTCATGCGCGGCAACTCCAACCGCTGCGACGCTCGTTTTGTCGATAACGCCCTTCGAAAGGCTTATCACGTTGGTGCGCGGGTTATAATTATCGGTAAGCTCGCCCGATATGCCGACGATGCCGACATCGGTAACGCCGCCCGAACGCAGCACGGTATCGGCAGCGCCCGCGCCGGTCATGCCGACTCTTGTCGGCACCTTTGAATATTTTGCATATGCGCTTTTTACCTTTATCTGCGCCCAGAGCGAGATAAGGAACGCTATGATAACAAGGATATACGTCGGATCGTAAAAGAAAAACGGCATGGTTTTTTCCTTTCAGAAAAATTTCAGTTCAGTCTGTCTCCCAAGCTGACCTTTCTGCCGCGGATGAACTCCCCGGCACTCATTTTGCCCTTGCCCTCTGGCACTATGCGGGTAAGCACGAGCGCTCCCTCGCCGCATGCAACGGTGATGCCGCCGTCGCCGTGCGCGTCAAGCGCCGTAACGCATCCCGCCTCGCCCCCGGCGCTGCCGTCGGCAACGTGTGAGGCAACGACCTTGAGGAGCTTTCCGTCCGGTGTATGTGTCCACGCGAGCGGCGCGGGCGAGCACCCGCGTATGAGATCGTGCAGCTCCGCAGCGGGGCGTGAAAAGTCGATGCGGAGGTCTTCTTTTCCGAGCTTTGCGGCGTATGTTGCACCCTCCTCCGGCTGAGGCGTACGCACGAGCGTTCCCGCCGTCAGTGCGTCGAGCGTCTCTGTCAGAAGCTCCGCTCCGACCTCCGCCATGCGGTCATGGACAGTTCCGAAGTCGTCCTCATCGCCAATCGGCACCTCGCGCACGAGCAGCATATCGCCCGTGTCGATGCCGTCGTTCATATACATCGTTGTAATTCCCGTGACCTTTTTGCCGTCGATGACCGCGCGCTGCATAGGCGCGGCGCCGCGGTATTCGGGCAGGAGCGAACCGTGCACGTTTATACACCCGCAGGCAGGCAGCTCCAGCACCTCGGGCGGGAGTATCCTGCCGTACGCGGCGACAACGATGAGATTCGGCGCAAGTGTGCGCAGTATCTCAAGCGGTTCGGGTGCGCGCAGCGTTTTCGGCTGAAATACCGGAACGCCCATTTTCTCCGCCAGCACCTTAACGGGCGGCGGCGTCAGCTTATGCCCTCTGCCGGCGGGTTTATCCTCGCGCGTGAACACTCCGACGATCTTCGCGCCCGTTCTCTCCGCATATTTTCCGAGTGCGGCGAGAGACGCTGCTGCGAAATCCGGCGTGCCCATAAAGACCATCCGCAGCGGCTCCCGCAGAGCCGGCACGGGGTATCTCACATCATTTTTCATCATTTATCTTCCATGCTTATGGCAATATCGGTATAGAGCTTGCCGTCAAGGTGATCTATCTCATGACAGAAGGCGCGTGCCAGCAGTCCCTCTCCGGTCATTTCGAACGCTTTGCCGTCGCGTCCCGTGGCGCGCACGGTCACCTTCATCGGTCGGCGCACGATGCCCGATCTGCCGGGTATCGAAAGGCAGCCCTCGGGTCCCTCCTGCTCTCCCGCCTCGTAAATTATCTCGGGGTTTATGAGGAATATCGGGTGATCCTCCTCCACCTCGATAACGACCAGGCGGCGCAGCACGCCCACCTGCGGAGCCGCAAGCCCCACGCCGTCTGCCGCGCGCATTGTCTCGAGCATATCATCGAGCAGTTGCTGGATGCGCGGTGTAACTCTTTCTACCGGGCGGCTCGTCTGCCGCAGTGTCGGATCCTTATCCGTAATTATTTTTCTCTTAGCCATACAACTTATCCTTCTTTCTTTGATCTCGGGTGACGTTTGTGCAGACTCTGAGCTTCATACCCCGATGATGAAATAAGTACAGATTCATATCTGTTATGGAAATACAGTCACATCAAAACTTTATCACCGTATCCGTATGGGAGGGGCTCTGCTCCTCCCGCAAAGCATATGCAGACATCATTCACGGGAGTGGCGACCTCGGGCTTTGTCCGAGTTCATCCTCCACTACCGATACGGGAAAAATTTTGTTTCCGTCTGTTCCCGGCGGTGCGAGCCGTTATATATTCGTCGGGTTGAAATCGACCGACAGGACGGGCCCGCGCTTTGCCCTGTCCGAGAACTCCGCTCTCAGCCGGGCGAACATCGCGCGGCTCCTGCCGCACAGCCTGCACTTTATTATCATCCGTATGCGGTATTTGCCGTCCACACGGTAAACAGGCGCCTCGAACGGCCCGAAAACTATTGCGGGAACGTCACCAAACTCCCCGCCGGTAAGCTCGCGCAGCTTGTCCGACAGCAGCTTTCCCGACATTACCGCCGCCCTCTCGTCGGGCGAGGTAACGGTCAGCAGCACGATATCGCAGAACGGAGGAAACGTCAGCGCCCGCCGCAGCCTTATCTCGCGTGCGTAAAACGTGTCGTAATCCTGCCGGCAGGCAAGCTTTATTATATCGTGCTCGGGATTGTTCGTCTGTATTATCGCCTCGCCGGGCTTTTGCCCTCTGCCCGCTCTGCCGATGACCTGCGTGAGCATGGCGAACGTGCGCTCGCCCGCGCGGTAATCATCGAGATAAAGTGACATATCCGCCAGCAGCACGCCGACGAGCGTGACGTCGGGGAAGTCGTGCCCCTTTGTCACCATCTGCGTACCGAGCAGGATATCCCCCTCGTGCGCCCGGAATTTACCGAGCAATCTGTCGTATGCTTCGCGCGTGGACGTCGTGTCGGTGTCCATGCGTATGACGCGCACACCGGGGATCAGAAGCCCCAGCTCCTGCTCGACCCGCTGTGTGCCGTAGCCCATCCTCACAAGGTGCTCCGACCCGCAGTTAGGGCATTTTTCGGGCAGCGGCATATGCCTGCCGCACCAATGGCAGACAAGCTCGCCCGCGCCGTAATCGCCCTCGCGCGTGTGGTAGGTCATTGAGACCGAGCACCGCGGGCAGGTTATCGCCGTTCCGCACGACGCACAGGAGACAAAATTGTTGTACCCGCGGCGGTTCAGGAACAGTATCGACTGCTCGCCGCGCGAATACACCTCACACAGTCGTGAGGCAAGCTCGGTGCCGATGGGCGAAAGATTCGCACCGCGCGCCTCGCCGCGCATATCCGCGACCGTGACCGCGGGCAGCGCCGCGCCGCCGTAGCGGTGCGTGAGCCTTACGAGCGTATATGTGCCGTCGCACGCCTTTTTGAAGCTCTCGACCGACGGCGTTGCCGAGCAGAGCAGCATGAGCGCCGAATTTGCGGCGCTGCGGTATCTTGCAATGTCGCGCGCGTGGTAGCGCGGCGACATATCGGACTTGTATGTGTGTTCCTGCTCCTCGTCGATGACGATGAGCCCCGGGTCCTTCACCGGTGCGAATATCGCCGAGCGCGTGCCGACCGCAAGCGGTGCGGCGCCCGTGCGTATCCTCTCCCACGCGGCGTATCTCTCGCTGCGCGAAAGCCCCGAATGCAGCACCGCGACCCTCTCGCCGTAACGCGAGCAGAATATAGCCAGCGACTGCGGCGTCAGCGCTATCTCGGGCAAAAGCAGGATGACCCCGCGCCCGCGCGACAGCATCAGATCGATAAGCGCCAGCATAACCGCGGTCTTGCCGCTGCCGGTCACGCCGTAAAGCAGTGCGCCGTGCGCCCGTCCGTCACCGGAAAGCTCCGCGAGCTTTTCAAAAGCCGCGCTCTGCTCGTCGTTAAGACGCACGGGCTCCGCGTTCGGCTTTTCGGGCAGGACCGTCTCCGACCGCGCCCTCTCCGCGTCGCGCATGACACGCCGCAGGACCCCCTTTTTCTCAAGGGACAATATCTGCGCGCGGCATTTGCCGAACTTTTCTTCAAGCTCAGTCTCGCGTATTCCGTCCCCGCACCCGATAAGCGACTCGGTTATCGCGACCTGTATCGCCGATGCGGGACGTTTTATGTCGGGGTGCCTTTTGTCGAGCACCGCACGCAACCCGTCGGGTGAGAGCACCGGCTCACAGTACATTTCGCCGCGCGCGTCACCGCCCGCGGTCTCAAGCTCGCGGATGAGCAGCGGCACTCTGCCGCCGCAAAGCGCGTCGGCAATGCCGGACGCCTGCGCGCCGAAGCGCGATGTCAGCGCCGCCGCCGAGACTCTGCCCCTGCCGCGGACGTATTCAAGCACCATGAGCGCTGCGGGATCGTCGTTTTCGATATCTACGGCGGCTTCCGGCTCCGCATACGCGGGATTGGGAAGATAAAACTCGGTCAACCGCGAAAGTGCGGCGGGCGGCAGCATTGCGCGCACCGCGTCGCCCGTCGTGCAGAGCGTCTGCTCTTTCATAAATCGGCAGAGCCCCAGCATTTCGGTATCGAGCGACACCTCGCGCGAGCACACGCCCGCGACCGGCTTGAGCTTGTCCTCCGGTGTATCGGAGCTGTCGCGCACGGCGGTGCACAGTGCGATCATGCGGCGGTTGCCGCTGCCGAACGGAACGCTGAGAAAATCGCCCGGCGCGATCTCCATGCCCTCGGGTATCCGGTAATCGTATTCGCGGTCTATCTGAAAGGGCGCGTCAAGCAGATACACGCCGGCATACACAGAGTTCATGCGGATTCCTTTCGTTTACCGGGAAGTGTTGTGCGGGCGCCCCGTCACTTGCTCATCGTTTCCCAGTCGCCCTCTTCTTCATAATCGCCGTCCACCTTGTCGGGGGCGGGACCATCGGAGAACTTCTCCTCGGGCAGCGTCTCCTCGGTCACAACGATAGGCTCGGCTCCGGTATCGCGCTTTGCGGGAGCGATATCGGTGCCCGCCTGATGAGCGGCGGCGAACAGGCTCGAATTTTCGCCCACGACCACCGAGTCGCCCTCGCGGTCAACGATGACGTATTCGCCCGACTCGATCTTGTCGATAGCGATCTTCACCGCCTTGCGGTCGCGGTAATCGGGATTGACCGTTACCGCTTCGCCCGCCTTTTCGGTCTCCTTTGCGCCCGCCGCGGCTTTTTCGGCAAGGTGACGCTCACGCACATATTCGTCGGTGATGAGTCTGGCGCACTTTGCGGTAGCGACCGCGAGCTGATAACGGTTGAATTTGCCCTTTGTGAGCTTGTTGATGGTAGGATAAAGCATTTTATTCTCCTTGATCTGTGTGTTCTTTTTCGTAATGTATTTGCCCGCGGCGGTTCAGTCCGCCTCGGTCTCGTCGTCGCCGTCCTCGCTGTCAAGACGGTTGGCGATCGTCTCCGCCTGCACGGCGGAAAGGATAACATGGTCCGAATCGGTGATTATAACGGCTCTCGTGCGCCTGCCGCAGGAAACGTCGATGACCCGCCCCTGCTCGCGCGCGTCCTGCACCAGCCTTTTGACCGGCGCCGAATCGGGACTGACCAGAGCCACAACACGGTCGGCGGCTACGATATTGCCGTAGCCTATGCTTATGAATTTCATAAAACGCCTTCTTTCATGGATTCTTTCGTTTTTGCCCTTATTTTGCCTTTATTCGATGTTCTGTATCTGTTCGCGGACCTTTTCGGTCTCGTTTTTAAGCTCCACGCCGACCGCGGCGATATCTGCGTTCTGGCACTTTGAGCAGATCGTGTTTATCTCGCGGTTGACCTCCTGGAGCTGAAAATCAAACTTTCTTCCAACGGGAGCGTCCGAGCGCGTCATTTCGTGCAGTGCCGAAAGATGAGAGCGCAGGCGCACCAGCTCTTCGTCGATGGCAAGGCGGTCCGCCTGTATCGCGCACTCGGTGAGGATGCGGTTTTCGTCCGGCTCGGCGCCGCTCTCGGCAAGCAGCGTGCGTATGCGTGAGGTGATCTTTGCGTGCAGTGCCGCCGAATTTGCAGCCGAAAGCGCGTCAACGCGGTCAACGAGCGCTCCGATGCCGTCAAGCTTGCCCTCGATATCCCTGCGCAGATTTTCACCCTCGCGCACGCGCTCGGCGCAAAAGGCTTCAAGCGCCCCGCGCAGCACCGGCTCGATGTATATCCATTCTTCCTCCGGATCGGGCGCATCTCCCGCTCCCCGGACGGTGAATATATCGCGGTTCTCCGCCACCGTCATGACCGAAATGTCGTCGCAGAGACCGAATTCATCGCGCAGCGCGTGAAGCGCGGCGATATACGAGGCTGCGGCTGCGCGGTCGAGCGCAAGAGGCGGCGCCGCAGTGCCGCCATCGGAGCCGGAAACGGGCGCCGAGGTTATGTTTACATCCACCTTGCCGCGGCTGACGCCCGCCGAGACAAACATTGCGCGGATGCGGGGCTCGAGCGGCGTCAGCGCGCGCGGGAGCCTCAGGTTGAGATCAAGAAATTTGTTGTTGACGGATTTTATCTCCGCCGAGACCGAACGGTCGTCGGTTTCGGCGCATTTCCGGCTGTACGCCGTCATGCTTCTGAACATAATGCGCGGGATTCCTTTCCCCTCCGACGCTTGCGCCGGAAGCACCGTGATGAAATTTTCGCATATATATAGTTATTATAATATATTTTTAATCGCTTGTCAAGACGCGCGCGTGAAGGCGGCGGAAGAAAATGTAAAGCTTCGGTTAACAATAAGTCGAAGGCTGACGATCTTCAAAAAAAATGCGTGACAGGCGTCTTTTGTTGCCAACTTAGGTTGACATGAGCCTCTCGGGATGCTATACTTATGTCACATCAACCCCTCGGGAGGAGCTTTTACAATGAACGGTAACGAAATTCTCACCCACGCCGTGCCGATATGGTTTGCGGGCAGCACATCGATGCCCGACGAATATGCCGAATTCGACGCGGACTTCAGTGCGGAAAACACCGGAAAATTTGAATTTTACATCGCCGCCGGCTCGGAATACAGCCTTTACCTCGACGGCAGACTTATCGGCTTCGGGCAGTATCAGGATTACCCCGGACGCCTCATATACGACACCCTGACCTTTGATGCGGAAGCGGGCGAACACACCCTGCGTGTTATCGCGTGGCACTGGGGCGTTGACTCATTCACGCACACAAAGCGTCCGCCGTATGTGATATTCGGGCTTCGCGGCACGGCGGGAGAGCAGGCGCTCGTCTCGTCGGAAAACACGCCCTCGCGGCGTGCGCCGGGATATGTCCCTTATAAAAATCATACTATCACGTCACAGCTGGGACTCGGCTGCGAATACAGCGCCGCAGATGCCGCCGACAAAGAAAATTCCGCTTTCACGCCGTCGGTGCGCGCGTCCGTCGGAACACAGGACGGCTCATATGTGCTGCTCCCGCGCCCGATAAAGCGCTGCGATCTGCTTCCGGACACCGCCATGACGGTAGTCAGACGCGGATATTACCGCGCGGCAAGCGGCGCAGCGTTTTCGGACGATCCGGGACTCGCCCTCGACAGCGCCGAGCTCGACGTGGAGCGCAAGGACGCCGACGGATGCTATCTTGTTGCCGACACCGGAGCCGAAGAAACCGGATTTATAAAATTTTTATTTTCCGCTTCGCGCGTCTGCGACGTGCTCGTCGGCTGGGGAGAGCACCTGACGCCCGAGCGCGAAACGCCGCGCACAGCCATGGGGAGCCGCCGCTTTTACTACCGCTACACCGCCGCCCGGGGGCAGAACCGCCGCACCGAACCGATGCGCCGCGCCGGCTGCCGCTATCTTGAGATCTTCGTTGCCGACCCGGACGCGGACATAAGATATCTCGGCCTTGTGCCCGAGCGCTACCCGCTGACTCTTTCCGCCGCGCCCGTAAAGGATGCCGCGCGCCGCGCCGTATACGACTGCGCCGTGCGCACGCTCGAGCTTTGCATGCACGAGCATTACGAGGACTGCCCGTGGCGCGAGCAGTCGCTTTATTCGCTCGACTCTCGCACGCAGATGCTCTGCGGCTACGCCGCATTTGCCGACGGCAACGCAAAATTTGTGCGTGCAAGCCTCGACCTCATCTCACGCAGTGAACGCCCCGACGGGCTGCTCACGCTCTGCGCACCCGCGGGCATCGACCGCCCGATCCCGTGCTATTCGCTCTCATATATAATACAGATGAAAGAATACGGCGATTTTTCGGGAGACGCCGCCTTCCTTGAGTCAAAGCTCAATCTGCTCGAACGCATAGCGTCGGTATTTCTCGACCGCCGCGCATCCGAGCACGGCGGAGCGGTGCGCCGGCTGCCCGACCGCCTCGGTTACTGGAACTTCTACGAGTGGGCAAAGACTCTTGACGGGCGTTCGATACACAAGGAGACCGCAGACGCCGATCTGCCCGCCGAAGCACCGCTCACCGCGTTTCTTGCTATGGCGTGCCGCGATCTCGGCGCGATATTTGAGCTCTGCGCCGCGAAAAACGGAGAAAAAGCCGACGTATTTGCAAAAAAAGCCGAATACTACCGCGCGGCGGGCAGCGAGCTTGCAGCCGCGATACGCAATGTGTTCTTTGACGCGGACGCGGGGCTCTTCCGCAGCTTTACCGACCGCGCCGACGCTCCTTTTGCGGTGCTGACACAGGCGCTCTGCCTGCTCGCGGGCGCAGGCGAAGGCACGGACACCTCACGTGCGCTCGAAGCAGTCGCCGTCAACGGCGGGGAAGGGCTCGTACCCGCTACGCTCTCCTCCTCGGTCTTCCGTTTTGACGCGCTGGCGGCAGCCGACGCCGAAAAATATGCCCCCGTGATACTCGCCGAGCTTGACCGCGACGGGAAATATATGCTCGACCGCGGCGCCACGACGTTCTGGGAGACGATAAAGGGAGCTGCCGACTTCGGCGGTGCGGGGAGCCTCTGCCACGGATGGAGCGCGCTTGCCGCACTCTGGTACACGCGGCTCGAAGCACACGTCGGCTGTTGACCTTGCTCGCAATTTTTTTAAATATCTTATTTTCGCGAATAAAAACGCCGCGCGGCGCAAACAATAGACCGATAGGTTATCGCACCGGCGGCGCGGCTACATAAGGCAAAAAGCCGGACCCATCCCGCCCTCGGCACCACCCACCGCGCCGTGCGCCCGTTATGTTTATCGGACGAAGCACGGCAGCGGAGCGGGTGCGCCGACGGGAAGCAATGCGCGTCCGGCTCTTTTTGCCTCATCACGCGGGGACACCCGCTCATGAGGTCGCGAAAATGGATAAATACAAGAAGAAAAGGATCATCCGCGCCGCCGCGGTGCTGACATTTGCCGCTCTGCTTCTCATGCCCTGCCTGCCGATACACGGCGAGGCGGAAATTTACCGCAAGGTGCTGCGGCTGCACGTTATCGCCGACTCGGACTCCCCCGAGGATCAGAGTATAAAGCTCTCGGTGCGCGACGCCGTGCTTGACGTGATACCCGACATTCTCGGCGAATGCAGGACATATGACGAGGCAAAGACAGCTCTCGCCGACGAAAACAACCAAGCAGTGCTGCTTGCAGCCGCGCGTGAGCGGCTCAAGGAGCTGGGCGCGGGCTGCGACGCCGCGATAACACTCGGCGAGGAGTATTATCCGACCCGCGAATACGACGGCGTGCGCCTGCCGGCGGGGAAGTACACCTCGCTCCGCATCGTGCTCGGCTCCGGCTCGGGCAAAAACTGGTGGTGCGTGCTCTTTCCGTCGCTCTGCCTGTCGGCGGCGCGCCGCAGTGCGGCGCCCGCCGGCAGTGATATCACCGACGATGCCGAGAACCCCCGCGGGGAGGATTATATCGCCGCCGGATTCACGCCCGAGCAGTACCGCACGATAACCGAGACAGACGCGCCGCGCTATCGCATAAGGTTCAGGATACTCGAGCTTATCGGCGAGTTGACCGCGGCAAACTGACGTCCCCCCGCCTTTGGAACCGGCGAGCCGCGGTGACACGGACCGGCATTTTTGAAGGGCTGTTAAAAACAAATTGTTTTTGACAGCCCTTTTTTTACGTACACACGGCGTCATGTTTTTAAATATCATACTTTTCATTCATCCCGTCGGCGACGGCACGGATGCGGCAAAAAACAGTTTGTTTACCGTTTCTTATCTTTTGCGACACATTGCGAAATTCCCGTTATGTTATAATAAAGGTAGAAAATAATTTTTGAACGCGTGAATGCGCAAGCGTATCCGCACATTGTCTGTCGGTACAGAAAGGACACGAATTGCTGAGTAACACACGAAAAAAACTCTCTGAAAAGCTGGGAGAAGCACTGACGGCAGTGCTGCCGATAATCTGCCTTGTGCTGCTGCTCTCCTTCACTGTAGCGCCCATAGAACCGGGGATACTCCTCAGCTTCCTCGCCGGTGCCGCGATGATAATTATCGGCATTATGTTTTTCACCCTCGGCGCAGACCTTGCCATGACGCCGATGGGCGAGCGCGTCGGCGCCGCGATAACCCGCAAGCGCAGCCTGCCGCTCATCATAATCATCGGATTTCTCATGGGCTTCATCATCACGATATCCGAGCCGGATCTTCAGGTGCTTGCGGGTCAGGTACCGTCGATACCGAACGCCGTCCTCATAATCGCGGTCGCCGCGGGCGTCGGGCTGTTCCTCATCGCCGCGCTGCTGCGTATGTTCTTCGGAATATCCCTGAGGCTGATGCTCATTCTTGCATACATAGTGGTTTTTGCCCTTGCTGCCTTTGTGCCGCGCGACTTTCTTGCCGTCGCGTTTGACTCGGGCGGCGTCACAACGGGCCCTATGACCGTTCCCTTTATAATGGCGCTCGGCGTTGGTGTTTCGTCGATACGAAGCGACAGCCGCGCGGGCGACGACTCCTTCGGACTTATCGCGCTCTGCTCGGTCGGTCCCATTCTCGCCGTTATGACTCTCGGGCTTATTTTCCCCGCGGAGGGCGCGTTCGAGCCGACAGCCATTCCCGACATCGGCAGCTCGACCGAGCTTGCGCGCTATTTTATTTCGTCGATACCCGCATATCTCGGCGAGATCGCCGTGGCGCTGCTGCCCATAATCGTATTCTTCGGGATATTTCAGGCTGTCACCCTGCGTCTGCCGCGCCGCCAGCTGCGCAAGATAATCGTCGGTCTTGTATATACATATGTAGGGCTCGTGCTCTTTCTCACCGGCGCTAACGTCGGCTTTATGCCCGCCGGCAGCTACCTCGGCAAGACGATGGCGTCGCTGCCGTATAACTGGATAATCATTCCCGTCGGAATGGTGATAGGCTACTTCATCGTCCGCGCCGAGCCTGCGGTATACGTTCTCAACAAGCAAGTCGAGGAGATAACCGACGGCGCAATATCCTCAAAGGCAATGGGCGCCTGCCTCTCGCTCGGCGTTGCTGCGTCGATAGGTCTGGCGCTCGTGCGCGTGCTGACCGGAATATCCATCCTCTGGTTCGTCGTGCCGGGCTACGCCATTGCAATAGGGCTTTCCTTTCTTGTTCCGCGCATATTCACCGCCATCGCGTTTGACTCGGGCGGTGTCGCCTCGGGGCCTATGACGGCGACATTCCTGCTGCCCTTTGCACAGGGCGCGTGCCTTGCCGTGGGCGGAAATATCGTTGCCGACGCCTTCGGCGTCGTCGCAATGGTCGCCATGACGCCTCTTATCACGATACAGGTGCTCGGTCTTATCTACCGCATCAAAAAGAGCCGCGCCGGAGAGGTGCGCAGCGACACCGACGGACTGCTGCCCGGCATGCCCGACGATGCCATTATCGAGCTTTAAAAGAAAGGGGACCGCAAACACATGAACGGACTTTATCTCATGGTTACGATAACCGACCGCAATATGGCGCGCAGATTTATTGCGCTGTATGAGTCGGAGGGAGTGAGCGTCTCCTTTACCGCGCTCGGCAGCGGCACCGCGATAAACGAAACGCTGGATTATTTCGGTCTTGCCCGCTCGCAGAAGGCGGTAATGCTTTCGACCGTGACGCACGATGTGTGGCAGGCGGTAAAGGCGCGGCTGCAAAGCGAGCTGAAGATCGACATTCCCGGGATAGGCATTGCCTTTATCATTCCGCTTTCGAGCATCGGCGGAAAAAAACAGTTGTTCTTTCTTACCGACGGACAGAAATTTGAAAAGGGAGAGGAAAGCGAGTTGAAAAACACGAAATATGAGCTTTTGCTCGCAATAACGAATCAGGGGCACACCGACACGGTAATGGACGCCGCGCGCGAAGCAAAGGCATCGGGCGGCACGGTGATACACGCAAAGGGGACCGGCACCGAGCGCGCCGAAAAGTTCCTCGGCGTCTCTATCGCCGCCGAGAAGGAGATAATATTTATCGTCGTCAGGACCGAGCAGAAAAACGCCATCATGCAGGCGATAATGAGCAAAGCCGGTACCGACACCGAAGCCCGCACGATAGTTTTCTCGCTGCCCGTCACCTCAACCGCGGGAATGCGGCTGATCGAGGACGGCGCAGGTGAGTGACGCCCCCTGCCGGCACGCTAAAAAGGGCAAAAGCATGAAAAAAAGCATAACTTGTCTGCGCTGCGGTCAGAAAATGCGCCTCATCGGGACAGAAAAGATCCAGCTCGGACAAACGGGCTGGATACTCGGCGACCTTTCCAATCTGCTTGCGGGAGCCATGAAAGTCGATATTTACAACTGCACCGGATGCGGGAAGCTTGAATTCTTCTCGGCGGACGGCAATGACGAAAAGCTTCCGCAGAAAAAGTGCCCGAATTGCGGAAAGCAGCATGATTTCGACTACCCACAGTGCCCGTTCTGCAAATTCCGATACGATATGTGACTCGCCGGCCGTCACCTCAACCGCGGGAATACGGCTGATCGAGGGCACGCGATCCGTTTTTGGGAGATCACTATGGACAAAAAACCGACGGTCCCGGTCAACTGCTTTTTTCAGGGCTGCCACAACCCCGCATATGAAGAGCAGATACGGAAGACCAAAGAAAAATGCTTCAGATATAATCAATTATGCCCCAATGACCGCGAAGCGCAGCACGAGATCCTTAAGGAGCTTCTCGGCAGCATGGGCAAGGACACGTTTATCACACCGCCGTTCTGGTGCGATTACGGCTATAACATCAGCGTGGGGGATAATTTTTATTCAAACCACGGCATGGTGATAACCGACGGGGCAAAGGTGACCTTCGGCGACCATGTTTTCGTTGCGCCGAACTGCTGCTTTACCACAGCCGAACACGCGATAGACCCCGAAATGCGGAAGGCGGGCGTGGAGGTAGCAAAGCCCATAACGATAGGCAGCAATGTGTGGATCGGCGCCGGCTCGACTATTCTGGCGGGCGTCGTGATCGGCGACAATACCGTTATCGGCGCGGGGAGCGTCGTTACAAAGTCGATACCTGCGGGTGTGGTCGCCGTCGGCGTTCCGTGCAGAGTAATGCGGCAGATCACGGAGGCGGATAAAACGAGCTACCCCGTTTATAAGCCGGGCCAGACCGCGCCGGAGCACACATCTGTGAACGTATAAAATGAAAAAGCCCTCTGCCGCGCAAAAGCGCGGCAGAGGGCTTTTTTGCCGTAAAACAGCCGTAAAACATTTGAAATGACAGCGAGCGGCACGGTCATCCGGGAATAAAGCGCAAGTGCCGCGACCCCAATGCCGCTCTTGTGAATATAATTTGATAATTTTGAGCGGGTACACCGTTCATATTATCTCATATACCCTTGCGCGGTCCTTTTTGCCCGCGACGCGGACGACGCCGAGGTTTTCGAGCGCCCGCAGCGCAAGATATGACCGGCGCGAACGTAGCTTCATCGCCTTTGCGAATCCGGCGGCGGTGAACCCGGTATCATTCAGCTCTGCCGGCAGCAGCTCGCGAAAATCCTCGGGCAATTCAAGACTCACCGTGTCAGCGAGTGCGGTGGGGAGCATTTCAAACCGCTCGGACCCGCGTTTGCCGTCGCGCCCCCACCCGTTTCGCCAACGGTATTCCTCCGCCTCAATGAGCAGAACGAGCAGCGAGACACGCCCCGACGCGACGAGTTCGGAAATATAGACCGTCTCGGGCAGCACGTCGGCGACCCTGCCGGCGCGCGCAAGCCGCGGCGACGGCACAGCCTCACCGCTTGCGGGGTCGATCCAGATGATCCGCCGTTTTATGGCTATCGGATGCACCACCGTGACATGGCAATCGGTGTTTGCGGCATACCAGCCGAGTTTTTCCTTCAGCGGCCAGAACGAGCCCGTCTGTATCTCATAGATCTCATCGCCGCAGAGCACGTCTGCGACGTATTTTTTTGCTTTTTTTCGTTTTTTTTCGTCGCCGTCCGACGCGGCATCAGAAAGCGTGACCGGTCTTTGCTCGTGATATGAGCTGTCGGCACACACAAACCGCTTTATTGCGGCGTGCATGCGCTTTTCGCGCAGCACGCCTATACCTTCCTCGCCGCCGGAATATTCGCCCTGCGGCGCTGCCGTCACCTCGCGGCAGACGGCAAGGAACCGCTCGCGGTCGGCGTCGGTGCAGGAGCCCGTCACGTTGCTATGCCCGCGAACTGACTCTCGTAGAGCTTCGAATACTCTCCGCCCTTTGCCAGCAGCTCGTCGTGATTGCCCGTTTCAACTATCTCGCCGTGCGAAAGCACAACTATGACGTCGGCGTTGCGTATCGTTGAAAGCCGGTGCGCTATGATAAGCGACGTGCGATTCTTCATCAGCTCCGCCATTGCGCTCTGAATATGCATTTCGGTGCGCGTATCGACCGACGAGGTCGCCTCGTCGAGTATTAGTATCTTCGGGTCGGCAAGCACCGCACGCGCTATGGCAAGAAGCTGCCGCTGACCCTCGGAAAGGTTGCTGCCCGACTCGGCAAGCACGGTGTCATAGCCCTCGGGCAGACGCTCGATGAAGGTGTCGGCGCGTGCGGTCGCCGCCGCACGCTTCATATCGTCGTCGCTCGCGTCAAGCCTGCCGTATTTGATGTTGCTTCTTATCGTGTCGGAGAAAAGGACCGTATCCTGAAGCACTATGGCGATCGCATGGCGCAGCGTCTCTTTGGGAATATCGGTCACGTCGATGCCGTCGATAGTGATATTCCCGCTGTCAAGCTCGTAAAAACGCATGAGAAGGTTGACTATCGTCGTTTTGCCGGAGCCCGTGGAGCCGACAATGGCGATCTTTTGCCCCGGCTTGACCGAAAGCGTAAGGTTTTTCAGCACGGGTTCGCCCTCGACATACGAGAAGCAGATGTCCGAAAAATCGACATTTCCGTGTATCTCCGCGGGTGTGACCGCCGATTTTCCCTCGTCGATCTCGTTCGGTGTGTCGAGAATGTCAAAAATTCTTTCGGCGCCCGCAAGAGCCGTAAGGATCGAGGAATACTGGTTTGCGATCATGTTGATCGGGCGGGAGAGCTTTTTGGAGTATTGCAGCATAGCCTGTATAGAGCCGACCGTTATCGAACCGCCGCGCAGCATAAGGAAGCCGCCGAAGCCCGCAACGAGCACATATTGCAGGTTGCCGATAAAGTTCATGACAGGTCCCATGATCGAGCCCCAGACACGAGCGCTGACCGAGCAGCGGCGGAAATCATCGGATATCGCCGCAAATTTTTCGACTGCCTCCGGCTCTTTGCCGTATGATATTACCGTAGTGTAACCCGTGACCATCTCTTCGACCTGCCCGTTGAGCTGACCGAGGAGCGTCTGCTGACGGATAAAGTATTTGCGCATGAATTTTGCGAGCATCGAGGATACTATTATCGTAAGCGGTATGGTTATCACGGCAACGAGCGTCACGCCCACGCTGTATTTCAGCATCATGACGACCGCACCTATGATGGTTATGACGCCCGAGAAGAGTGATGTCAGCGATTGCGAGATCGCAGACGACACATTGTCGATATCGTTCGTCATGCGGCTCATTATGTCACCGTGGCGGTGCGTGTCAGTGTATTTTATCGGCAGTCTCTCAAGCTTTTCGAACAGCTCGCGGCGCATGAAATAGACCGTTGAGGTCGAAAGCCGGACCGCGATGCGTTCCTGAATGAGCGTGAGCAGCGCACTGAACACAAAGAACCCGCTCATTATCGCGATATAGGTGAGCATTGCCTGAAAATCGACCTTCACAACGCCGTCCGTGACCGTGATGGTGTCTATCGCAAGCTGCTGGAGCTTAGGTCCGACAAGGTCGGCAAAGGCGATGACGACCGTGAGGAGCACGATTCCCAAAAGCGCAAATTTGCTTTTTCCGATATACCTTGCAAGGCGGGAGAGCGTTTTGCCGGCGTTTTTCGGTTTTTCGGCATTCATTCTGCCGCCCATCGGACCGCCGGGGCCGCGTCCGCCGGGTCTGAAGTTCACACGCGGCGCTTCCTGTCTGCCTGCGTTTTTATTCTGTTCTGCCATCTTACTCACCTCCGACCTCTGTATTGTTGCTCATCTGTGAATTGTAAATGTCGCGGTATGTCTCGCTGACCCGCATCAGCTCGTCGTGCGGCGCGCAGTGGATGATGCTGCCGTCGTTTTCGATGACCGCAATGCGGTCGGCGTCGCGCACGCTTGCAATGCGCTGCGCGACCATAACGACGGTCGTTCCCGAAAGCGAAGAACGCAGCGAACGGCGCAGCTTTGCCTCGGTCGCAAGGTCGAGCGCCGAGGTGGAGTCATCAAGTATCAGTATCTCCGGCTTGCGGACGAGGGCGCGCGCTATCGAAACGCGCTGCTTCTGTCCGCCGGAAAGAGACGCGCCCTTTTCGGCGACAAAGCCGTCATAGCCATCGGCGAAGCCCGAAATGAAGGAGTCCGCCTGTGCGGTCTTTGCCGCCTCACGCACCTCACCGTCGGTGGCATCCGGCTTGCCCCAGCGGATGTTGTTCGCCAGAGTATCTGAGAAGAGCACGCTCTTCTGCATGACAAATCCGAATTTGCGGCGCAGGGCGCGCAGCGTATAATCCTTTATCGGTCTGCCGTCGATCATGACCTCGCCGGAATCGACGTCGTAAAAGCGCATGAGCAGCTTGCAGAACGATGATTTGCCCGAGCCGGTGGCACCGATGACGGCAAGCGTCTCTCCGCGCCCGACGCTGAGATTGATATTGTTCAGCACCGGTTTGCCGTGCGTTCCGGGATAACGGAAGCTGACATTTTTAAATTCTATCACAGGATCGCCCGCAGCGGCGGCGGGATCGTCAACGCTGCCGCCGAGAACGACAGGCTCGGCAGCAAGGACCTCGCACACACGCTCGGCAGATGCCGCAGCACGCGAGAAGGTCTGGAATATCATTGCGACCTGCATGAGTGAGAAGATGACCTGCGTGACATAGGTGATAGCAGCCATTATCGCACCCGCGCTCATGCCGGAGTCGCCGCGCGCAATGCGGCTGCCTCCGATGTAGAAGAGCGCAACGACCGAGTAGTTGAGTATGAGCGTAAGAAGCGGCGAAAACCACGTCATAAGAGTCATGACTTTTTTGTTCGTGTCGCAGAGATCGCGGTTCGCCTTGTCAAAGCGCGAGCATTCATAGTCCTCACGGACGTATGCCTTTATGACGCGCGCTCCGGAAACATCCTCCTGCACGACAGAGTTCACCTTATCGAGCTTTGACTGCATGACGCCGAACATCGGAACGGCTTTTTTCAGTATAACGATGACCGCTACGGCAAGAATGGGCAGCGCGCCGATGAGCACCATGCCGAAATCAACATTGAGCATAAGAAGCATCACGGTGCCGCCGATAAAGAAGACGGGAGCGCGAACGAACATCCTCAGCACAGCCTCGACAAGATCGACAAGGCGTGTGACGTCGTTCGTCATTCGCGTTACAAGCGAACCGGTCGTGAATTTGTCGGTCTGCTCGACCGACAGCGCCATAACATGACGGTAAGCGTCGCAGCGGAGGTCGTGACCGAAGCCCTGCGCGGCGCGCGCAGCGGTGTAGGCGCACATGGTGCCGAAAAATCCGCCTACGAGCGTCACCGCAAGCATGAGAAGCCCGAAGGTGACTATCATCTGAATGCCGCTCGCGTCAGAGCCGCAGAAGGTGCGGACTATCCACGCGGCGACAGCCGATCCGTTTTCGGGGTCGTCAAGCGGAATGCCCGATATCCCGTAGTTTATGATAAACGACGTGAGATAGGGCAAAAGCAGATCCGCCGTGACCTCGAACGCCATCATTATAGGCGAGATCACAGCAAACCAGCGATACGGTTTGAGATATCCAATCAGCTTTTTCATCGTTTCGGTCGTTCTCCCTGATATATGTTTTTCCTCGTTCCGGGATCTGATGTATTTTCATTTTCCGCAAGAGAGTTTTTGATCTTCAGCAGAATGCGCCGCAGCTCCTCTGCCTCCTCGGGCGTTACATCCCGCATTGCAATGGCATCCGCATCGCGCAGGCGCGCCAACGTGCTCGCCTCAAGCTCTCGCCCGGCATCGGTGAGATAAACGCGCACCTCGCGTCCGTCTGTCTCCGACGCCTCGCGTCGGATGTACCCGCCGAGCTCCATTTTTCCGAGCGCCACACTGACCGTCGGCGGCTTGAGCCCCGTGCGGCGCGCAAGCTCAAGCTGAGATATCCCGCTTTCGTGCGCCAGTGTGCGCACGAGCACGCGGCAGCTGTTTTGAGTCATTATCGAACCCGCCGGCTCGGTATTGCGCATAAGATTCATGTGCATACGCGCGATACGTCCGATAAGCATCGGCGGCGTCAGCATATCGTCACAGCACCGGCATTGAGCTGCCTGCTGCGGCGTATCATCGTCGTGCTTCGCAGCCCCGGGCACCGCCGGAATGCCGCTCACGGCTTCTTTTTCGGTCTTCATGACAGATTTATCGCTCCTTTCCGTTTTTCATACCGTGCAAAGCGGACTCGGGCGTCCGCAGACGGATTAATTAGTTTACTAATAAATTATATCATGTTTTTTCTGCCTGTCAACAGAAAAAATAAAAGTTCACATAAAATTCAGAATGAAAATCGGATAAAACACGCGCGGCGGCGGACGGAATTTTCTGCTTGCAGACTACGAAATTGCTACACATCAAACACCGCGTCGGGGGCAAATTAATATGGCGAGGGAAAAACGCGGCGGCGGTCCGCAGCGGTATTTCCCGCATCTGAAAGGAACTCATTTTATGCGGAATATAGATCAGAAAAACAAAAAATTGCGCGTGCTGACTGCCGCGCTTGCTGCGGCTGTGCTCGCGCTGCTTCTCCCGGGAGCCGTGCTCGCGCAGGACGCCGCCGCAGCTCACGGTATGCCGCCCGACTGCGCCGCGGTATCATCGGACGTCGGGGAGATATCGCTTTACCCCGGCGGAATGCCCTTCGGCGTGAAATTTTACACCGACGGCGTGCTCATCGTCGGCTTCTCCGGCGGCGCGGGCTCACCTTCCGGCCCCGCATACGCCGCGGGACTGCGCGTAAACGACACGATAATGAAGATAGACGGCAAGCCGCTATCGGACGCCTCGGATCTGACCGACGCGATAAAGCAGTCGGGCGGGCGGACGCTCAAGTTCGACTGTCGGCGCGGCGGCAGCGATTTTACCGTTGAGCTGACGCCGAAGCGCGGGCGCGACGGTCAGTTTCAGACCGGAATGTGGGTGCGCGACAGCGGCGCGGGCATCGGCACCGTGACATTTATAGTCCCCTCGACGGGCGGCTTCGGCGGCCTCGGTCACGGCATATGCGATGCCGACACCGGCAAGCCGGTACCGCTCGGCAGAGGCAGCGTCGTCGGCGTGACGATAAGCGGTCTCACGAAAGGGTTGCCGGGCACGCCCGGTGAGATAAAAGGGTACTTCACCCCCGGCAAAGAGGGAACGGTAATACAGAACAGCGACCTCGGCGTTTTCGGGCTCTACCGCGACACACCGACGGGGAATTATTCGAACCCCATACCCGCAGCGGGCAAAAACGAGCTGAAGGAAGGCGCTGCTACGATGCTGTGCACGCTTGATTCAGGCGAGATAGGCGAATATGCGATTGAGATACACTCCATAGACCGCAGCGCCGTCGGCGGCAGGTGCTTTTCGATACGCGTGACCGACCCCGCGCTGCTCGAACGGACCGGCGGGATAATTCAGGGAATGTCGGGCAGCCCTATAATCCAGAACGGCAAGCTCGTCGGTGCCGTAACGCACGTTCTGATAAACGATCCGTCGGCGGGCTACGGTGTGTTTATTGAAAATATGTACAATGCCATGCCCGAGATACTTCGATAAAAAACCAGGCTGCCGTGAATAGCACGGCAGCCCGACGACCGATATAACGTTCGTTTATTGTAGCTTATTTTCAGTTGTTCTCTTTTCCGCGGCGAACGACGACAGCGCAGAGAGCGCCGGATATCGAAAGCACTGCGGCAAGGGCGATTATCACGAGGCTGTGATCGCCGGTGGAGGGGTTGGGATCGGGCTTGGGATCGGGAGTGATCTCGCTGCCGCCGATCTCAGAGGATGTCTTGTTGCCGGACTGTTCAACAGTCACGCCGGATTCTGCGGTAAACGCAACAATCTCGCCGTTGTAGGCAGCGCCGGTCTTGATCTCAACTGCATTTATGCAGTTCTTGACGGTGATAGCGCCTCTCTGGGCAAAACCGATGATACCGCCCGCGATGGTACCGGTCTTGGCATCTTCGGCGTTTTTGCAGTTGTAAACGATCTTGCCGTTGTTGCGGCAGCCGTCTATCACAGCATCCTTACCGGGCTTGGCGCAGGCAAAAATACCGGCAATGTGTCCCGTACCGGCAGATGTCTCGAGCGTTATCGCACCGTTGTTGATGCAGTTCTTTATATTGTTGGTTTCCTTATCGGAGTAAGCAACAAATCCGGCAACTCTGCCTTCCTTGGCGCAGCCAATCAAGCTAACGTTCGCATTATTTACACAGTCCTCGATGGTACCGACAAACTTCAGGGTCTTATCGTACTTATCGCTGCCGATAAAGCCGCCGGCGTTTCTCCACTTTGTGCAGTCGGCGCCGTTGTTTTTGATAGCAATCTTACCGTTCATTGAGGACTTCACGATCGTGTAATTTCTCGCATATGCGATGAAACCGCCACAACTGAGTCTTGCATCGAGATTGGCGGTATAGTTGATCTCCATATCGGCAAAGATGTGAACGTTTTCAATGCGCGGGGTCTCTTCGCCCTTGGTGCTGGCAACGAGGAACGCGAAGCTTTTGTTATCATTGGGATCGTTCAGCACGTAGCTGATGTGAGCATCCTTGGAACCGAAATTGATATTCTTGATGGTCCCGCTTGCGAACTGCTGGAATACAGCAAGATCGCCGGAGGCATTGTCGGATTTAAAGCTGAAGTTTTTGAGGGTGTGACCATTACCGTCAAGGTCGACAACATAATTTTCGCCCTTTATCAAATAGGTATCGAACACCTTGCCGCCGAAATCTATATCGTTGGCAAGATAGTAGGACTTACCGCTCTCCATAGCGAGAAATTCATCAGCGGTCGTAACAGCGATGGCGTCGTCGGCAAATACGGGAACAGCCGCAATTGCAGCGAGCATCAGAACAGCCAGAACAACAGACAATACTTTTTTCATTGTGCAGTCTCCTCCGAAATTGTTTACATTTTTTTGATGGGAAATTCGAACAAATTTCCGCTCGTAAACATTTTACCACAGCACGTCATTATTGTCAAGAGTTTTTTATACAAAACCGCGAAAATGTTTTAACAAATAGGTAAAAAACTACTCCGACAGGGGCAGCGCACAACGAAAAAAGGCTGCCGCGCGTTTGCGCGGCAGCCCCCCGTGTTTCAGTCGTCGTTCCTGCACGCGGCGATGATAAGTCTCACCACTGCCGCAAGCCCCGCGGCGATGCTCGCCGCGATAGCCGTCACCTTTACGATATCGAGCACCGAAACGGTGAACTCGGCGTCGAGCTTTGCCTCGCGCTCGGGGTCCGTCTCGGGATCGCGGCAAAAGCCGACGGTATAGACTGCGTGGTTTCTGATGCAGGGCTTGGAAACGTCCCTGCGGAAACGCTTTGCCTTAAGAATGTACGGTACGGTCGCATATTTTTTCATTATGTGCCTTGTCTCCCTTCAACTTTTTATATATTCACGAACTCGGATGTTATGTTTGCGTTTTATTCGCCCTTCGCGCTTCGTCACCCGAACAGCCGCGCAAGCTCGCGGTTTGCGGCGACCCGCGCACGGCTCACCGCCTCGGAAAGCGACGCACCTCCGGTAAGCTGCCCGCGTGCGGCATTGTATGTCGTCCCCGCTAGCCTTGACGCAACGCCCGAATAAAGGTAAGAGAAGTCAAACTTCACGCTGCCGTCGAGTATCGCGTGCAGAGTCAGGTATGAATTGTTGTCGCGCAGATAATTTTCAAATGCGGCTGCGGCATAAGCGTCGCCGAGCCACGCGCCGGAGGCTGCGTCAAGCGCCGTGATGGCAGCGCCGCAAAGCTCCGGTCTGCCGTTGCCGGAGAAAAACATCACCGGGCGACTCTCAGATCCGAGCGTCACGTTTTCGCTCACGCTGCCCGTGTGCGGCAGCGGCAGAAGCCCCCATTCGGTCTTTTTATCGTAAAATGTACGCATATCGGAGAGCGGACCGAGCCGCACGAGCGCCCCGCCGTCGGCAAAGACCGCCTCCGGGTCGGCTGCATCCTCGCCCGCCGGGAGATAGAGCAGCGCCGCGAGCCGGGATATCACATCTCCCGCCTCGGCGAGCTTCTGCTCGTCAAAGTTCACCGTCGGGACCGTCCCGGCGCCGTTTGACACAAATTCCACGTCCGCACCGGCACAAACGGCATCGGCGGCAAAGGTCGCCGAGCTGCGCGTGCCGCTGACGGCGGCATATGCCCCCTCGGGCAGTGTGACCGAGGCTGCGGCGGTGAGGACATCCTCCCACGCGAGCCCCGCCTCCGAAAGCGCGGCGCGATAAAGGCTTTCGCTTATCTCCGCACCCGCAAGCGTGCGGTTGAAATACAGCGCCCAGAGCGAATCGGGATCGTATACGGCGCTGCCGCAATAAAAATAGCAGGACATACCGACGGTCCCCGCGCCCTCGGGCGCTTCGAACACCGGCAGCTGCCCGAGATTGAGAACGATGCCGGAATTATAGAAAAGCGCCGCCGCATATGCGGGGATCACGGCGAAATCGGCATAATATGTGCCCGACTTTTCGGCAGCCGTGAATTCGCCGAGCATGGCGCTCTCCTCAACGCTCAGCACCGTCATGCTTATACCGTATCTCTCGCACGCCGCCTCTGTCCTCAAAGAGCGCGCGGCGTTGAGCAGGTCGCCCTCCTCGGGCTCTATGAGCGCCGCCGTTGAGGTGGCGTTTGCGATTATAAGATCGCTCACCGAAAGCTCTACGTCCGGAAGCGCCTCAAGCTTCGCCTCCGCCTCGGCGCGCCTGTCGGGATAGCTCACCTTATCGGGCGGGATCGCGGTGGTCGTCGGAGCCGGCACAGTCCACGGCGCATCCGTCGCCGCCGTGCCGCTGTCCTCTCCCGTGCCGGTATCGCTGCCGTGGTCGTATGTGATCTCGATGAATCCGCAGCCGCCGAGCGCGAGCGTTACGGTCAGCAGCGCCGCAAGCAGCGCCGCCGCGCTCCGCAGCGGAAATTTTCCTTTTTTATTCATATCCGCTCGCAGCCGCCTTTACCGTTTCTGACAGAGCGCCTCATTTTCTCGTTATCGTAACGATGAACCCGTCGTAGTTGTTCCCCGATATAGTATACGGCATATCGGTCGGAACGGGAACCGAAGTTGTGGCGCCCTCTCCCGTTGCGGCGGGAACATAATATATCTCATATGTCACGCCGTCGTCGCCGTTCATTATATAGTGCGTTCCGGTGTAGGGATGGCGCGTTGCGAGCACCGTGAGATACTCCTCAAGGCAAAGGTCGTTGCGCATCATCGCCAGCGCGTGCGGGTAGCCGACGTATCTGTAATGGTCTGCATAATGCGACGATTTTGTAACGCTTGATTTGCTTTGCGGATAGCGCTGGATAAAGCCGTATTTATAACAGTTTGTGTTCAGCCATGTATATATCTGAACGCACGATGCGTCCTCGGACGCCGAAATATAGGGATATGAGTTGTTATCGAGCCACGCACGGAAGTCAACTGTCAGCCCCGTATGGTGCTCACTGTATCCGCCGGGCGCTTCGGCTCCCGGTTTGCTTGCGTGCAGCGTATCCTGTGCCGCGGCATCGCGATATCCGCTGCCCTGCGGGAAGTAAACGTCCTGATTTTTTGTTGCGTCGTAAAAATCGTCGATCATATTATTGAGATTTTTTGCGGCGACGGCATTCAGCTTTACGTCAAATGAGCAGGAATAGGAATGTATCATGTTTCCCGATGCCGATGTGCCCCACTTTTCGCTGCGGCTGCTGCGCAGATCGATGAGCGTCGCGTCGCTCGCGGGGAATACATATGCGTGCGACGTGTCCACGAGTATAAGCTCGCCGCGGTGAACATCGTCAGCGGTCATGAGCTTTACCGTATATCCCTCGGTGCCGCCGGTGGTCTCGTCGGCTGCCGGCGTAGTCTCGCCGCCTGCGGTCGTATCGCCCATGGTGGTGACCGAAGCCGGGACGTTCGGCGATGTATCCTCGCCTCCGCCGCCCGAGGCAAGCTCGCCGCATATAACGATGACCGAAACAATAAGCGACAAGGCGAGCAGCGACATGAGTGTAATGAGCACTATCTGACGTCTTTTGCGTTTTCTCTCGCGCAGTGCGCGGTTGCTCAGATGTGAATTCATCTTAAAAGCCCGTGTATTCGAATCACGGTCGTTCATACGGCATCCTCCTCAATTTGGCGGTTTTCCCCCGTCTCGGGTGGTTGTTTTCAGCCCGCCGCGCATATAGTTTTAGCTTGTTACCTCAGAATATGCGCGGCGGGCTGTTATTTTATTGAAATGTCGGAAAGATCAGCCCTGGGCGTCTCTGATAGAGAAGTCCATTCTGCCCTTCTTGTCAAGTCCGATATACTTGACCTTTACGATATCGCCGAGCTTGAGGACATCCTCAACCTTGTCGATGCGGTGGTCGGTGATGCGGGAGATGTGAACCATGCCCTCCTTGCCGGGAGCATATTCAACGAAGCAGCCGAACTCCTTGATGCCGGTGACCTTGCCGGTGTAGACGGTGCCGACAACGGGCTCGAAGCAGATAGCGTCGATCGTCGCCTTGGCGGCGTCTGCGGCGGCGCGGTTGACCGCGGCGATATATACCGTTCCGTCGTCCTCGATATCGATCTTGGCGCCGGTGTCGGCGGTGATCTTCTGAATGACGCAGCCGCCCTTGCCTATGACCTCGCGGATCTTATCGGGGTCGATCTTTATCGTCATCATCTTGGGAGCATACTCGGAGACATCGGCGCGCGGGGCGGGGATAGCCTTGAGAATGACCTCGTCGATGATATAATCGCGTCCGGCGTGGGTCATTTCGAGCGCCGACTTGATGATCTCGGGCGTCAGACCGTCGATCTTGAGGTCCATCTGGATGGACGTGATGCCATTATGAGTACCGGCGACCTTGAAGTCCATATCGCCGTAGAAGTCCTCGACGCCCTGGATATCAATCATGGTCATCCACTTTTCGCCCTCGGTGATAAGACCGCAGGAGATACCCGCAACGGGAGCCTTGATCGGCACGCCCGCGTCCATAAGCGCGAGTGTGGAGCCGCAGACCGACGCCTGCGAGGTGGAACCGTTGGAGGAAACGACCTCGGAAACGAGGCGGATGGCGTAGGGGAACTCCTCGGTGGAGGGAAGCACGGGAACGAGCGAGCGCTCGGCAAGTGCTCCGTGACCTATCTCACGTCTGCCGGGGCTGCGGGTAGCCTTTGCCTCGCCGGTGGAGTAGCCGGGCATATTGTAGTGGTGCATATATCTCTTGGAATCCTCGTTGTCGATGCCGTCGAGCATCTGAGCCTCGGCGAGGGTCCCGAGCGTTGCCATTGTAACGACCTGTGTCTGACCTCTCGTGAACATACCCGAGCCGTGCACTCTCTTGAAGAGTCCCACCTCGGCGGCAAGGGGTCTTATCTGGTTGAGGGCACGACCGTCAACGCGCTTGCCCTCAAGCAGCCAGCGACGGACGACCTTCTTCTGCATCTTATAGACCAGTTCGGGCATCTGGGTGGCGAGATCGGGATATTCCTCGCCGAATTTTTCGATGATCGCGTCCTCGATCGGGAGCATTCTCTCGTCACGGACGTTCTTGTCGTCGGTATCGAGAGCGTTCATGAGATCCGCCTCGCAGAAGGCAAAGATCTTATCGAACATATCGTGATCAAGCTCGCAGGAAGGATATTCGAATTTGGGCTTGCCTACCTCATCGATAATGCCGTTGACGAACACGAGCAGATCCTTGATCTCGGCATGAGCCTTCATGATAGCGTCGTACATAACATCGTCGGCAACTTCGTTGGCGCCCGCCTCGATCATGACCACCTTGTTCATCGACGCGGCAACGGTCAGCTCAAGGTCGCTCTTTTCTCTCTCTGCCTCTGTGGGATTGACGACGAGCTTGCCGTCAACAAGACCCATGAAAACGCCCGCGATCGGTCCGTTCCACGGAATATCCGATATCGACAGTGCGATGGAGGCGCCGAGCATAGCGGTGATCTCTGGAGAGCAGTCCTGATCGACCGACATAACGGTGAGTGTGAGTGCTACGTCGTTGCGCAGATCCTTGGGGAAGAGGGGACGGATCGGGCGGTCGATGACGCGCGCGGTCAGTATTGCCTTTTCGCTGGGTTTGCCCTCGCGCTTGAGATAACCGCCGGGGATCTTTCCCGCTGCGTACATTCTCTCCTCATAGTCAACAGACAGGGGGAGGAAGTCTATGCCGTCGCGGGGCTTTGCGGACGCGGTGGCGCAGCAAAGCACGGCGGTATCGCCGTAGCGGACGAGGCATGAGCCGTTTGCAAGGCCTGCCATTTTGCCGACCTCAACAGAAAGGGGTCTGCCCGCAAGAGTATAGCGGAAGATCTTCTGGTTCGGGAACTGCATGGGTGTGCTTTTGATTTCGTACATTTTGTACCTCCGTATATTTTGCTCCCGACATGGTTAGCACTTAACCGCGCGTCTCCCGGTCGTGATGAACGCAAGGCGCACGGTTAAATGCTGCCCACATGCGGGATTTTTTTAAGTCTCGGGTGGCGTTTATGCAGAGTTGTAACTGCACACCCCGACGGTGAAACAAGTGCGAACTCGTATCGACCGCACGGGTACAGTCACATCAGAACATAACCGACTTTTTAAGTCTCGGGTGGCGTTTATGCAGAGTTGCAGCCGCGTACCCCGACGGTGAAGCAAGTACAGACTCGTATCTGCCGCATCCCGTAGGGGAGGGGCTCTGCTCCTCCCGCAAAGCTTGCGCAAACTTCGGTCCCGGAAGGCAGCCACGCATTTTTAAGGTTTGTGCCGTGCGCGGTTAAACGCGGCGGGGAAATCAAACACACGGTACTGATGCAACTCCACTCCCCGCCTATCATCGAGGTATAAAGCTCAAAATCCGATCCGGCTTCGCCCGGGTCCGAAAGCCCGATATAAATCAGCGCTTCCTTCATCATCGGGGTATAAAGCTCAAAATCCGATCCGGCTTCGCCCGAGTCCGAAAGCCCGATATAAATCAGCGCTCCCTTCATCATCGGGGTATGAAGTTCAAGATCCGATCTGACTTCACCCGAGTCCGAAAAAAGGGATGCCGTGCAAAAACGCGGCATCCCAGTCTCCATCGCCCTTGCTTTTTACTTTCTGATGTTCAGCTTGGCTATGATAGCGCGGTATCTTTCGATATCGACCTTCATCAGATAGTTGAGCAGATTTCTTCTGTGACCGACCATTTTAAGAAGACCGCGGCGGCTGTGATGGTCGTTGTTGTTCTTCTTAAGATGCTCGGTAAGGGAGTTGATCCTGCTGGTAAGGAGAGCGATCTGAACCTCGGGCGAACCTGTGTCGCCTTCGTGTACAGCGTACTCTTCGATGATCGCGAGTTTTTCTTCTTTGGTCATTTCATTCACCTCATGTTTTTTTGCGCGGACTCAGCGACCGGCGGGTGAATAACCTTGCGGTCTTTTATCCGGAGACCGGGTCTGCGTCATTTTTTACGGCATGAAACATCACACCGATACAGTGTTATTATACCACACTTCCGCGCGTTTGTAAATAGCCGTGAATGGGATTATTTTTGAATATTTATTGAAATGATCTTCTCAGACACCGGCGGCACGTGCGGCGGCGCGCTGCAAAAGCTCCGCATCGTCAGCGGGAAGCCCCGCGGTGTATTCGTTGCCGACAGGCGACGCACCGAAGAGCGTTGCAAAATGCACGCACGCGGCAAGATACGAGCCGGCGGGAGACGGGTGCGTCATGTCGGCGTTATAGAGCTCGATCCCCGCGGCATTTTCGTATACATCGAGAAACGCACATCCGACGTGCGACACCGCACAGCCGAGCGCCGCTCCCGCCGCATCATATGCGGAATGAAGGAGCGCGTGCATCGCCGCAGTCGTCCACCCGTGTTCGGCGAGCGTGTCGTTTCCCGCTTTGCGCCCCCACGTCTCGTAAAGCACCGGCACCGCCTGCGGCTGATATTCCTTCAGCTTTTCGGTGATTGCACGCAGTCCCTCCGCAAAGCGTTCGGGCTCCGCCGCGGGAAGGACCGACTGCTCCTGAAGTATCACACGGTCGTATTTCATGTCTCCCGAAAGCGCCGCCGTCACCCGCCTGCCGTTTTCGTTATCATCCGATGCGAGCCTTGCGAGCGTGTAACCGCCCTTTGTGACCGACGCGACCTCCGCATAAAAGCCTGCGGCGCGCGCAAGGCTTTCAAGCATTTTCGGCATGTCGTTGTAATATGTGTAGCTGTTTCCGATAAAAAGAATGTTCATAAGCCCTGTTCTCCTTTTTTCCAAACCGTTTTGCCGCCAATAAAATCAAAAACATAACGTCCGGGAGCAAGACCGGCCGGGACGGCATCAAAAACGCCGGGATCCGTGCCGGTATTTTTAAGGGGCTGTTAAAAACGCAAGGTTTTTAACAGCCCCGGTAGGTCATATGAGTCCGGCGACCGCGCACCAAATATCGTCGGCAACCTCATCCTCGGAAGCCGAGGCGTCGATAACGGCGATCCTCCTGCCGCGCTCGGCAAGATAATCAAGCGTTTCGCGATAGTTGCGCAGCACGGCGCGCTGTGTTTCGTCGGCGTCGAATATCTCCTCTGCCGTCCTGCCGGCTGCACGCCGACGGGCGGTCTCCTCGGGAGAAACGTCAAGATAAATTATCAGATCGGCGTCAAGCTGTTCGAAGCACGGGCGGTTGAGCTCGTATATCTGCTCCATCGACAGCCGCGGAGTGCGGTTGTATGCCATATTTGAGGGGTAATACCTGTCGCACACGATATCGGCACCGCCCTCAAGCAGCGGCAGCATAAATTTGATATGCTCCAGCCTGTCGGCCACGTGCAGATATGCGAGCGTTTCGGGCAGTATTTTAACACTGCCGTAATACGCCGAGCGCACGACCGCACCGATGATGTCGCGCGAGTCGGGCTCTCTTTCGGACAGGCACCGACGTGCGCGTGCCGCCTCAAGCCTGCGGCACAGGCGTGCCGCCTGAGTGGTCTTTCCGCAGCCGTCGCCGCCCTCAAGCACAATAAACAGTCCGCGCCCCATGGCGCCGGGATTCCGATCGTTCATAGTTTCTCCGTAAGGTAAGATATTCCGTCTCAGTCTTTCTTTCTTCTGCAGACGCAGACAGCGGCGGGAATGACAGCCGCGATAACGGCAAACGCCGCAGCGGACGAACCGCAGCCCTTCTTTTCGGGTGCAGCAGCGCTCGTCTCGGGAGCCTTGGTCTCGGGTGCTTTAGTCTCGGGAGCCTTGGTCTCGGGGGCTTTGGTCTCGGGAGCCTTGGTCTCGGTCGCAGTGGTCTCGGGAGCCTTGGTCTCGGGAGCCGCCGTGGTGACGTCGGCTATCGACTCGGCATTGGGAGTAACGGTGTCATTGCCCATCTTTGCGAGAGCAAGTATCTCGGTCTCGCTCAGAACTCTGTTGTAGATGCGCATATCGTCAAGGTAGCCCTCAAAGCCCGGGTACTTGCCGATCTCGTAGTGGTTGCCCACGGAAATGCCCTTGATCTGGATCGGCAGCGACTCGGAGTAGACCGCGCTGTCGGCAAGAGCGCCGTTGGCATAATATTTGATGGTGTTGGTGTTGTTGTCGTAGGTGATGGTGAAGAGGTTCCACTTGCCCGCCTCAAGCTGAGGAGTGCGATAGTGAGAGAACGCCTTCTCTTCGAACATACCGCCGGTCGGCGCCTTTGCGTTGCCGCTTATGCAGACCTGGCAGGAGCCGGGGAACTCGCCCCATACAAACTGAAGGTGCATATCGCCGGGAGTCCACGACTGAGTGGTGAAGAAGTAACGGTTCTTGTCAGCAGATTCTGCGGGGAACTTGTCGGCATAGATCCACACGGAGTAGGTCATGGTAGTGAGATCTGCCAGCTTGCCGTTGAGAGCCTCCTCATAAGCCATAAGTGTGGTGTTGCCGTCAAAGTAAACGGCTTTGCCTACGGGTCCGTCGCTCTGATAAGCAACGCCGACCATCTTTTCGAGGGGCACGGGGTTATCCTTTGCGGAGTCGGCAAAGGTCTGCGTTACGGGGTCGTAAACATCAAAGGTGTAGTAGGAGAGCAGGCCCTTTTCGAGATCGACCGCCGTATCGGTCGCAAATGTGGGAAGCGCAAATGCCGCGACCATGAGGACGGCAAGCGCGATAGCAAGTGTTTTTTTCATTTTGTTGTTCTGCCTTTCGCCTTATTTATGATTTGGCTGATGCGGACGGTCATTCGAGATTAAGCGCCTTGAGCGTATCGCTTATGCTCTTGCGCACGACCTTGTTTATTCTCGTGATCTGTCCGGATATATCGGAAACATTGTTTTTGAAGGAGTTTTCGACCGTCGTGCGGATGCTGCCGAAGTTATAGACATACGCAAGCTCGAATCTGCCGTTCTTGTAGATGGTGTCGAGCATTTCGATAGCGGCGGGATCCTTGTTGTACTTGTAGCAGAGGGTGATGTCGTAGTAGGCGGGTTTGACCTTCTTGTGCGACACGGCAGCCATGTTTTCAAGCACTATGCCCACGCGCTCGGGATTTGCGCAGTTGGCGGGAACGCAGAGAGCGGACGCGCCGCAGGTTATCGGGGATATGTAGTTTGCCTGATCCTCGCTGTATTTGGGCGAGGTGATGATACCGTAGGAAAAGCTGTCGTCACGATGCTCCTTCAGCGTACCGGTGACCTCATACATGAAGAGCGAGCGGCCCTCGGAGAAGGGGGTATGCTGGCGGTTGGAAAGCTTGGAGTAACCCTCGCTTATCGGGCTACCGCAAAGAACGGTGTTGTAGATGGTGTCCTTGACCTTTGTATAAGCGTTGATATAGCGCTCGTTGACGCCGTTGAAGTTGGCGCTCGGGATGTGCTGCGAATCGTATTCGAGCAGAGAGGTGTCAAAGCCTATCATCATCGAATATCCGCTGTTGGTGTGCGCAACGAGGCCGTAAATGCTGTTGGAATCGGAAATGTCCTTTGTGCCGTTGGCGTCGACATCGCTAGCAACGACCTTCATCATCTCGTTGAGCTTGTCGATGGTCCACTTGCCGGATTTGACCAGCTCGTAAGGATCCTCAAGTCCCTGATAGGTGGCAAGCATATCCTTGTTGAAGATAGATGCGTAGAAGGACTCGTGGAAGTGAAGGTGTATATCCGAGAAGAGCATATACACGGCGGGACCGATGGCTATGCTGCGGCTCGTGGTGGGATACCACCATTCCTTTTCAAGGTTGATACCGTCGATGCTGTTGAAGTCGGTAAGTCTGTTTTCGGTAGCGAGCTTCACGTTGCTGCCGATAACATCCCAGAAGCAGTCGTAGGCGCGCTCCTGTGTTTCAAAATCCTTGCGGATGGCAGAGAGAACGTTGGTGCTCGACTCGATAACGAGCTTGACGCCGACGGCGTTCTCAAGCATGGCATTGCGATCGGTCACGGCATCGCTGATGGTGTCGCCGAGCTGTTCGGAAGATTCCATAGTCGTAAGCGCCCATGAACAGACGTTGTTGAGGATATGGAACTCCTGTCCCGAAAAATCGCCGGTGGGAAGATCCTTATAAATGTCGTTCGCGGTGTCTTCCGTTACAGCGACATTTGACGACGTGCTGTCACCTGTATCCTCGCCGCCTGTTGGCTGGGTGCAGGCACAAAAAACGCCGCAAAGGACGAGCAGTGCCATGAGCGCGGCGCAGAGTCTCAGAACAAAGCAGCGGCTCATCTGGCTGGGGGTCTTTTGAATCATAACAATTCCTCCATATAAAAATATATATAACTGATCCCGACGATTCTCCGCCGTGTTCAATCCAAAAATAACTCAGTGTCATTATAGCACAAAAGTTATTTAAAATCAAGCCGTCTTTTGATATTTTTATGACAAAAAATCACAGCGTCGCGGAGACACGCGGGCTGCGCCACTTGACACGGAAGGTGCTTCTGCATTATAATTAATATGATCCTCCGGCGGCGGGTGCCCGCAGCGTGCGTCCGACCGGAGAGAAAAGCCGAAAAACGCAGCCAAACGGCTCCGGCTGCGCGGGAAGGGACGGTCGTGCATGACGGAAAAACGCACAAGGACGAGAAAATACGCCGCGATACTCATTGCCGCGACACTGGCGGCAATGCTTTCCGGCTGCGCGTCAGAAAACGATATACCCGTAAGCTCGATCTCCTACAAGCTGCCCGAAAAGCTTGCCGCGGGTAAATTCGACGGCGACTATGCCGAAAAAATGGATAAGACGACGTATTCGTACTCCGACAGAAATATATATATATCGGTAAGAAACGACGCGCTGTTCGTGTCGGGCACCGACTCGTCCGGCGACGGCGTAAAGAGCCTCACCGTCCCCGGCGGCTGTTTTACCGGCACCGCCGGCAGCGGCAGCACGGCGGGCTCGCTCATCTTCCGCACGGACGGCGGCACAACGATACCGATCGTCAATGAGAGCTGCCGCGGGATATTCCCGTTCGGCGCGGGCTGCATCGCCGTTACGTTTTTGCCCGGCAACAGCGAGGGCGCGGGCGCGTCGTGCAGCGTATATATGCTCACCCCGGCAGCCGACCTGACGTGGTCGCGGCAGCTCGTCGCATCGCTCGACGGCGTGCCCGACGCCGCATGCCTTGCCGCCGACGGCAGCGCCGTGCTCGTGGCGGTGAGCGGCGAAAAAAAGTCGCTCGTGAAGATAAGCGCCGACGGGAAAATTTCAACTCTCACGGGATCGGAGCTTTTTCAGAAATTCACCGTCTCGTCGCTCGTCGAATGGCGCGGCAGCATTTACTGCGCGTCAAAGACCGGCATTCTCGCCTTTGACCCGACAAACGAAAAGGAAACATGGTACCCCATCGACTGGCGTAAGCTCGACAACTGAAACGCGGCAGGTGCCGATGCACCGCCCGAAAATATGATTCGTAAAGCAGGGTAAGCTCCGCTCCTCCCCTACGGCTGCGGTCGTGCGGCAAGCTGCCCCTTGCCATGGCTCACCCGGGAGAAAGTCGGGGCTGCCCCGTCATCACGGCGTTTCCGGCGCATTATTTTGTCGCATATGCATATATCCGCCCTTTGCGGCGGATATTTTTGCGTCAAATCAATAAATATTCATTTTACCCCTTGACAAACGCCGAATATGGTGTATAATTATGCACAGAAAGAGAACACGTCCGGAAGTCACGCGGCTTTCGCCGCCGTGCGGCAGCGCTCGCGCTTCGCAAAATGCTCCGGATCCGCAAAGAAAGGCTATGGTCATAAAAATGAAAAAAGAAGACATAAAGAAGGTCGTGCTTGCATACTCGGGAGGGCTTGACACCTCAATAATCATCCCGTGGCTCAAGGAAAACTACAACAACTGCGAGGTCATCGCGGTCTCCGCCAATGTAGGTCAGGCGGATGAGCTCGAAGGACTCGAGGAAAAAGCGCTCGCAACCGGCGCCTCGAAGCTTTACGTGCTCGACCTCACCGACGAATATGTTGACGACTACATCATCCCCACCATGAAAGCCGGCGCGATGTATGAGGAATATCTGCTCGGCACCAGCCATGCCCGCCCCTGCATCGCAAAGCATCTTGTCGATATCGCCCTCAAGGAAGGTGCCGACGCGATAGCTCACGGCTGCACCGGCAAGGGTAACGACCAGGTGCGTTTTGAGCTCACCATCAAGCACTTTGCGCCCGAAATGCCCATTATCGCTCCGTGGCGCGAATGGAGCATAAAGTCGCGCGAAGAAGAAATAGATTACGCCGAGGCGCATAACGTGCCGCTGAAGATAAACCGCGAGACGAACTATTCGAAGGACAAAAACCTCTGGCACCTCTCGCATGAAGGACTTGACCTTGAGGATCCCGCCAACGAGCCGCAGTACGAGAAGAAGGGCTTTCTTGAAATGGGCGTCTCTCCGATAGACGCGCCCGACAAGCCGACATACGTTACGCTCGATTTCGAAGCGGGCGTTCCGGTAGCGCTTGACGGCGAAAAGATGAGCGCCAAGGATATCATACTGAAGCTCAATAAGCTCGGCGGCGAAAACGGGATCGGCATTCTCGACATCGTCGAAAACAGGCTCGTCGGCATGAAGTGCCGCGGCGTGTACGAAACCCCCGGCGGAACGATACTCTACAAGGTGCATTCGGTGCTCGAAACACTATGCCTTGACAAAATGACCATGCACGAAAAGCAGAAGCTGGCGGTGACATACGCCGAGCTGGTGTATAACGGTCAGTGGTTCACGCCGCTGAGAGAAGCGCTCGCCGCATTTGTCGACAAAACGCAGGAACGCGTGACCGGCAAGGTCAAGCTCAAGCTCTATAAGGGCAATATCATAAATGCCGGCGTAGAGAGCCCGTATTCGCTTTACAGCGAACAGATAGCCACATTCGGCGAAAGCGATTATGACCAGACCGACGCGAACGGGTTCATAAACCTCTTCGGACTGCCCATCAAGGTGCAGGCGCTCGCCGACGCCGGAAAGCTCTCGTAAAACCCGCCGGGCGATCCGAACGGAAGGAAGGTCAATAATGTGCGGGCGGTCTTCGCCGGGCAAAGCCCGGGCGAAGACCGGGACCGCCATTCCCGAAAGTATAATTCGGTAAAGCAGGGGAGGGGTCAAGCCCCTCCCCTACGGCAACAATCATAAAAAAGCAAAATGCCGCACCGTTTAAAACGACGCAGATTTTGCGGAAGGAAAAACGCGGAAGTACATGAAACATAACAGCAGCAGCGGAGCGGGATCTCCGCTTTCTCCGTCATCGGAATATAACGCCAAAACACCGTTGGGGTATGAAGCCCCCAACCCGTCCAAGCTCTCCGGCAGCAGTAGTTCAGACTCTGATCTCACTCCGCCGTCGGGGTATGACGCTCAAAACCCGCTCAAACATTCCGGCATCGGCAGTTCAGGTTCTCCACTCGCTCCACCGTCGGGGTATAAAGCTCAAGCTCCGCAAAAAACCCACCCGAGTTTTAAAAAGATGTGGGAGGGGAGAACGGCGGGAAAAACCGACCCCGCGGCGGACGATTTCAATTCGTCGATAAGGTTTGACAGCAAAATGTACCGCCAGGACGTCCTCGGCAGCATGGCGCATGCCGCAATGCTCGGCGCACAGGGGATAATCCCGACGGCGGACGCCGAAAAGCTCGCGGAAGGGCTGGAGGGGATACTCAACGACCTCGACGCGGGAAAGCTTGAATTCGATCCCGCGGCGGAGGATATACATATGTTCGTCGAAACGGTGCTCACGGAGCGCATCGGCGACGTGGGTAAAAAGCTGCATACCGCACGGAGCCGAAACGACCAGGTCGCACTTGACACGCGGATGTACCTGCGCGACGAGAGCGCGGATATCACAGCGCTTGTGCTCAGCCTTGTCGAAACGCTCTGCACCCGCGCAGCCGAAAACCGCGCAACGATAATGCCCGGATATACGCATATGCAGCGCGCACAGCCGGTGACGTTCGGACATCACCTGATGGCATACGCAATGATGCTTTTGCGCGACCTCGGCAGACTCGACGATTGCCGGAAGAGAATGAACGTGTCGCCGATAGGCTGCTGCGCGCTTGCGGGGACGACATACCCCGTTGACCGCCGCGCGGAGGCTGCATCTCTCGGCTTTGACGGTATCGCCATGAACAGTCTCGACGGCGTATCCGACCGCGACTATTGCGTTGAGCTCGCGTCGGCGATCTCGCTTATAATGATGCACCTCTCAAGGCTCTCGGAGGAGCTGGTACTGTGGTCAAGCTGGGAGTTCGGCTTTGTCGAGCTGTCCGACGCGTACACGACAGGCTCGTCGATAATGCCGCAAAAGAAGAATCCCGACATGGCGGAGCTTATACGCGGCAAGACCGGACGCGTTTTCGGCGACCTTATGGCGCTGCTGACCGTCCTCAAGGGGCTCCCTCTCGCATATAACAAGGATATGCAGGAGGATAAGGAAAATATCTTTGACGCGACCGAAACGGTGAAGGCGTGCCTGCCCGTTATGGATTCCATGATCGCCACGATGACGGTGAAGCCCGACGCGATGAAGCGCGCCGCGCAAAAGGGATTTATCAACGCGACGGACCTTGCCGACTACCTCACAAAGAAAGGCCTGCCCTTCCGTGCGGCATATAAGCTGTCGGGCGAGCTTGTGGCACGCTGCCTGAAGGAGGGAAAGGTGCTCGAGGAGCTGCCGCTTGAGGTCTACCGCGAGTACAGCGAGCTGTTTGACGGCGACCTTTATGCCGCCATCGACCTCGACGCCTGCGTCGCAAAGCGCGCGTCCGAGGGGGGAACATCGCCCGAATCGGTGGACGCACAGATAAAATACGTAAAGGAAACGCTCGCGGCGCTGAAATGATGACGGCGACGACGCGCCGATATTGCGGGACCGACGCATTATGCGCCGGTCCCGTTCTTTTTTTACGGTTGAAATCCGGATGAAAATGTGATATACTATTCGAAGCAGAGTCGGAGTGCCGCGCGCACGCGCGGCATTTCAGGCTCAATAAATCCCCGAGAGGTCGCATCATGGTAAAAAAACACACGAAAATATACAATATAATAAAAAGAACCGCGGCAGCGGCGCTCGCGCTGCTGCTCACGGCGGCACTTGCCGCCTGCGGGACCGTCACGGACGACGTGACCACCCCCGGCGCGCCCGCCGGAACATCGTCACCGACGGTCAGCGGGGACAGTCATATAACTACCGCGCCGCAGGGCTCGGAAGCCGACGGCACCGCGACCGCGGAGCCGGAGGAGACGCTGAATATTCCGGAGAATACGATCGACGCGGCACAGGCGATCATTTACGACATCGCGGCAAAGCGCACACTGTTCTCGCGCAACGGCGTGATCGACGGCAAGGTCTACCCCGCAAGCACCACAAAGCTGTTCACCGCGTGGGTCGCGCTGCAGTATCTCAGCCCCGACGACGTGATAACCGCGGGGGACGAGCTGACGCTTGTTGCCTCCGACGCCTCGATAGCATATGTGCGGCGCGGTCATAAGCTGACGGCGGCAATGCTCGTTGAGGGGATGCTGCTCCCCAGCGGCGGAGACGCGGCATATGTGATAGCGGCTGCGGCGGGCAAAAAGATACGCGGCAACGATAACATCTCGGCAGAGGCGGCGATAGCCGCATTCGTCGGCGAGATGAACCGCAGACTCGAGGCGCTCGGCATGACCGGCACGCATTTCACGAACCCGGACGGATATCACGATCCCGAGCATTATACCACACTGGAGGATATCGCGCGCATAGGTGCGCTGGCGCTCGAGAACGAAACGATAATGAAATACGCCACACTTGCCTCCGACCGAGTAACATACGCCAGCGGTCAGTCGAACAAGTGGCAGAACACGAACGAGCTCATCCGCCCCGATTCGCTTTATTATTGCGCGGACGCGATAGGACTGAAAACAGGCTCGACAGACGAGGCGGGCTATTGCGTTATGACCGCCGCACGCAACGCCGAAGGGAAGTATTACATAATCGGCGTTTTCGGCGCCTCGACCGGAAGCGCACGGTTTGCGGACGCCGCAAAGCTGATAGATTATGCCCTCGGCAGACGCAGTTGAAAAGGTAAGCCGGATCCGGTAAAATACAGCAGCAAAGCCCTCGGACAACGTCCGAGGGCTTTGCTGACGCAAATAATAAGGCAGAGGATAAGAGATGTCGTGCCTCACCCGGATATCAGATAACCGGAGGAGGCGAGAGAGGCGGAGAAGCTGCGGTAAGCAGCAAGAGCCTCGTCGCGCGATATGCCGTATTCGGCAACGGCGGCAGCCACTATGCCCTCGCCGTCAAGCCCGCGCTCGAAAAGACGCCAGAAAAAAACGCCGGTGGCGTTTATTTTTTTTACATACGGCACCTTGCCGCGCGCCTCGCCTGTCGCGATCATAAGATGCTCGTCGCAAACATCAACGATCACCACACCCGGGCAAACATGATATTTCATTTCGGCTCCCACTCCTTTTCAAGCGTATCGTGACACAGGCACGCCGCAGCCGCGTCACCGCGGTTGGCAAGCTCCCATACGGGAACGCTGCGCAGCAATATGTCTTCCATTTCGGCGACGCCGCGCGCCGCCTCGACGGTCTCGGACGAAAAAATGAACTGACGGAACAGGATCCCGGCGGAAAGCTCCGCCCCAACGCGGCGGATCGTATTTTCGGCAGCCTTGCGGAGAAACACGATGCCGCCGAGCGGCGCGGAGATGGGCTGCCCCATGCCCTCCTTGCCGTGCCACGGAGAAGGGTGAACGGTAACATCGCCCTCTTGACGGGCAAAAAGCACCGGCTTGTCGCCGTTCAGGATCTGTATCTCATCACCGCAAAGCTGCTTCCAGCGCACATAATGCGTCGTCTTGCCTGTGCCGCTCGGCGCGCAGAGGAGCACGACCCGTCCGCGCCAAAGAAACGCGCAGCCGTGAAAGACCGTGCGGCGGAAGGGTATCAGCACGTCCGACACCCGGCGGCAAAGCTCCATATACTCAATATAAGCATCGGTCGATCCCGCGGGATAAAATTCGGCGGCGCGGCGGCGATCCGCTTCACCGACAATGACCGAGGCGGCGGGCGCCGCCTCGGTCTGCTGTGCTTCAAAAAATTTGCGGTAACTGTCATACGAAAGACCGACACCGACAGGCACGCCGGCAAAGTCTGCGGTGATCATCATGCCGTCATCCTCCGTCCTTTGCCGTTTGTCCTTCAGAAAACATCTCCCGAGGACGTGAGAGTGACCTTGGTGCCGTCGGGCAGGGTAAAGTCCTTCGGTATCGGATCGCCGCCCTCTCCGATGTCTCCGCTGCCGGTCGTGATGCCGCCGGCAAGCATATCATCAAGCTTGTCGTATATCTCGTCTCCGCCGCCGGAGACCGCAGGAATATCAAAAGTGTTATTCATGGATAAACTCCTTTCCATTCTTCCCGGCCGAGCCTACTCAGCCCTCAACGCGGTAAGGGTAGCAAATGAGGGTGCGCGTCGCACCGAGGACGGTCGTGCCGTCGTGCGTGACCCAATAGGGCGTCACCTCGACCGGAGTTCCGCCAGAGCTGCCGCTCACCGAGTATCTCACGCTCATCACGGCAGCCCCGCGGCTGACATCTCTGCCGAACAGCGCACGAGCACCGAAACGGGCGACGTCGGCTGCGGGAGTCTTTTTGCCGTTGATGATAAATCCGAGCTCGGCATAGTCGGTGCTGTCGGCAGCCGCCATGAGCGTCAGCCCGCGCACACGGAAGAGCCCGTTTTTGGTGTATCTGACGTCAAGATAAGAATCGCTCACGTATTTGGCGTATACGGTGATGTCGGAGGTCACATTGCGAAGATCGGCGGGGTATTTGCAGGCTTTATCGGTAAACCAACCGGCAAAGAGCTTGCCGCTCGCGCCGGCATAGCTTATCGCAGCCGAAACATCGCCCTTTGCCGCAACGACGCTGCGCGTGCTGCCGCCGTCGTTGACGGTGACGGTCACATAATCGGCAGCTCCGCTGTCAAGCGTGTACGAGGCGGAATATATCAGCGACCGCGCATCCGTCGGCACGGTATATCCGGTACATTTACTGCGTGCAAACGTATCGGCACCCGCCTTGCCGAGCTTTTTGTAGGTCAGATCATTGTCGGAGCCTGCGCCCTTGTACTCGCAGGTGCGCGTTCCTATGCCCGTGACCTTTACACCGTCAAGGGTGATCCAGTAGGGCGTGAACACGATCCTGTCGTCCGCTTTTGTCCAATAATTCTTCGGAACATCAAAGCAGAAAAGATACCCGCTGTCTTTGATGTCGCCGAATATGCCCGTGCCCGCCGCATATACGGACTCGGTGCCGTTGTTGTGCTTTACCGTAAGCGACTTGTAAACGCTGCCGACCGTAAGAGCGTTGGGATCCGCCTCGCCGACGTCGTGAGCATCGATCACCGTGCCGTTTTCGGTATGCGCATCAAAGCCGACGCCGTAATAATTCAGGCGATCGACCGCGCTCATCATGTAGAAGCCGATAACGTCAACATCGCTCTCGCTCACGTGCTTCCACACGCTCAGGCTGCGCGGCAGCAGATATACCGCGGGAGCCTCCCAGATATAATAGATGCCGCCCGGCGTGGGGGTAAAGTCCATTGCCGTACCGCCGTTGAAGTCGGCGACCGTCGTATAATCGCTTTTGAACGTTCCGCCGTAAACAAAGTGCCCGTCGGTGATCTTGGTTCCGTCGGCTTTTTTGTTCACCCACTGCGTCATGTCAAAGTTCGCGCCGAAGGCGTGAGTATCGCGCCAAACCTCCGTGTCCTCCCGCACATGAACGACGGTGAATTCCTGCTTATATGCAAACCATACATGGCGGTTGGAGTTTGCGGCGGTCAGTGTGACCTCCGCGGAATCGCCCCCCGTGAGCGCACCGTTGTCGATAATATAACTGCCGTAATAAACGCAGTCGGCAACGTCTGCCTTGCCTACGGTGTAGAGCGTGTTATATTTCAGCCCCGTGGTGCCGTCGACCGCGAAATATTCGGCATCCTTTACCTGTTTCGCAAGGGAGGGGGACTCTACCTTGACGCCGTTCTCGTTGATCGGTTCGCCGTTTCCGTTTACAAGGTAGTAGTGGACAAGTATTTTGCCGCCGCCCACGGTGACCTGAGGCTTCGGGAATTCGCCGGTCACCTCTTTGTCCTCGTAGTCAGTATATGTCAGCGTAGCGCTTTCGTTTGTGAGCAGAGTCTCGCCGGTCGCGGGGCTGTAGCCATCCCTGACCGTGACCTTATACATGAGCGTGGGATCGTCGCCCTCTCTGACGTTGCCGACCGTCCAGCTTATGCTGCGGGTGGCAGCGTCATATGTCGCCGTGCCCTGGCTGATGTAAACATCGGCATCGCCCGCATCATAGACCGCCCTGTCGGTGGTGATGACGGGAGCCTCTCCCGAAAAGCTGAGCTGAACTTTATCGCCCATGGTGTCGTTTACGACCGCGTTTTTCGCCGCGATCGCAATGCTGCCCGCGATGGAGGTGAACGCCGTCGTCAGCTTTTCTTCAATATTGTCGGCGTCGGCTATCGTAAAGTAGTCCTTTGAGGGGTTCGTGGCGCAGGAGCGGAGAATTCCGGAGCCCACGTTGCCCGCCTGAAGAGCAATTGAATAAATATTAACGCCTTCCGCTTTCGCCTGATCTGCCTCCCATACAGTCGGCTCTCCCAGGTTATTCACCGTCATTTTCGCTGTAAAGGCGGTGGAAAACTCAATACTTCCAACAGAATACCCGCTTATCTCCCCCGTGGAATTTTTGCTGCCGTTCGACCGGTTCTCATCTATGCTGTAATTCCATGTTTTTGACGAAATGACGGAATGGCTGCAACTCCACGAACCGCTTATCTTGTCATGGTTGAAATATGCCGGAGACTGTACCGTGTAGCTGGTGGTGTAATCCTGCGTCTCCCCGTTTCCTACCATTGACGTATAATCGCACCCGGCTATCGCAGCGGTATATGACGGAGATACAGTTATCGTCGGAGTTCTATGAGAACCCAGGCCGCAATTTGATTCGATATTCACATTCACCGACGTCACTGTTGCCGAAACCGCATTGACCTTAAATGATTTAGTAGGCAGACCGTCGCTTAGCAAAACAATATTTTTGTTTTTTCCGGTAGAAGCCTCGGACTTCAGAATATCACGCGCAGTCTTGATGCCCAACTGGGTAAATGTGCCGCCGTTTTCCTTGTCAACGGAAATTTCGTCTATCCGCGCCTTCAGAGCTTCTTTATCTTCATAAGTATAAAACCCCGTGTGCGTTTCCTCAAGGTTAAATACAACAAGCGCGATCCGTGTCGCGCTGTCTGTGGTCAGCAGCTTATCGGCAAAAGCCTTGGCTGCGAGCTTGGTCTTGTACATACGGCTGCTCTCATCCTCGACATATGAAGTGCCGCCAAAAAACGTACTTTTCTTGGTGTACATACTGTTCGAGTTGTCTATGACCAGCACGACGTCCGAGGTGGTCTTATAGTTCTTTCCCTGTATACCGAGGGTGACCTCCCAGAGGTTGTCGTCCTCGCCGCCGACCGCCTTGGCATCCTTTTCGAGCTTCACCGAGCCCTCGGCAGGCCAGACCGGCTGCGTATCGGCTTCGCCTTCCGCAAACACCGCGAGAGGCATCGCCGCAAGCATTGACAGCACCGTTAGCGCCGCAAGCAGCACGGACAGCGCACGCTTGAATCTCATCATCTTGAACTCCTCCTATGTAAAATAAAAAGTAATACATTTCGCGCGGAACGCAAGCATTGATATCTTTTATATTATATATACCGCTACAATGCAGAAAATACATTATGGGTGCTCAAATAGTAAATGTATCCATCGGGTTCCGTGCTACTCATTATACTACAAACCAAACAAAATTGCAATACCTTCCCAAGGATTTTGTTGGATAATTCATAACTTAAGATTTATTTTAAAGCTGTATCACCCATTTGTTATATCAGAAACGGATTTGACTCTTGTTTTATGCTGTTTTGTATTGCACATCCATTTTTTCGACTCCCATGTGTCTTATTAATGAACACATATATAATATATGACACCGGATATTATTTTGCGTATACACATACGGACTTTTTTGACCGACATAGCGACGCCAAACACACGCAGCCATAAATCGCACCACCCGCAATCAAGACTTGATAATGTATGGTAAGGTGAGCGCGGGTGAAACCCGGGGTCGCTTCTCCCGTGAAACGAGTACAGATTTCATTCACTATAATAAGTAGGGGAGGGGCTCTGCTCCTCCCGATAAAATTTGAACAAACTCCAACGGCGGGAGGGGTAAACCCCTCCCCTACGGCAGTACCCATGTAGTATGTTTAAAGTCTGAAACCTTGCCAAGGCTCCCTCCTGAGGGAGCTGTCGCCGAAGGCGACTGAGGGAGTAAAATTCATTAAAATAAAAGGAAGATCCCGCTGCGGCGGGATCTTTTTTACCACCTCATCCGCCGCGCTCGCGGGATTGAATTTTTTAGTTTTTACGCAATGCGTAAAAACATAGCGCGGCAATGATCGATGTTTCCTGCACGCCTTTATCCCGCGCCGCAGCACCTTCCCAAACTTGGGAAGGCTCACAGAACCGTATCTTCCGTCGATCACGGTGAAGAAAGCAAAACGATCCTGTTTTTGATTTTGCCGGCTTACTGAAGTTCATTTCTCACTTTACATCCGTTGACGGAACGTCATTTAACGGCAGCCTTCCCGTGTCCGGGAAGGTGGTGCCGTAGGCGCCGGATGAGGAGGACAAGAGGTTTTGCCACAGGCAAAACCTACCGAATCAATGTAGGGGAGTGGCAAGCCCCTCCCGTACGGCAGTACCCATGTAGTAGATTTAAAGTCTGAAGCCTTGCCAAGGCTCCCTCAAGAGGGGGCTGTCGCCGCAGGCGGCTGAGCGAGTAAAATCGAAGCACTGGAGAGCGGCAGTGAAGCTTAATACGACTCCGGCTTTTCGGTATTTTCATCATTTTCATCTTGTCCCCGCGACCTGCTCGCGCCAGGCGTTTACGGTATATGCTCTGTCGTCGCCGCGCACGCAAAGGTTGCCGAGCTCGGCGGTGTATCTGCCGTCGATCGGAATGCGGAAATCCTCAACGGTGTAGTCGGGGTAGCCCGCTGCCTTTGCCAGATATGCAAGGCAGTCGGCGGCGCTGAGGTCGGTCTCGACCAGCGGCAGGATTGTCGTCAGCAGCCGGTCGAGCTGTACGGGGTTCATTTTTTTCACCTTGTCGAATACCGCGGCAAGAACGGCACGGTGCCGCCGCGTCCTGCCGAAATCACTGCCGCTCAGATGCCGCATACGCACGTACGAGAGCACCTGCGCGGCGTCAAGGTGTACGGGCGATCCCGCACTGTCCCACGGCAGCGGCACGTCGCTTTCGCGGTTGAAGGCAGCAAGCTCCTCACCGGTCATCGTGATGTCGATACCGCCGATCACCTCAAAGACCTCCACGAATTCCTCGAAATGCACCTCGGCGTAGTTGGCGATCCTTATGCCGAAATTTCTTTCAATGGCGTTTATCAGCAGCGCGGGACCGCCGTAGGCGTGCGCGTTGCTTATCTTGTCGAGCCATATGGCGGGCTTTCCGTTTTCAATGCCGGGAAAATATGTCTCGGTGTCGCGCATTATCGAGGTGAGTGTGATCCTTTTATCGGCGCTGTTGACCGACACAACGATGATCGCGTCGGAGTTGCCGTATTTCGTCTCGTGATCGGCGCCGATTAGCAGTATATTCACGACGCCTTTTTTTGCCGGAAGGTCATAGTCGGCTATTTGCGAGGTGTCGGCAGCGCCCGGCAGCGTGTTGTCGGACGGCACAGTGCCGTATGGGTTATCGGGGTCGTCGGGCTGAGCTGTCGCGGGGGACGATGCAAGCCCCGAAATGGCGCTATCGTCATAATCGAACGTCCCGTCGCCCGCACCGGCGGAGCCGTTAATATTCATCATGCGGTAATAACGCAAAAAAAGCGCGCCCGCCGAAAGAAACACGGCAAGGGCGAGAGCCGCCGCAGCGATAAGCACTGCGGTCGCTGCTCTCGGCATCCTGCCGCGCCCCTTATGTCTTGCGGGACGCGCTTTTTTTGCGGAGTCGTGATCCGGCATCATAACACCTGTACCTTTCACGGAGCGTGCGCGGCCGCCGTGCGGCGGTCGGCACTTCGGGATACAATCAGTATGAGCCGAAAACAGTATTTTATGTTATGAAAGCTTAATTACCGTTTTTTGTGTCTCAGCCTCTGTTGTGATGGAAGGTGGGGATCAGCTCGCAAAGCTTTTCCTCAAGCATTTCCGCGATCTTTTCGGGGGCGGTGTCGTTGTCGCAGGCGATGGCATGAAGCTCGTCGAGCTTCGGCATGAGCGTGTCAAGGCTTGCCTTGGCGGGTCTGCCGATATGGATCTTGCCGTTTTCGGTCGCCGCAAGACCGTCCTCCTTCATGAGAAGCTCTTCATAGAGCTTTTCGCCGGGGCGCAGCCCCGTGATCTTTATTTCGATGTCCTTGCCGACCTCAAAGCCCGAAAGACTTATCATCTTGCGCGCAAGGTCGATTATCTTGACCGGCTCGCCCATGTCGAGCACGAATATCTCGCCGCCGTGCGCCATTGACGCCGCGGCAAGCACGAGCGCGACCGCCTCGGGGATGGTCATGAAATAGCGGATGATATCCTCATGTGTGACAGTGACCGGGCCGCCCTCTTCGATCTGCTTTTTGAAGAGCGGAATGACGGAGCCGTTTGAGCCGAGCACGTTGCCGAAGCGGACGGCGGAGAAGAGAGTTCCCCTGCCGTTCATGGCTTCGATGATAAGCTCGCACACGCGTTTTGTCGCGCCCATGAAGTTTGTGGGGTTGACCGCCTTGTCGGTCGATATCATGACAAAGCGCGAAACGCCTGCCTTGACCGCGGCGCGCGCGGTGTTTAGCGTGCCGAAGATGTTGTTTTTGACCGCCTCGGCGGGTGAGACCTCCATCAGCGGCACATGCTTGTGAGCGGCGGCGTGCACGACGAGGAAGGGCTTTGTGCGCTTCATCAGCGCAAGCATACGGTCATAATCGCGCACCGAGCCGATATAGACCTCAAGGTCAAGGTCCTTGCCGTACTTTCTTACGAGCTCCTGCTGTACCTCATAGGCGTTGTTTTCGTAAATATCGACGATAACGAGCTTTGAGGGAGCGTATGCAGCTATCTGCCGGCAAAGCTCCGAGCCTATCGAGCCGCCGCCGCCCGTTACCATAACGCATCTGCCCTTGATGAATGCCGAAAGGCGGCAGTTGTCTATCGTGACGGGCTCTCTGCCGAGCAGCTCCTCAGGTGTTATGTCGCGCAGCTTTTGTATGCAGGTCGAGTTGTCGCTGTAAAAATCGGTGAGACGCGGCAAAAGCTTGACGGCGCAGCCGGTAGCGGCGCATTTGTCAAGTATATTGGCGCGCTGCTTGTTGTTTGCGGAGGGGATAGCCACTATGATGAGATCGACCCTGTGCTTGCGGCAAAGGCGTTCGATGTCAGCATCGGTGCCTTCGATGTTGACGCCGCCGATCGACTTTCCGACCTTTCCGGCGTCGTTGTCAACGGCACATACGGGGATCATTCCGCTCTCGGGGTGGCTTTTTATCTCGTTAAGGAGAAGCTGACAGGCGTCTCCGCATCCGACTATGAGCACGCGGCGGGTGTTTTTGCCGCCGTGACCGTGGCATTTGCGCGATATCGAGTAATCGCGCAGCAGACGGTAGACGAGACGCTCGGATACGAGCGCTATCGCGATGGTGCACATCGTGAGCAGATAAAAATACAGCGGGAGAGGGTAGTTGTGGTATATGATGCGCGTTATCAGAAAAAATACCGCGCCCGCGATCATGGATGCGATCGTGCAGATGAAATATTCGCGCGACTGAGCGAAGCTCCAGAGGCTGCGGTACACTCCCATTGCAAGCAGCACGACGAGGTATACCGGCAGAATGACCGCAAGGTGAAGAAGGTATGCGTGGATGGGCGAATCGAACACAGTGTACGCGCGGCTGATATAATAACAGAAGGAGTAGAGCACCGTGACAATTACGGCATCTATCAGCACGAGAAGCGTCTCACGCAGGTGTGCCTTTATGAACTTCGGTGTTTTCATGCCATATCTCCAGACAGAATTTTAAGGATTTGTTTTTTTCGCGGTGCGGTGAAGTGAATATATGCCCTCGCAGCGCGGGATGGATGCGGGATCCCTGCCGTTGAGAAGATCGGGGAACGCAACGGGCGCTCCGCCCTTCGATACCGAAAGCGCCGAGAGCGGCGAGACCGCCATGAGCACCGCGGCGTCGTAAATATCTATCGGCATAGGGAGATCTTCCTTCACCGAAGTGATGAATGCGTCAAGAACAAGGAAGTCCATTCCGCCGTGACCCTTCTTTATGCCTGCGGCGGTATAGTCGCGCCAGAGCTTGGGCTGATATTTTTCGATCCAGCCGTCAAAATTGCCCCAGAAATTGCGCCAGCGGAAGTGATCCGCCTCGCTGTTGGTGTCGTCTGTGTAGACGGAAAGGTTGTCCTCGCAGAAGAACCCGCGCGTGCCGTGGACGGTCAGCCCGCGGCTGTACGGACGCGCAAGGGTCGTGTCGAGCGTTATTTTTACCGTCTGTCCCTTTGCGGTCGTGATGATCGTCGTCACAACGTCGCCCTGCGCAAAATGAGCATCGGCAAGAGCGGGATCTATGCCGGGCGTTCTCGCGGCGTAGTCGTTGAGACCGCGCGCTGCGGTCGAGAAGGACGAGAGGGTGAGAAAACGGTTGTCCTCATTTATGCCGAGAAGACGGCATATGGGGCCGAGCTCGTGTGTGGGATAGTTCTCGCAGTTGCGGGAGAGATAGTTGCGCAGGCGGTAGTGACGGTTTTTCGCTCCGTTTGCGATCTCGCTGCGCAGATCGTGCATATATCCGCCGTCAACGTGCATGATATCACCGAAAATGCCGTCGCGCGCCATTTCGGTAACGGTCATCTCGCGTATGCCGTACATACAGTTTTCCAGCATCATCGCCGGTGTATGCGTTTCTTCCCATACGCTGACGAGAAGACGGCAGTCGTCGAGACTGTAAGCGCCGCCGACCTCAAACGCAACGGGCTTGCCCGCACGCATCGCCGCGACAACGGCGGGCACATGAGCCTCCCACGCCGCAAAAACGAATATCACGTCCGTGAGGGGAGAGGAGATGAGCTCATTGTAATCGGTAAATCCGACGGGGCGCGCCCGTCCGTCCGCGGCGAGCTTTTCCTGCATCATTGAAATGCGGTCGTCGTAAACGTCGCAGACAGCCGTAATGTCAAGGTCGTCTCTTTCCGCCAGCAGTCCCGTCATCGAGACGCCGCGGCAGCCGAGCCCTATTATGCCCGCGCGGAGCTTTTTGTTGTGTGCTGCGGTCTCTTCCATGTCATTCCGCCTTTTCCGTGCACGGCTCCTCAAAGCCGAAATAAAGCAGTATCAGCGCCACGGTGTTTGCGGCGGCGTCAAAGTGAGTGCGCTCCATGCCGTGAGAGGCGTGAACGCCGGGACCGATGAGTGCGCCGGGGATATCGCTGCCGCTGCGCCACATAGCTCCGATATCCGATCCGTAGAAGGGGTATATATCGACGGCGTACGAAAGCTCTGCCGCCTTTGCGAGCGAAATGAGGCGCGAGGTCATCTCGTAGTCATACGGGCCGCCCGCGTCCTTTGCGCAGATGGAAACGTCGTGCTCGGTGCAGGAAAGATCAAGCCCTATGCAGCCCATATCGACGCCGAGCATCTCGCGCACGGGAGGCATGCAGGCGCCGCCGTGACCGACCTCCTCGTACATCGTAAACACGATCTTTATATCGTTTTCGGGAACAAATCCCGCGTCGTGCATCACCTTTGCCGCAGTTATGAGGCAGGCGACGCTTGCCTTGTCGTCGATAAAGCGGGATTTGAGAAATCCCGTGTCCGTTACGGTCGTTTTTGTGTCAAAGCAGATGTAATCGCCGTTTTCGATGCCGAGCGCGCGCACGTCGGCGGCGCACTTCACGTCCTCGTCGAGCCTCACATACATATTTTCGGCATCGCGCGGGCGTGACTTCGAGTCGGGGTACACATGGACGGACGGGCTCTTTGAGAGCACCGTGCCGGTGTATTTTCTGCCGTCGCGGGTGACGACGGTGCAATATTCGCCGTCGAGAGTTGCAAGAAGCGGTCCGCCGACCTGCGAAAATGCAAGCCCGCCGCCGGCATCTACCGAGCGTACCATTGCGCCGAGAGTGTCGCAGTGCGCGCAGGCTCCTATGGCGGAGTCATGGTGTGCGCCGGGGTAGGTCAGAACGAATCCGCCCTTTCCGGTGTGTTCGCAGTTGCAGCCGACAGAGGCTGCAAGACGTTCGATAAGGGGCGCGATCTCGCGCGGATAGCCCGAGGGACTCGGAGCCGCCATGAGAGACTTCACGGTCTCGAAAAAGAAGTCCCTGAATTCCGCGGGGATGATCTTTTTTGTTTTCATTTTTTCGATCCTGTTCTTAATTTTCAATTTCGGTGTGCCGACGCAAACGTGTCAGCCGAGTGTATAGCCCATTATATGCTTTATCGAGAAGGGAAGAAGACCGCCGCCGTATTTGCGTGCGCCCGCCTCGAACGCCACGATCACTCTGCCGTCGTGATAGTCAAGGTCCTCGCTCATGTGCGGGAGCTTTACGGTGTCGGCAAGCGTGCCGGAGTCGAGGTAGTAAAGTGGAATGCTCTTGCCGCCGTAGGTCACCGTGTCGGTGCTTTCGGTGCCGGTGCAGTCATATATATAAAGATGAGAGGATGCCACGCCCGCCGAGGTGGAGAGAACATACTTTCCGCTGTCGGTGACGCAGAAGCCCTGCACTATATCGCGCACGGAGAGGGCGATGACCGGCTCCTCGGTGTTCACACCGTAGGGCTGTGTGTCGTCGCGGGTATATCCGTATATCAGCGCGCCGTATGCCGAGCCGTCGGGCGCGGTGAGGTGATTCTCGTCGCGCGTCTGATATTTGTCGCCGCTGTGATATTCGCCTATCCAGAAGCGCTCTTCGTCGGCAAATGTGAAGGAGGCGTTTACGCCGACGCCGAAATAGCCGTCAAACGCAACATATCCGCCGTCCTCGGCTTCCGCAATTGCAGCTGCCGTGAGGTGAAAGGCTTTTTTCTGATTGCTGATCCATACGTGCTTGCCCGAGGCGGATATGCCGCCCGCATGACCGTCGTAAATATCGCCGTTTTCGCGGCGCAGGTTCAGCGATTTCCGCAGCTTGCCGTCGTTCCCGACCACATAAATGCGGGAGGGGGCGCCGTCGGCATATCCGCAGAGGAGCCACGCGTCGAGCTCGTCGCAGTAGCAGACGCCCTGCGGCACAAAGTTGTCCGAAAGCCCGGGGATGCGGGCGATCTTTTTCGAGCCGCTCATAAAGCGGTGATAGAATATTCCGGTCGAAGAGCATATGAGTATGTAGATAAGCACTGCGGCGGCGATTATTATCGCAGCCTTGACCGCGCCCGCGGCGGGTCGGGAGAGCTTTTGCATGTGAGTTCCTCCATGATATCCGGTATGTAAGATGATATGTAAAATCGGTGAGCACAAAATCGCAACCTACATTATATCACACAATTATCAGCTTGTCAAATATTGCTGACATTTTGCCGATATTGTTTGAAAAAGTGCGCGGCGGGACTTTATTTTCTGTTGAATATGTGGTATAATGAATTTCGAAATATAGGTTCGGGCAGTGTGCGGGGCGAAAATGCACACGTTCCCGCAACAGAGAAGGCAGGTACAGATATGAAAAAAAGAACGCTGAGGGTGCTTTCGGCTGCAATGGCTGCGGTCATGGCTGCGCTTATGCTCGCCGCGTGCAAGCCGCAGGGAGGCGCCGACGTGACCACACCGGTATCGACGGCTGAGCCCGCGCCCGCAGACTTTACGGTCGTAAGGGACGGCGCATCGGAATTCAGGATAGTCCGCCCCTCGTCGGACGGCAGCGAGGAGACCGAGGCTGCAAGAGATCTTCGCGCGGCGATAGAAGAAAAGACCGGCGTCAAGCTGGAGATATGCGAGGACTGGTACGCAAAGTCGCAGACCCCCGTGAAATATGAGATCCTCGTCGGGCACACCGACTGCGACGAATCCGTTGCGGTGAACGGCGAGATCGACGCCGAGGACGGATTTTTCTATGTCATACGCAGCGTCGGCGACAAAATAGTCGTCACCGGCAAGTCTGCCAATATGATAAAGAAGGCGATAGACTTCATCATTGAAAATTATGCCGACGGAAACGGCAACATCACGATACCGCACGACATAAACGTAAAGAGCGAAATGTTCACGCCCGCCGTTGCCGATCATTTCGGAAAAGGCAAGGACGTTACCATGAGGCTCGACCTTGTGGGCAAGCTTGAGCCTTCGGACGGCTGCCGTGTCATTCAGGGCGGCGCGACCGACGGAAAATATCTCTATGTCATCATCAACGACGGCGGCAAAACGAACGCCAAGAGCGTTATTGCCAAGATAGAGATAAGCACCATGAAGGTCGTTGCAAGAAAAGCCGGCGTGCTTGTAGACCACGGCAATGACATCGTATATAAAAAGAACGAAAACGAGCTGTTCATCGTCCACAACGCGCCCAACCGCGAAACGGTGTCGGTGTACGATGCCGACACGCTTGAGTTCAAGCGCAAGATAACGCTGCCGCTCAAGATATACTGCATGAGCTATGACGAGTCGCTTGACTGCTATTGGGTCGGCGTCAGCGGCGGCGATACCTTTGCAAAGCTCGACGCAAACTTCAAGCTCGTCAAGAGATACGATTCGCAGCATCACCCGTATGTCACCCAGGGCATGGATTGCGACGACACATACCTTTACTTTGTCAGATACAAGACCAACTGCATTATAGTTTATGACAAGGAAGGCGGATATATAGGCGAATACCCGATAGCTTTTGACGGTGAACCGGAGAATATCTCGCACGTCGGCGACGTTTTCTATGTCGTCGGCAGCAACCCGAGCTGGACGGGTGGGCTTATCTACAAGGTGACGCCCAAAAACTGATATTTTGCACGGAAGGATAAATAATTATATGAAAAAGAAGATCGTAACGCTCGCGGCTGCTATGGCGGTGCTTTTTGCGGCGCTCACCCTTGCCGCGTGCAAGCCGGAGGGAGGCGCCGAGGCGACCACACCGGTATCTACGGCTGAGCCCGCGCCCGCGGATTTTGCATTTGTAAAGGACGGTGCGTCGGAATTCAGGATAGTGCGCCCCGCTTCCGACAGCAGCGACGAGACGGAGGCTGCCAAGGAGCTGCGCAAAAAGATCGAAGAAAAAACGGGCTATAAGATGGAGCTGTACGAGGACTGGTATGCAAAGTCTCAGGCTCCCTCGAAATATGAGATACTTATCGGGCACACCGATCTCGACGAATCCGTCGCGGTGAACGGCGAGATCGACGGTGAGGACGGATTTTTCTACGTCATCCGCAGCGTCGGTGACAAAATAGTCCTCACGGGCAAGTCGGCAAACATGATAAGAAAGGGTATCGACTTCATCCTTGAAAATTATACCGACGAGAGCGGCAACATCATGATCCCGCACGACATCAACATAAAGAGCGAAATGTATACGCCCGCCGTTGCCGATTATTTCGGAGACGGCAAGGACGTTACGCTCACCTCGGCGCTTGCGGGAGCTGTGAACGCCGTTGACGGCTGTAAGGTCATCCAGGGCGGCACGACCGACGGAAAGTATCTTTACGTTATAACGCATAACGGCGACAAAACCATAAACGCGGAGAGCATCCTTCAGAAGATAGATATAAAAACTATGAAGACCGTCGCAAGGAGCGAGCGGCTGCGCGTTTCGCACGGCAACGATATAGTGTACAAAAAGAACACGAACGAGCTTTTGGTCGTTCACTGCTACCCCGACGGAAAGATGGTGTCGGTGTTCGACGCCGATACCCTTAAATTCAAGCGCAAGATCGAGCTGCCGATCAGCATTTACTGCATGAGTTACGACGAGTCGCTTGACTGCTATTGGGTCGGCGTCAGCGGCGGCGACACCTTTGCAAAGCTCGACGCGGATTTCAAGTTCGTCAAACGGTATATGTCGCAGATGCACGACTATGTGACTCAGGGCATGGACTGCGACGATACATATCTTTACTTTGTCAGATACAAAAAGAACTGCGTCATAGTTTATACAAAGGACGGAGGATACGTCGGCGAATACCCGCTCACGTTCCCCGGAGAGCCGGAGAATATCTGCCATATCGGAGATTACTTCTACGTTGTCGGCAACAACAGCAACTGGAGCGGCGGCGTGATACTCAAGGTAAAGCTGAGCGCAAAATAAGCAATAAAAAACGGGGCTGTCACGCGTTTGCGTGACAGCCCCGTCGGCTTTTGACCGGCGCCTCAGTCGGGCAGAAGTGCGGCGCATATATCCTTGAAGCTGAATTTGTAATCGTCTATCGGAGCTATATAGCCGTCAAGGTAGCAGATTATACGGCAGTTGTGGTACTGGTCGTATTTTCCGTAGCCTTGAGCGGCGCCTTTCATGTAAATGTGCGCCGCATCGTCGTTGCCGGCAATGATATATGCCAGACGCGGCTTGCCGTTATCATTGATCGAGGTGATCGTCAGCATACGGTCGGAGGACGGCAGCTCGGCGCCGCGGTGCATCCGAGAGTAAAAGCTGAGGTTTGAACTTTTAAACAGCTTTTTGCATATGGCGGCGAAATCATCGCGCGATATGGTCACCGTTTTAGTGCCGTCGGTAACGGTAACATCGCCCTTTGTGGTGGTATAGTCAGAGGTCATGCCGGCGCTCTCCGCAATCTCTGCGGTGAGGTATTTTGTCACCATGGCATAGAGCAGAGCGATGTCTTTTTCCTCAAGCACACTTTCGGAGAAGAGAGCCTCGTCGGAGCCCGCGCGGGTGACGGAAAATCTGCCGTTTGGATGCACCGAGTAATAGGCGGTCAGCTTGCCGTCTGTGTATTCATATACGGTGAGCATGGGATCATGAAGAGATGCATGAAAGCCGCGTGCGTCCGCATCGGATGTTATTTCCGAGTTTTCGGTCGCCTTTACGGTGTAGCTGCCCTGGGTGAGAACGGCGCGAAGGTAATCGCATTCGCGGTCGCCTGAGGGGATGAAATATGTTTCGGCGTAACGCGTGTCCGTGTATTGAAAAGATCCCGACCGCATACGAAAGCTTATGCCCTCGGCGGGCGCCTCGGTCAGCGCGGATGTGGGATATTCGATGCCGTAAAATGTGTAATAGTCGCTGGCGTATCCGCTACCGTCCGCCGCGGGGCGTGCAGTGTAAAGAAAGAGCGAAAACGTGTTGCCGGCAGCCGTTTTGTCGGCATAAAGATCATTCGGCTTTTCAACATCGGGGTAGTGCCGAGGCGCAGCCGTTTCTTCCGCCGTGCCGCTGTCTGCGGCAGGGGCCTACGATGTCGCGACGGTGTCGCTGCCGCTTCCGTTATTGCTGCCGTTAGCGCATGAGACGCAAAACGTGAGAAGCATCGCAAGTAATGTCAGAAGTATAATGATTTTTTTCATATCGTTTGTTCCTTTCTTTGTTTTGTTATAGATCGGTTCGCGTCTTTTTGTCGGCATTAGGTATGTCGGGTGCAAGCACCCTGTCATGATTTACGCCTCCGCATATAATTTAGCATTGAGAAAAGTTGTTTTTGCATAATTGCTATCTGTTCCTTGCATTATCAATTATATAATATCAAGAAAAGTTTGTCAATATGTTTATTCAAAATAATTCATTCGATGAATAAAAAAGTCGAAAACGTGAGAATAAAGGCTGCCGCCGCAAAAAAAATCGAAAATTTTCTCAATATCGGATGAAAAAAATTCAATTCAGGGGTTGACAAACGGCGAGCGATGCGGTATAATATCTACGTTGCCCGAATACGGGCGGCATGCGAGAGTGGCGGAACTGGCAGACGCGCACGTTTGAGGGGCGTGTGGTTAACACCATACGGGTTCAAGTCCCGTTTCTCGCACCAAAAGTCCACTGTAATTTCGAAAGAATCACAGTGGGCTTTTTGTTTATTGTCTGACAGGCTGCATTACGGCAAAATGATTTTGACAAATCGAAAGCTGCGGAGGGATATCCATGGCATTACCCATCATGAAAAAAACGCAAATCAAAACGGAAAGGCTCGTCTTAAAGCCGTACTCCGAACAAGACATTGATGCCTTGATCGATCTGCTTACAGATCCGGAGGTCACGAGCACTTTTATGGTACCGGAAATGGAATCCCGAAGCCGTGCGGAAGAGCTTGTGAGGAAACTGATCGGTTTCAGCCGGCCGGAGGACACTGAACATTTGGAGTGCGGCATATATCTGAGCGGAAAATTGATCGGTTTTGTCAACGATTGCGGGATCGAGGACGATGAAATAGAGATCGGATATGTGATCCACCCGCAATACCGGGGACACGGCTATGCAACGGAGGCAGTACAAGCGGTCATTGCGGAATTGCGTGAAATGGGATTCCGAAAGGTCACTGCCGGTTATTTCTCCGAAAATACGGCGAGTCTTCGTGTAATGGAGAAGTGCGGTATGCAAAAGACAACGATGACCGATGAAGAAGATTATCGTGGGAAGCATCATATTTGCAGGTATTGTGAGATCTGCTTTTGATAACTTACGGTTTGTCGGCACCCTTTAAATGATCTCTGTCAAGCTATGGTTCTTTGCCGACCGAAGCCGGGCTTTGTTTTTTGTAAAAAATAAAACACCCTGATCCGTTTTTTGCGGGATGAGCGGTGTCTCTCCCGGGCGGCTGTGCCGCGTCTGAGGAGTCTGCGGAAAGGAAGGCTGCAAATGTTCGGAGCAATATACGGCGATGTTATAGGATCCTACTATGAGGTGCACTGCACCAAGGATCCCGATTTTCCGTTTCGTCAGGACAGCACATTCACCGACGATTCCGTCCTGATCGCGGCGGTCTGCGACACGATCCTTGCCGACCCGTCCGGCATACGCAGATTCGGATTCCGGGAGCGCGCAAAGGAATATGCCGTCAGGTACAGGCAGTATTATTCGCGTTTTCCCGATGCGGGATTCGGAAATATGTTTTCGGAATGGGCGAGGAGCGATACGTTCCGTATCGTGCGAAGCTATGCCAACGGCGCGGCGATGCGTGTTATGCCGATAGCATACGCATATGACGACGAAAGGGAAATGCTCGAGCAGGTGAGGGCGAGCTGCTATTACACCCATCACCACCGCGAGGCTGTAGCCGGCGCCGGGGCCGTGGCGCTTGCGGTGTATATGGCACGCAAGGGCGCGGATAAGAAGGAAATACGGGATGCCGTGTCAAAGAGATTTCGCTATGACCTTTCGACTCCGATAGAAAGCCTGCGCGGTGTGCACGTTTTTAACAGCCGCGCCTCATACAGCGTTCCTGCCGCGATGATCGCGTTTTTGCAGTCGCACGATTACGAGAGCGCTCTCAGAAATGCAATATCGCTGGGCGGAGATGCCGATACGGAGGCGTGTATCGCGGGCGGGATCGCCGAGGCGTTCTATAAGGAGATACCCGACCGGATAAGAAGGTTTTGCGATTTGAAAACGGATATTTCGATCCGCTCCGTTGTCGCGCGGTTCGAATCTGTCTGGGGAAAATGAAAAAAGCGCCCGCGCCGCGGGCGCTTTTTTTCGTTTTGCCGGGCGGCGAAAACATTGACAGACATCGAGAATATTGATATAATGAAACCGAAAAAATGAGGATTTCCCCCTTTCCGTTCGTATAAATAATGAAAGACTGAAAGGATAAAGCAGCTTATGGGCAACGGTGAGGAATGCTACCGCCGCTATCTTGACGGGGACAGTGCGGCATTCGGCGACATTCTTTGTACATACCGCGACGGACTGACCTTTTTTATCGACGGGTACGTCCACGATATACACGAAGCCGAGGATATTGCAATGGATACATTTCTGTATCTGCTGACGCACCCCGGCAGGTATGACTTCCGCGTGTCGCTGAAGACCTATCTTTATATGCTGGCAAGGAGCCGGGCGATCGACCGGCTGCGCCGCCGTGCAAGGATGAGCGTTATGAGCATAAACGAATTGCCCGATGCTGCCGACAGATGCTCGCTTGAAGAGGAGTTCATAGCCGGAGAAAAGAAGCGGGCGCTGTATGCAGCGCTCGGACGGCTGCCGGACAGTCAGCGCGAGGCGGTGAGGCTCGTGTATCTTGAGGATATGTCATATACCGATGCCGCACGTGTTATGAAAAAAAGCCGAAAGCAGGTCGACAATCTGGTCACGCGGGCAAAAAGAGCGCTGCGCGGTATGCTTTCGGAGGAGGGAAGTCTGTTTTTATGAGAAAAAGCAACGGCGAATTCGAGGCGGAGATATTCAGGCGCTTCGATGAGTATAAGGAAAAAAAGAAAAAAAGACATCGGGCGGTGCGTGCCGCGAGTCTTTGCATGGCGGTCGTGCTGCTCGGTGCGGCGGTGCTGCTTGCTGTACGCGGCGCGCGGCACAAAGCGCCGAACGTGACCGACGTCCGACCGGGATCGAGCGGGGCAGCCTCTGAAAATACGCAGCCTGAGGTGCCGGGCGGTGTGCCGACGGACACCGTGACGCCGGAGACGGCATCGGAATCGGAGCGCGGCACAGAGCCGTCGGCGCCGGATCCTATGGTGTACATGGTCAAGGAGACCGATGAAATATTTTCGGCGGCGTATACCGAATTCGCGTTGGGACTGCTGTGCGCCGGTCTTGAGGACGGAAAAAACACGCTCGTGTCGCCGCTTTCGGTCATGGAGGCGCTTGCAATGGCGTCAAACGGCGCTTCGGGAAGGACTCTCGACGAATTGATGAGCGTTATCGGCGGCGGGATCGGCACGGACGATCTGACAGCGTACCTGCGCGGGTTCAGCCTCGACAGCGACCTGGTGCGGATGTCAAATTCGGTGTGGATACGCGACGGTTTTGCCGTCAGAAAGAGCTTTCTCGAAAAAAACGGCGGACTTTACGGCGCGGGAGTGTTCACTGCTCCGTTCGATGATTCGACCGTCGATGCCGTAAACGCATGGATAAACGCGGGGACGAACGGTATGATCGGCAAAATGCTTGAGCGCGGCGCGCTAAACGACAGTGATATCTGTCTCTGCAACGCCGTGTTCTTTGACGGCAGATGGGTGCAGACATACAAGGACGAAAACATCGTTGACGGTCTGTTCAGGCGTGCGGACGGCACGACCGACAGAGTGACGATGCTCCGTTCGGAGGAGACGAGTGCGCTCAGCGTGCGCGGCGGCGTCGGTGTGCGTAAAATGTATGACGGCTTGCGGTATGAATTTATTGCCCTTATGCCCGACGAGGGCACGAGCCTCGGCGATTTCGCTGCATCATTTGACGGCGCGAGCCTGCGCGCAACTGTCCGCAGCTTTGTCCGTGCGGATGTTGAGCTTGAAATGCCGGAATTCAGGGCGGAGTACTCTGCCGATCTTACCGAAACACTCAAAAAAATAGGGATAAAAGAGGCGTTCGAGGCAGGGCGTGCGGATTTTTCGGGAATAGCGGACGGCAACATCCGCATCTGCAGCGTGCGTCACAAGACGGCATTCACTCTTGACCGCAACGGCACGCTTGCTTCGTCGGCGACCGTCATAGGCGTGCCGGGATCGTCGGAGGTTCCGTCTCCAAAAATGAAAGTTACGCTTGACCGTCCTTTTATTTATATGATAGTAGATTCGCTGACCGCGCTGCCGGTATTTATCGGAGCGCTCGAGACTGTGGGCTGAACGCGGCGGAAGATCGTGTCATAAAGCAGTATGCTGCCGTTGCGAAACGGCAAGGGAGGAGCTTATAATAATGAAGAAAAGAAGGATCGTTGCATTTTTATCGGCGCTCATCATGCTTGCGGCGGCGCTTGCGGGCTGTCGTGCGGGAGCAAGTGACAAGCGCGCGGATCTGCTCTCAGGCGGCAGCGCGGTCGCGCCTTTGTCTCCGGATGCGGGATTTTCCGCCGCATATACCGATCTTGCGCTGAAGCTGCTGAGCGCCTGTCTTGAGGACGGAAAAAATACGCTCGTGTCGCCGCTTTCGGTCATGGAGGCGCTTGCAATGATGGCAAACGGCGCATGTGGCGAGACGCTCGGGGAGATGGAAAGGGTGATCGGCGGCGGCATTCCGGTATCCGAGCTTGCAAGGTATCTTGCGGGCTTTGCCGCCGGCGGGGAAGAGCTGTCGCTTGCAAATTCGTTGTGGCTGCGCGAGGGCTTTGACATCGACGAAGAATTTTTGCGGAAATGCTCGGCTTTTCAAGGCGCGGGTGCATACCGCGCGCCGTTTGACAGGCATACCGTTGATGATATCAACGATTGGGTGAGCGAAAATACGCACGGGATGATAAAGAGTGCCGTTGACTACGATACGGTGCGGGCATCCGAGCTCTTACTTTGCAATGCACTGTATTTTGACGGCAAATGGGAACGCAGATACAGTGACGGCGATATAAGCGACGGATATTTTACCCGCGAGAGCGGCGCACGGGACGAGGTGAGGTTCATGTATTCGGAGGAGCACAGCCTTTTGACCGTTGCGGGCGGTCGGGGCTTCATAAAAAATTATGACGGCGGAAATTACGCATTTGTCGCCGTGCTGCCCGACGCCGGGACCGATATCTCCGAGTTTGTTTCATCTCTCGATGCGGCAGCCCTTGCCGAGGCGTTGAAAAAAACGACCGCAGCCGTTATCGACGCGCGCATTCCCGAGTTCAGAGCCGAATACGGAGCCGATCTCAGAACGGCTCTCGTCAATATGGGGATCACAAGAGCCTTTGAGCCGGGTGAGGCTGATTTTTCGGGCATTACGTCCGACGACAATATTTATATAGGAAGCGTTATGCACAGGACCGTGATGGAAATCGACCGTGACGGCACAAAGGCAGCCGCGTCAACGGTGATCGCCGCTCCGACGGCAGCAGATCCCGGTCTCCTGCCGGAGAGGATAAATATAACGCTCGACCGTCCCTTTGTTTATATGATAATCGACCGTACCGTGTCACTGCCGGTGTTTATCGGAGTGGCTGCCGGAATGAAATAAGAAGCGCTGTCCGAGGGTGTTGCAGAGCCGCGGGGCGGAAAGACCGAGCGTAGGTCTTTCCGCCTTTTTCCGTTCTTTCCGACGGTGCTGCCGGGCGCGTTTAATGGCTTTTTGCGACGTTTCGGACAGCCGATTTAATAATACGACAAAAAAGTATAAAAGAGGAAACACGTACATTATCACGTACCGAATGCGCGGACATTGCCTGTCCTCCCGTCGTGATTTTTTTGTTTGTCGTTATTTTTGTGCAATTTGTACAGCACTTTATTTTCGGCAGGCAAAATTGTCCTCTCGCGGTCATCGGAAGGGAGATGCTATAGTTGCACGCGCAATTATTTCATTCAAAAAGGGTAAATTATAGTTACTCATCACACCGCGACCATTCCGAAGTCACAAAAAACCTCATTTTTGCCCTCGAAGTGCCGTTAAAAATCACATTGTTTCGTGATTGGTGTAAACTTGATTTACCTTGCGGCAATATGCTCATACGTTGTGTAGAAAACGTGAAGAAAAGGCACTGAGGCGTTCATTCGACCGCAAAACGCGGAGACGTAAATTCGGAGCCGCTGTTTTCCTGCGCCGTCGCGACGGGAAAAAGAAAGGCATTGACAGTTTTTTGCCTTTATGATATTATAATCGTGTAAATTCAGACGTAATGCATCCGTCGGGGCGGCGCTCCGGCGGTATTCTCCGCTTATACGCCCGGTCGGAACATTTCGTGGATCCCGTGCCGGCGGCGGAGACGCGGGAGCTTTTTTCGTGCGGCATTCGTCCGGATGGTGCTTTTTGCGTTGCCGAGATCCTGTGCTGCCGTTTTTTCGGCGTGTGCGGCGTTTTGCGACGTAAAAGGCATACAACGTTCCGCTCTTCCGCGTGCGGAACGGAAAAACGCATCGGGTCTGAGCCGCCGCTCACGTCACGGCTTGAGACTTTTGCGGTCGCTGCGGTCGGTTGCCCCGCGTTTATTTTGCCGGATCTGTCGTTTTTATCGGCGGCAGCGGCGCAAAATGCGCGGCAGCTGCTCTGTCAGTACCGTGATCAAGACGCAATCAAGACGCAAGCCGGCTGTGAGGCGCCGCGCGCAATGGCGCGCGCCGTTCGCCGCCGCCGCAAAGGTCTTAATCCGACGCCTGTCCCGGCGCTTGCGCACTTACCATTCGCGGAAAAACCTACCCGTGTAACGGATCCCCCGGCACGGGAAAAACAATCAGGAGGGAAACCATTGAAGATGAAGAAAAGAACGAAGCTCACCAAGCTGACGGCAGTCGTGCTGTCAATACTGTTCGTTCTTGGCAGTCTGACGACGGCAGTGGCTGCGTCCGGCGAGACCGCCTCCGGCTCTTCGTCCGTATCGGACAAAACGCTGGATGATGTCAAAAGACTGCTGAACGCCTCAAGCTACGACGAGTACACCACGAAGCACTCGGACGAGGCGAAATATCCGCGCGCTGAGCGCGACATCGTGATCAACGGTCTTGATTACGATAAAAAGGAGACCGACGCCGAGGTCAAAAAAGAGACCTATGACGGTGTTGAGTCGCTCTATACTCCCGACAAGGGCTCGGTAGTGTACCGCTTCAATGTTCCGAAGGCGGCGAAGTACGGTGTTGCCATCGAGTATTATCCCGTTGAGGGCAAGGCAACGTCGATACAGCGTACCTTCCTTATTAACGGTAAGGTCCCCTTCTCGGAGGCGTACTACATAACCTTCTCGAAGGTATGGACCACGGTATACGATGACGCCGTTATCGGCGGCATGAGCATGGACGACATAAGACGCGGCATCAATCGTCCGTTCAAGACGGATATTGACAACAACGAGCTCCGTGCCACCATGAAGCAGTCTCCCGAATGGCGCAATTATCAGCTGCGCGACGTTGACGGCTTCTATACCGATCCTTTCGAGTTCGTTTTCGAGGCGGGCGAGAACACCATAACCCTCGAGGCGGTCAACGAGCCGATGGCGATAAAGGAGATCAGACTTTTCCCCGTCGAGGCTCTTCCTACTTATGAGGAATACCGCAAGCAGTACGAAAATGCCCCCGCGGGCACCGACGTCATAAAGCTTGAGGCCGAGATCCCCTATCAGACATCCTCTTCCACCATTTATCCTATCGAGGATCGCGCGTCCGCGGTGACAAGTCCTTCCGACACCACCCGCACAGTGCTCAACACGATAGGCGGCGATAAGTGGCAGACCTCCGGTCAGTGGGTGAGATATACCTTCAAGGTCAACAGCGACGGTATGTATTCCATCATCACCCGCTTTATGCAGAATATCAACGACGGTATGTATTCCTCCCGTATCCTTTCCATTTACAGCGGCGACGGTGTGAAGGAAGGCGAGGACGGCTACTACAACGGCGTTCCCTTTAAGGAAGCCAACGAGCTGAGATTCAATTACAGCACCGACTGGCAGACCGAAGCTCTTCGTTTCGGCACCTACGCCACCGACGTGACGGGCAAATCCTCGATGCATTACACCGATGTTGAGATGTACTTCAAGGCGGGCGTCGAGTACACCATCGAGCTTGAAGCCGCTCTCGGCACAATGGGCGATATCGTCCGCAAGGTAAGCAACTCGCTTGATACCATCAACGAGGCATACCTTTCGATCATGAAGCTGACCGGTGCGTCCCCCGACGCAGACCGCGACTACAACTTCCTCGAGATCATGCCCGAGACCGTTGCTCACATCATCATCGAATCCCGCACGCTCTACGAGGTCGCCGATGAACTCACGAACCTCGCCGGCATAAAGAGCTCCAATGTTGCAACGCTTGAGCGTGCCGCATGGCTCCTCCAGCGTATGGGCAGCGACCCCGAGGACGAGATCGCAAGAAACCTCACCGAGCTGAAGAGCCGTATCGGTTCGCTCGGTACATGGCTCAACGACGCAAAAACACAGCCGTTGAAGCTTGACGTTGTCTGCATCCAGGGCGTGAGCGCCGAAAGACCTCAGGCAAAGGCAAACTTCTTCCAGTCATTCGCGCACGAGTTCCAGAGCTTTATCCAGAGCTTTATCCGTAACTACAACCGCATGGGCGCTACCGAGGTCGAGGACGGAAGCTCGGTCGAGGTATGGCTCGCAAAGGGACGTGACCAGTCTCAGGTCATCCGTAACCTTATCAACAACGACTTTACTCCCCAGACCGGTATCTCGGTAGACCTCAAGCTGGTCGCCGGCGGTACGCTTCTTCCCTCTATCCTTTCCGGTAAGGGACCGAACGTGTATATAGGACTCGGCGAGGACAGCGTTATCAACTACGCTATCCGCGGCGCTCTTGAGGACATCAGCGTCATGGACGGCTTCGAGGACGTCACCAACACAACTCCCGGCGACCCGAATCAGCAGTTCACCGAGGCTGCAATGTTCGTTCTTCAGCTTGCCGATGCGGATGGTGTGAACCACTGCTACGGTCTGCCCGAAGAGCAGAACTTCCCGATGATGTTCCTGCGCACCGATATCCTTGCCGAGCTCAACATCGAGATCCCCAAGACATGGGAGGATGTGCTCAGCGCGGTCATCAAGCTGCAGCAGAACAACATGACCATCGGTATGAGCAACGACTACAAGATATTCCTTTACCAGATGGGCGGCACGCTCTTTGCCGACGACGGTATGAGAATAAACCTTGACTCCAACCTTGCTCTTGATTCCTTCGAACAGATGTGCAACCTGTTCAAGATGTACTCCTTCCCCTACAAATACGACTTTGCAAACCGTTTCCGTACGGGTGAGATGCCTATCGGTATCGCCTCCTACAACAGCACCTACAACCACCTCGTGGTATTTGCCACCGAGCTTCGCGGTAAATGGCAGTTCCTGCCGCTTCCCGGCTTCGAGCGTGAGGACGGCACCATCAACAACGTGTCCGTTTCCACCGTCAACGCCATCGTTATGATAACGGGCGCGGACGAAGCCAAGAAGAAGGATTCGTGGGAGTTCATGAAGTGGCACACCGGTGCGCAGTGCCAGATCGACTACTCCAACGAGATGGTCGCTATCATGGGCGACTCCGCAAAGTACGCGACCGCTAACGTCAAGGCTCTCGAATCTATGCCCTGGACACGCGAGGAGTATGAGAACCTGAACGCTCAGTTCAGCAACCTCGCCTCCATCCCCAACTACCCCGGCTCCTACATCATAGGCCGTTACACCAAGTTTGCGTTCCTTGCCGTTTACAACGACAACGCCGACGCTGTGACTCAGCTACTCAGCTACATTACGACGATCAACAAAGAGATCACTCGTAAGCGCAGCGAGTTCGGGCTTCCCACTCTTGAGATCGGTCAGACTCTTGCGGGCCTGCGCCGCGATCAGATAAACGAAGCGCTTGACGCTCTCGGATCCTCCGCCTCCGCTTACACGTCGCAGATCGACGCGCTGAAGAAGGCGATGGACGACATCCCGACGTATTCGACCTATTGTGAGGACACCTACATCGACGCGCTGAGAGCTGCCGGCAAGGCGCTCGGAGCTGCCGATGCCAACCTCTTCGGCGACATCGCCAAGAAGGTCGATGAGTGTGCAAACGCTCTCAAGTCCTATCAGTCGTCCTACCCCGCCGCGTCCGGTTCGACGGCAAAATAAGTGCCGTCGCGCACACCAAATTCTAAGTAAGGAGAAAACAGCATATGTCTCAGCAAAAAGCGCAGGCAGCGCATGAAGAGCCGAAGAAGGCTGTCGCCAGAAAAGATATGAGCCGCGCGGCGTGGACATGGCATGAAATGAAGCGCAACTGGGCGGCATACGTCATGGTCGCTCCCTTCATGATAGTCTTTACCCTGTTCACCGTTGTGCCGGTTCTGATCTCGATAATCGTCAGCTTCACCGACTTCAACATCCTGCAGATGCCCCACTTCGTGTTCTTCGACAACTACATCCGGCTGTTCCTTGACGACGATATCTTCCTTCTTGCCTGCAAGAACACCTTCATCTTCGCCGTTATAGTCGGACCTGCATCATACCTCATGTCCCTGCTCGTTGCATGGTTCATCAACGAGCTTCCCCCTAAGATCCGTGCTATCGTCACCCTTGTTTTCTATGCTCCGTCCATCTCCGGTCAGGTCTACCTCATCTGGGGTACTCTTTTCTCCGGTGACTCCTACGGCTGGGCAAACGCGGTCCTGCTTGACCTCGGTATCACGACCGAAGCCATTCAGTTCTTCGAAAACAAGAAGTACATAATGCCGCTTTGTATCGTGGTCGCCCTCTGGACCTCGCTCGGTACATCCTTCCTTTCCTTCATCGCAGGTCTCCAGGGCGTCGATCACTCGCTCTACGAGGCAGCGGCGGTCG
>CAJLZE010000002.1 GCA_905210995.1 uncultured Anaerotruncus sp.
GACGTGCCGTATCATCATTTGAACTCTGAAGCCCCAGCTCGACAGTGAGATCTGTTTTTTCGGCGATTTCAGCCAGAAGCGCGCACACATCGGGAGGAAGGCAGTCGGCGCGTGTGGCAATATCAAGCCCAATTGCACTGTCATATGTGAGCGCCTCGTTAAACAGGCGGGAGAGCACATATGTCGGTGCATATGTATTCGTGTGTGCCTGAAAGTACGGTATGCAGCGGCTCACATCCCATTTTGCTGACATAGCGGCGCGTCCCGCATTATACTGCTCACGCACAGAGAGCATTTCCGGAATGCTGTCTCCGCTGCCGCGCGGGGAACAGTATATACACCCGCCGTGACCGCAGGTGCCGTCAATGTTCGGACAAGTGAAACCTGCGTCAAGCGGAATTTTTACGCACCTGCCGCCGTATTTTTTACGGCAAAAATATTCAAATGTATAATATCTCTTGTTCGTGTCGCTGTACTCAAATGGATTTACAAGCCTTTGCGTCGTTTTTTTCATTTCTCATGTATTGCTTGCGGGAGCCGCAACGCATATGCGCAGCAGCCCCCGCAGGATGTTTTATTCTGTTGCAAGATGCCTTTCGGCAAGTATTTTTTCGATTGCGGTCATTCTAACACAGCAGGTAAGAACGTTCATGGCGCTCTGGAGCTCATCGTCTGACGGGAAGGTCGGCGCCAGTCTTATATTTGCATCGTGAAGGTCGTTTCCGTAGGGATATGTCGCACCGGCGGTCGTAAGTCTTACGCCCGCTTCAAGGCAAAGGTTATAGGTACGCTTTGCGCAGCCGTCAAGTGTGTAAAGGCTGATAAAGTAACCGCCCTTCGGATGCGTCCAGCGCGCGGCGCCTGTACCGTCGAGATCGCGCGAAAGTGTTTTGAGAGTTATCTCAAACTTGGGACGTATAAGGTCGGCGAGCACCTTCATGTGATGACGGATATTTTCGGCACTACCGAAATATTTTACATGGCGTATCTGATTTATCTTGTCAAATCCGATGGTCTGCGTGCCAAGTATCGGCTTGATCTGATCAAGGTTGCGGTCGGATGCGGCAAATATCGCCACGCCAGAACCGGGGAATGAGATTTTGGATGTCGAAGCAAAGTAAAATACATAATCCTCTGTGCCTTGTTTTTTGCATTCCGTGAATATGTCGAGAAGTGTATCGGCATCGTCATAAAGATCGTGCACGGCGTATGCGTTGTCCCAAAAGATACGGAAATCGGGCGCGGCGGGGCTGAGCGCGGCAAAGCGGCGCACAGTCTCATCGGAATATGTAATACCGTCTGGGTTTGAATACTTGGGGCAGCACCACACGCCCTTTATCTGCGGGTCGGCGCTGACGAGTGCTTCGACTGCATCCATGTCGGGACCCGTGGGGGTCATTGCTACCGTGATCATCTCGATCCCCAGCGACTGGCATATGCCGAAATGACGGTCATACCCCGGTGAGGGACAGATGAATTTGATCTTTCCTTGCTTTACCCACGGGATCTCGGTGCCTGCGACGCCGTACAGCATGGCGCGTGCGACCGTATCATACATAAGATTAAGCGATGAGTTGCCGCAGACGATTATATTCTTTTCGGGTATTGAAAGAAGATCCGAAAACAGCTTTTTCGCTTCGGGAACACCTTCGAGAAGACCGTAGTTACGGTAGTCAAAGCCGTCTGCCGAACGGCAGTCCTCGGCTTTCGAAATACAGTCGAGCATTCCGGTCATAAGGTCAAGCTGAGCGTTGCTCGGTTTTCCGCGCGAGAGATCAAGCTTTAATCCCCGAGACTTATAGCCGTTGTATTCTTTTATGAGCGAACCGTAAATCTCCTCAAGGCGGGAGTCGGTCATTTCGGTATATTTCATTATGACTTTGCCTTTCTTTGCGGACACACGGCTAATATGGCGCCGTGCGCCCGCATATAGGATATTAAATCAGAAATCTGCGCTTCCGGTCGTGCGCGGGAACGCCTCGACATCGCGGATGTTGGTCATTCCGGTAACATACATTATCATGCGCTCAAACCCGAGACCAAAGCCCGCGTGCTTTGTACCGCCGTAGCGGCGCAGATCGCAATACCAGTCGTACTGCGCGGGATCGAGACCGAAGCGTCCTATCGCTTCTTCGAGCTTATCAAGTCTTTCCTCACGCTGCGAACCGCCTATCAGCTCACCGACGCCGGGAACCAGCATATCTGCGGCTGCGACGGTTTTGCCGTCGTCGTTCTGGCGCATATAGAAAGCCTTGATATCGCGCGGATAATCGGTGACGAACACCGGCTTTTTGTATATCTGCTCGGTAATGTATCTTTCATGCTCGGTCTGAAGGTCGATTCCCCATTTTACGGGATAATCGAATTTCTGACCGCTCTTCTGCAGAAGCTCTACCGCTTCTGTATAGCTCACTCTGCCGAAGTCGCTGGAAACAAGCGAATTAAGACGTTCGAGCAGGGAAGTATCGATAAACCTGTTGAAGAATTCGATTTCGGCGGGGCATTCTCTTAGCACGGCAGACACTACATATTTTATCATCGCCTCGGCGGTGTCCATGTAGTCGCCAAGATCGGCAAATGCCATTTCGGGTTCGACCATCCAGAACTCGGCGGCGTGACGCTGCGTGTAGGAACGCTCGGCTCTGAATGTGGGACCGAAAGTATATACATTGGCAAACGCCATTGCAAAGGTCTCGACATTGAGCTGACCGGAAACCGTAAGTCCCGTCTTTTTTCCGAAAAAGTCCTTGGAATAGTCGACCTGACCGTCCGGCGTGCGGGGCGGATCGTTGATGTCAAGAGTGGTCACCTGGAACATTTCGCCGGCGCCCTCGCAGTCGGAGCCTGTGATGAGCGGCGTGTGGACATAAACAAATCCGCGCTCATGGAAGAAGCTGTGGATGGCATAAGCAACGCAGGAACGCACACGGAAAACGGCATTGAATGTGTTGCTTCTCGGGCGAAGATGCGCGATGGTGCGGAGATATTCAAATGTGTGTTTCTTTTTCTGAAGTGGATAGTCGGGGGTCGATGCGCCCTCGAGCTCCACGCTTGAAGCCTTCAGTTCAAAAGGTTGCTTGGCTTCGGGGGTAAGAACGAGCATTCCCTTTATGACAAAAGAGGCGCCGATGTTCTGCTTTACTATGTCGCGGTAGTTGGAGAGCTTTGACTCTTCGATCACCACCTGAAGATTCTTAAGATACGAACCGTCGTTAAGTTCGATAAAGCCGAACACGTTGCTTGAACGGATAGTGCGCGCCCAACCGGCGACCGTGATCTCTGCCGACGTAAAAGCGGCGGGATCGTCATAGATCTGTTTGATTTGGATTCGTTTCATGATTTATATCGTCCTTTCTTTTATCTGACATGGCGTTTCTCAGCGGTTTCATATGCCATGCAATTTCGGACTGCGCGTTTTGCAGGTTTTGCAAACACGGCAACCTATATTATAGCATATAACGCCCGCATAAGCAAGAATAAAATCACTATAATGCAAAAAATATTTTTGAACAAGAGTTCAGTTCCAGAAAGCGCGCAGTGCCTGCGGCAGGTCGGCAATGTTGTCAATGCGCCTGATGCGCTTCCAGTGAGGCGGGTAAAGTGCCGTATACGGCGGTGCGGCATATCTGTCGTCGGCGAGAATGACCACTCCGCGGTCGGTCGGTCGGCGTATTACACGCCCAGCCGCCTGAAGAACACGGTTCATGCCGGGGTAGGTATAGGCGTAGTTGTAGCCGTCCTCGACCTTGTTTTGATAATAATCCCTGATAAGATTGCGCTCAAATGAAAGTCCCGGCAGCCCGACGCCGGCTATTACGGTCCCGATGAGCCGGTCTCCCGGCAGGTCCATTCCCTCCGAAAAGCTTCCGCCGAGGACACAGAAGCCGACGCGCAGAACGCCTTTATCGTCACCGAAAAAGGAGATCAGAGCCTCCTTTTCCTGCTGAGACATTTTCGGAGTCTGCTTTATCACCCTGACGCCCGGATGTTTTTTTGTAAAGCATGAATACACGGCGTCAAGGTACCGGTACGAAGGGAAATAAACGATATAGTTGCCTGCGCGCGCAGACACCGCGGCGGTTATCACGCCGGACATCCGTTTTGCTGATTTTTCTCTGTCCTCATACCTCGTACTGACAGAAGTCACGGCGGCAATGAAAAGATTCTCCTGCGGAAACGGGGAGGGCAACGAAAGATATTCGGCATTTCGCCCGCCGCCGAGTATTTCCGAAAAATAGTCGTAAGGCGTAAGGGTCGCCGAAAAAAACACCGCGGCACGTATTTTGTTCATGGCTGCGTCGACAGCTTCCGACGGATCGAGACAGTACTGGCGGAGTAAAATATTTCCTCCCGAGATGTCGATATACGTGCGATAACGGTCATCATATGCGTCGGCAGCAGAGCGCCACTTACGGCAAAGCCGCGCCATAGACGAGCAGGCAAATACGGCAGGGGAGGCTTCGGCTCGCGCCGAGGCGGAATTTACCCTCAGGTATGACTCACACGCATCTCCGAGGGCTGCTATGCTGTCTCCGATCCCCGGCGGAATTTCCCGTCCCACATAATACCCGACCTCGCTGCCGTCGTCATTTCGGTATAGATTATCTGAGCAGTACGAACGCAGTTTTTTAAGCTGCTTTATGAGTTCTTCGGCATTTTCTTTTATTTTATCGCCCAACGACGGAATATATGTGCCGAAATCGCTGAGGTAAGCGGTATTGAAGTCTGCCGAATAAATGCTGCGTGCCCGGTCCGGAAGGTTGTGCGCCTCGTCAACGAGCAGCAGCGAATCGCCCTCCGCGCCCTCCGCAAAAAAACGACGAAGGCGCACCGCCGGATCGAAAACGTAGTTGTAATCACAGATTATTATATCGCAAAGCTCGGCGAGATCAAGCGAGAGTTCATACGGACAAACGCCGGCCGACGATGCAGCGGATATGATCGCGCTGCGGCTGAATCCGTGATAAAGTGAGGTCAATGTGCGCAAAACATCGTCACGCCTGTCGTAATATCCGCGCGCATAAGGACAGGAATCGGGGTTGCAGAACAAGCTGCCTCCGCCCGGTCCGGCAGCGGGATTGGTGCAGCACTGTTCACGCGAAAAAAGCACCACAGTACGCAGTCCGAGCCCCGCCCCGGCAAGTGCCGCCGCCGCGCGGTATGCCTCGCGCCGCGTGCTTGCCTTTGCCGTGAGGTAAAAGATGCGCGAGCCGAAACCGTCGCCGAGCGCCCGGATCGCACCGTAAAGCGTGGAAACGGTCTTTCCGATTCCGGTAGGCGCCTGTGCAAACAGCCTTCTCCCGCCCTTCATGGCGGAATAAACCGAATTTATAAGATCTCGCTGACCGCTGCGAAGCTCGGGATACGGAAACTTTGCGCTTTCTGCCGATGCGCGGCGCGTAAGTATGCGGTCACGCTCATCGTAAAGTCTGAAGGCTGCTTTTTCAAGCAGTGTCGCAAGGTAGAAGCGCAAATCGTCCGCCGAATGCTTTTCGGTAAACGAGCGTTTTTTTGAACCGTCCGGCGAAACATATGTCAGTCTACAGCAGATACGCTCCACCCCTCTCGATTCACAGAACATGAGAGCATAAAGCCGCATTTGCGCCGTGTGCTGAACTGCCGGTGCTCCGCCGAGCATCTGCGGAGGCACGGTTTTTATCTCTTCCACCTCATACGGCAGGGTAGTTCGTCCGTCGTCGGATGCCGGGTGTACTATATCGACTCTTCCGCGCAGGCAGACATTAAAATCCGTAAACGGAACGGTAAGTTCAAGCTCGCGCTCGATCTCAGCTCCCTCTCCGGCTCCGGATTCGAGTATTTTATGGTTGTCGGTATCCGTTTCGATCTGACTTTTTCGCAGATCTATATCTCCGGATGTACACGAAACGCGGCAAAACTCACGCACGCCGATAAAAAGACAGTTTTTTTCACGGTCAAAACGCACCGGTGCCTTGCCCCCTTTCGTTATCCGCGATCCTGTTCTTACTTGATCTGAGTATTGCCCATACCGCCGAGCATTTTTCTTATCTTGCATGCAAACAGCACTCCGCACGTCAATGCCGCAACACCGTCTGATATCGGCTCGGCAAGATAGATCCCGAAAGCGCCGAGCCCGAGGCGGGGAAGTACGATCGCGAGCGGAACAAGAAGTATCACCTTACGGAGCAGCGCGACAAAAAGCGACGCGGGAGCTTCCCTCATTGCGACAAAGATAGTCTGGCAGCTTCTTTGTATACCGAATACGAGCATGCCCGCCATGAATACCGGCATTGTACGCACAGTGAGGTCGATAAGCGCCTGATTATCGGTAAATATCTGTGCGAAAAATCCGGGGAACAGCATAGAGGAGAGCACAAATGCAAAGTTATAAGTCACCATGACTCCGAATATCACCTTTATACCCTTGACAACGCGTTCACGGTTACCCGCACCGTAGTTGTAGCTAATCACCGGGGTGACGCCCTGAGTGAATCCGCTCATAGGTGTACTCACGAATTGCATAACGCTCTGCATCACGGTCAGGCAACCCACGTATGCGTCGCCGCCGTATTTCTGGAGCCCGCTGTTCATAACAAAGCCTATAAGACTCTCGGTGCTTGACATTACGAACGGAGATATTCCTATCGCAGCTATCGATCCCAGCACACGGAAATCGACCCTGAGATTTTTCGGTTTTATGGTGATGGAATCCGCTTTCTTGCAAAGGAATATCATGAACCATACGGCGCTTACCGTCTGAGACATGACGGTGGCGATCGCCGCGCCGCGTACACCCATTGAGAATATATTCACGAAGAGCCAGTCGAGCACGATGTTGGTCAGCGCCGAGGCAACGGTGGCGACCATCACAAGCTTAGAACGTCCCTGGGCGACTATAAACGGCGCAAGTCCCATGGTGAGAAGTACTGCGACAGTCCCGAGCAGATATATCGAAAGATAATCCGTAGCATATGTATATGTAGCTTCGCTGGCACCAATGGCATAAAGAAGCGGCTTCATTGATATAAAGACCGCCGTAGGCAGGATAACGGACAATGCCGTCAGCATTGTAACGCAGTTACCGAGTATCTTTTCTGCCTTGTCGCGGTCGCCTCTGCCGAGCGCTATCGCCGCAAGAGGAGCGCCGCCGTTACCGAAAAAGGCGCTGAATGCCGAAATGATGACGATGATGGGGTGGACCACGCCGACACCGGTGAGGGCGGTATTGCCGACCTCCGGTATATGCCCGATGAATATGCGGTCAACAATGTTGTAGAGTAGGTTGACCAGTTGAGCCGTTACCGTGGGCAATGCCATTCTGAATATGAGCCGTCCTACCGGTTCTTTGCCGAGTTTGTCGCTTTCCATAAATGAGTTTTCCTTTTCGTGTCATTTTGCAATTTAATATCATTATATTATAACACTCAAAGTTTGATAAGTCAATATCGGCAAGCCGAAAACAGGGGCTACTGCGTAAAAACGCAGCAGCCCCTGTACGGGTAATTGTATATCAAAGGAAGCTCGAGATGAGTATCCAGCTCTTGCGGTCAAGCGCCGCAAGGCTTTCTATCTCATATCTGTTGTCGCTCGAATCGCGTATTATCACGCGATCCTCGGGATATACCTTCATATCGCTGTGTCGGTTGCGGATCCTGAATTTTATAGGTCCGTGATCTGTTTCGACCTTCATGATAAGTGCACCGGTTGCATCCGAGCATTCAATGATCTTTGTTATCTTCGGAATGAGATAATAATCGTTAAAGCATGCCTTTACCGCCGCAGCCGATTCTGGCGTAATGTCGTCATAGCTCCTTATCATGGCTATCTCTTTTTCTTTTTTGTCGATAAGGGAGATGTAATGATCTCTGTCTGAAATGGGGAAGAGCCTGCGAAGCTCTACCTCGTCGTATTCTGTGCCGTCGCCGAGAGTGAGCGATACATTGAAAACATCGGTAAGTTCTATTTTTGCCGATTTATCGAGAAATTTCATTGACATTGCGGTCACCTCCGTCAATCAAAGCGGCTTTCCGCTTTGGCGCGTGTCAGCTTGTCCGACATCGACTGTATTTCAACGAGCCGGTAGTACTTGCCCTTGGCGGCAAGCAGCTCTTCGGGTGAACCGCATTCGATTATCTCGCCGTTGTCGACAACAACGATCTTGTTCGCCTTGCTGAGCGTGGAAAGTCTGTGCGCGATCATAATCGTGGTCCTGCCGGAGATCAGCCGTTCGATAGCCTCCTGTATCAGGTGCTCGGTCTCGGAGTCGACGGAAGCGGTCGCTTCGTCAAACACCAGAATGCTCGGGTTTTTGAGCACCGCGCGGGCTATTGAGACTCGCTGACGTTCACCGCCCGAAAGTCCTACGCCGCGTTCGCCGAGAACGGCATCATAGCCGTCGGGCTGGCGAACGATAAACTCGTGAGCGTTGGCAACATCGGCAGCCTGAAGCACACGCTCCACGGGACAGTTTTCGATCCCGTATGCGATATTGTTGAATATCGTATCGTGGAACATGAGCGGTTCCTGCTGAACAAATCCTATCTGACCGCGGTAATACTGCATATCAATGTCCTTGATATTGACGCCGTCAACATAAATTTCTCCGTCGTAATGGTCGTAATAACGCATAAAGAGATTTATAAGTGTGGATTTGCCCGAGCCTGTCGTTCCGACGATACCAACTATATCTCCGGGGTTTATCGTCAGATTGATATTTTTAAGCGTCTTTTTGGTGCGGTCAAATGAAAAGCTGACGTTTTTGAACTCGATCTTTCCCTTTATGCCGGGAAGAACATGACCCTTTCCGAAGTCGTGCTCCGGCTCAGCGTCAAGAATATCAAGTATTCTTTCGGACGATGCCAACGCCGACTGATAGGAATCATACAGATTGGCGAAGAAGTTCACCGGTCCGTAGAACATCGACGCATACGAGATAAACGAAACGAGAAGACCCGGGGTAAGCTCGGCACTGCCGTTTATGACCATTCGTCCGCCGAATACCCAGATCATCACCGATCCGATGCTTATAAGCGTGTTAACTATCGCCGGGAACGCATTGAGTATCGCCGCGGCGCTTGCGTCGGTATTGTACCATTCCTGGTTTTCTTTTTTGAACCGTTTTGCCGCGCCTTCCTCATTTGTAAATGATTTGACGACGCGTATGCCGGGGATCGTATCCGTAAGCACAGACGCGACAGCCGTCCAGCGGCGCCATATGCGCAAATAGAACGGTCTTATCTTTTTCCCGAATATACGTGCACCGATAACGACAAGCGGCACGGGTATGAGGGAAAGGAGCGTAAGCCTGGGGTTCATGATGAGCATCACAACTATGATGCCTATCATTTTGAAGAATTCGACCACGACCTCCTGCGTTATACGCAGCATGAAACCGAGAAGTGTGTTGCTGTCTCCGCTTATACGGTTGATGACCGCACCGGTGGAGGTCTTGTCGTAAAAGCGCATCGGAAGATACTGCGCTTTTTCAAAAACATCATTGCGGAGGTTAAGTATTATCCTGTCGCCCGCCTTGCGAAGCACGGTGCCGCGTACGGCGCCTATAAGATGAGTCATGATATGCAAAGCGACAAGCCCTATCGCAACATATGTCAGCTTTTCCGCATTTCTGTTGGGTAGTATGTCGTCAACAAGGCTCTTGGTGAGCATCGGCGGGATAAGGGAAAGAGATGTCGACGTAACTGCTAGCAGGATCGAAAACACAAGCTGTTTTATCTCGGGTATCAGATACTTGCCGAGCTTTGCCACGACCTTTTTCTTGCTTGCGCAATGTATGCAGGTGGCGCCCGGGGACGACAGTGTTCTGCCGCACTTCGGGCAGACAGAAAGCTGCTTTTCGTAAACAGCCTTCATGCAGTCGTAGGCTTCATCTACGTTACCGCCCGATGAGACGGTGCCTATGAACCCCGCGGCGGCTTCACTGAGGGCGTTGACGCTGAATGTGTAACGGAAGATGTTCACCGTCTCTCCGCTCTTCAGCTTGAGTCGGAGAAGGGCGTTGCCGTACATACGCTTGTTCTGAGCCGATTCGACTTCATCAAGCGCAACGGACCTGCCGAAGTGGTCGGTGTCGATCTCGTAGGTGTCGATCTTTTTCTCACTTACGAGCAGCACGTTGCGGCAATATTCGGATTTGACCGAAATATCGCCCACTATGGCAAAAAGGTAGGGGAATGCCGGGTCTTCACGGGAGCGAAGCTTTTTCATTTCTTCATCGCTCAAAGCCGTGTTGATCAAGAGTTCTTTCATTGCTCTGTTTTACGGCGTGTCGTGCCGGCATGACACGAACTGCGCCGGCGGGATGCCTCACCGCACCTTGAGATGATAAGCGCCGGCCCGAACGGTCGTCCGTGACGCACGGGGATGCTTTTTGTCTTTGCTGTCATTTGCGGCGGCGTTGTTGTCCGATATTTCCGCTGAAAATATCAACTAATTTTATCATCAAAAATAACGGGTGTCAACAAAAACCGTGATTTATAGTCAAAATGCCCAATTATTCATTCACAAATAACAAATATCAAGCGCAACAGAGCATGCGCATGATGCAACTATTACAAAATAATTTCCGAAAAAACTTTTTGCGTCGTTGTTATGCGCGCCTTTTCCGGGCGGCACGCGATCTCCCCGGGCGTTTGATGCGAGGTCTTGCGAGGTATGCTCCGAGCATGTATGCGGCAAATACACCGGCGTGAAGCAGCAATTTTAAAAGGAGCGAATACCTGTAATGTTCGGACTGAAAGACCGAAACGATAAGCATAAGTGCGCTCTGTACGGCTCCGGCTATTGCGGATTCGGCAAGGGCCGTCCTGTGCGCACGGTGCGAACATACGATCCCACCCGCCAATGCGCCTATGTAAAGCGCTGCCGCAGAAAGAGGGAATGCAATCGAGTCCGGATCCTCCGACGAATATGCGACAAAAGCCGCCAGAAGCAGGGCAATGAGCCCCGAGAGCACCGACACCGCCGCGCCGGTCAGCGAGGTAATCCACAGTCCGGCGCCGGCAGGAGCTCCGCGACGTTTCCTATCCGACACAGTAACAGCTTTTCCGCCGGATCTATCCATAAAACAGTACCAACCTTTCCATCTGATATTCACATGGAATTCTATGTACCGAAAATAAAAAATATTACGCCCGCTAACCGTCGTTCGGTCAGCGGGCGTAATATTTATCAAGAAAATTATTTATCCGATTTCTGATCCTTGGCTTCGTCTTCCTTGGCTTTTTTCTTGTCGGACTTGGCGTCGCTCTTGTCCTTCTTTGAATCGGAAGACTTGTCGTCATTGCCGCCGTTTACGGGAACGGTGACTCTGGATATCGCGCTCTTCAGAATGTGAAGACGTGTGCGGTCGCGGCTGGTAACGATCGTTACGGTGTCCTCACTGCTGATGGCAATGATGATACCGATTATTCCGCCGATCGTAACAATCTCATCGCCTACCGCGAGATTGTTGCGCATTTCGTTAGTTTCTTTTTCCTGCTTGCGCTGGGGACGGATGAAGAAGAAATAGAATACCGCCAGCATGAGAACGATCATTAAGACCGTGGTCCACATGCTTGCAGGATTGCTTGTGGCTTCTGATGTCAAGAAAACAGGCATATTGTGATCCTCCGGATGAAATATTACCCACATTATACACCGTTTTGTTCGCCGTTTCAATAACGAATTGTAAACTATTGCGTTTCAGGTGCAAAAAACGTCCGCTAATATTGAAAAAAATATATGAATGTGATATACTATCTGTAACGAACAAAGGGAATTATATCCTCCCTGCCGATAATCAAGGAGTCACATGGGATCTGACACTACCTACGTCCGGCATGTTCCGGCGGAATATCTCGAATGCGGAAAGATAATAAATATACACGGGCTTGACGGAACCGTTAAGCTCGAATCGTGGTGCGACACGCCGGACGTTCTCGCGTCGCTTCCGTGCATTTACTTTGCTGAGAACGGTGCCTACCGCCGATGCACGATCATGCGTGCGTCGGTGCAGAAGCGCTTTGTGCTTGCACACCTCGAGGGGACCGATACTCCCGAGGATGCCGAAAAGCTGCGCGGCTTGACCGTTTACGCCGCGCGTAACGACCTTCCAGTACCGGAAGGTGCACATTTTATAGCGGACCTTATCGGACTGCCGGTCATTGATGCCGACACGGGCAGGGAATACGGTGTCCTTACCGATGTTTTTAATGCGGGAGCCTCGGACATTTACTGCATAGCAACGCCGGACGGCGAACGGATGATGCCTGCCGTGCCCGAATTCGTCATATCGGTCGATATCGAAAGCGCGATACGCGTGCGCCCGATAGAGGGAATGTTTGATTGATGATGAGATTCGATATAATGACCCTTTTCCCCGAGCTTGTCGACAGGGTACTGTCCGAGAGTATAATCGGCAGAGCACGCAGGAGCGGGGCTATTGAGGTCAACGTATACAATATCCGTGATTACAGCGAAGACAAAAACCGCCGCGTGGATGATACACCCTACGGGGGCGGAAAGGGAATGCTCATGGCGGCACCTCCAATCTTCAATTGTTATGAGTCTGTAAGACGCTCCGTCCCGGAGTGGGAAAGTCTGCGCACGCGGGTCATATTCATGTCGCCGAAGGGAAGTGTGCTGAAGCAGGCGCGCGCAGTCGGATTGGCAGAAAACTATGACAGACTTATCATACTCTGCGGTCATTACGAGGGTGTGGATCAGCGGATAATAGACGAAATAGTCGACGAGGAGATATCCGTGGGCGATTATGTGCTGACGGGCGGAGAGATACCCGCCTGCATACTTGTAGATGCCGTGGCAAGGACCGTTCCCGGCGTTTTGCCTGCGCCCGAATGCTTTGAAAGCGAAAGCCTATCGGACGGGCTGCTCGAATACCCTCAGTATACCCGACCATATGAATTTCACGGCGTAAAGGTACCCGATGTACTGATCTCGGGGCATCACGCCAATATCGATCGCTGGAGAGCCGAAAAAGCGGCTGAAATGACCGCAAAGATGCGTCCGGATCTTCTTGACGGCAAAGAAGACTGAGTTCGCATATATTTCACAATGCACGAAAGGAGGAACACACCTGTATGCCGGAAACGAAAGAAAGAAGACCTGAAAACGATCGTCACGCCAAGGAGAAAAACGAAAGTGTTTTCGGTTCTCTGTGCGACAAATGCAGCGAACAGACCGAGAACGGTATTATCGGTTCCTTCATGACGTCATATTCCGATAAAAAAGAAAAATTCGATTCCTCCGTCATAGCCGCCGCGGTCCGCCATGCCACGCACGGACGCGGTATTGTCCGACGCGCGAAGCGTCTTATCGCGCGATGCTTTGAGAAATCCATTTTCATGAATCTCGCGGAGCAGTTAAAGACAAAGGCACTTGGCTGCCCGGCAAAGACATACGGTGCATTTTTTGCCACATTCGGAATATACACATCGCTGATATTCCTTATAAAAAAGTATGCTCTGTTTGCGACAGCTGCATCGTTTCGCGACCTTTTCTGCGGGATCGCGCTCATTATACTGGCTTTGCCGCTGCTTTTCAGCACAAAAACGCTTTCGGCGGCACTCGGCAGCAGTGTTCTGATACGTGCTCTGCTTTCCGATGTGCGCGGAGCTTCGGCCGCGGGACGCCGTACACGTACTGCAGTATCCGGAGCGGTTCGCAGCTGGGCGATCATTGCGGGAATTGCCGCGGGAATGCTGACGTATTTCATTCCTCCGTATATATTCCTGCTTGCTTTGTTCCTTGTTGTACTGATCTCATTGCTTCTGGCATATCCCGAGTCCGGGGTTTCGCTTGCGCTGCTTACCGCACCGTTCCTCAGTATCACGGGACATCCGTCGGCGATACTTGCAGCCGTCACACTTCTGTCGGCTGTGGGATATACGATAAAGCTTCTCCGCGGCAAACGAACGATGGTGTTCGGTCCCGCAGAGGCTGCCGTTACGGCATTCCTTCTGCTTACGTTGGCGGGCGGATTTTTTATTCCCGGTGGCGGCGATCCCACCGAAGCCATTCTGCGCGTCTCCATGATGCTTGTTTACTTTCTTGCGGTCAATACCGTGAAGAACAGACAAAGACTCGTTGCCTGTATAAGACTTGTGTTGATCTCGGCGACACTTATTTCATTTGCGGGTATAGCGCAGTATATGCTCGGTCAAGCCACTTACGATTGGCTTGACAGCAGCCTGTTTGCCGATATTGCCGGCCGCAGCACATCTGTTTTTTCCAACCCGAACACACTTGCGTATTTCATCATAACCGTATTCCCGCTGTCTCTTGCCGCATTTGTGCTCGGAAGCGATGCCCGCAGCAGGTTTATTGCCGGATTTTCGGCACTTTCGCTGCTTCTTTGTACGGTCGTGACATGGTCGCGCGGAGCATGGATAGGTCTTGCAGTCTCGGCATTCATGTTTATGCTGATGATGACGCCGCGCGCGATCGCCGTCGTTCCGGCAGCAACCACTGCCGTGTCTCTCGCATGCATCCTCCTTCCGAATACACTCGGCGCGCGGATCGACAGCATAATCTCTCTTTCGGACAGTGCAAACTACTACCGCGTCAGGATATGGAACGGAGTATGCCGCATCATAGGCAGATATTCCGGCGGAGGCATCGGTATCGGCGAGGATGTTTTCACGCAGGTCTATGTCCGTGTCGCAGCTCCCGAGGTATGGCACGCTTCTCACGCGCACAGCCTGTGGCTTCAAACGCTGACAGAGCTCGGCATAGCGGGGCTTATTGTGTTTTTGACAGCGCTCGTTTTTATCTGGCAGAAGTCAGCCGAGTGCGTCAGGCTGTCGACCGATAAAAAACTGTCCGTTATGTGCGGCGGCTGCATCTGCGGTGTTATTGCGCTTACGATCTCGGGCTTTTTTGACTTTGTGTGGTATAACAACACGGTGCTTTTCATGTTCTGGGCTGTTGCGGGTCTTGCATCCGCCGCTGCAGATATTCGGCTGCAGGAAATAAAAAGATCCGCTGCGGAGCGCAGCGCAGCCGAATCGAATGAAAAGGCTGCCGATGTCACGGTCCTGCTCGGACGTGAGTGATCTCAGGAAAGGAATCAATATCATGAAATCTTCTGACCGCGCGGCAGAAAAAGCGCCGCGTCGTTCCGGAAAACGGTTCAATGCACTCGACGCGTTGATAATAATCATCATTGTCGCGGTGCTTGCCGTCACATTGCTCGCATATCTTCCCGGCGGGATCCTGCGCCTTCCCGAAAAAAACAATGTCACCGTGACATACACGATCGAGGTAAAAGGTGTAAAGCGCGAACTTGCCGCAGGTATCGCGGTGGACGATCCCGTTACAGAGAAAGGTACGTCGGTATCACTCGGAAATATAAGCGCTGAGGTAGAGGTCACACCGTACAGCACTGTAAGGTATGATGCCGCCTCCGGAGAGGTCGTAACAGACGAATATCCCGGTCTTTCAACGCTGCTCATCACAGTTACGGCACAGGCGGGCTACGACAGCTCGCGCGGATATACGGTCAACGGCCGCCGCATAGCGATAGGTGCCGAATACGGTATAAGCCTGCCCGGCTTTGAGGGTACCGGTAGCTGCATAAGCATTACCGAAACAGGAGGCTCAAAATGAAATACGATGAGAGCACCGGCACGGCAAGATCCGAAAAAAGCAAGGTAAGATTCGGTGCCGCGGATATTGTAATAATCCTGCTGCTTCTGATATCGGTTGCATCGGTCGTGATACGCAGCGTTTCCGACAGCAATGTATTCAGCCGCAAGACCGATAAATGCCGGCTTGAATTCACCGCCTCGGAAATACGATACACGACATATGATGCCATTGAGACCGACACAGATGTATATCTCGGTGATGAGCTTATAGGCAAGCTGTCGTCTCAGCCTGCATATTCGCCAGCCGTGCTGCACACAACCGGGGATGATGGCGCACCGATAGATGTGCATTACCCGGAAAATACACTGATAGACATAAGCGGTATCATTGAGTGCGATCTCGTCAGCACCGACGGCGGATATGTGACGCCGGACGGAGTTCATCTTGCACCGGGATGCACCGTCACACTCAGGCTTCGCACAGTCGACCTTACCGTTACCGTTACAAAGCTTGCACCTTCCGGGACGGCAAAATGACAGCAAATGTCGCACGGCGTCCAAAAAAGCAGTCGAGTGTATGAGCTTGATCCGGCGTATGCCGCATTATGTTAAAAAATTACCGAATCAGACGCGACAAGCAAGGGTAAATATCATTCATTTTGTCTATTGATTTTAAATGTGACCTAAGTTATAATATTAAATAAGTTTAAAAGTGTGCCGAATGGCTTATTAAGGAGTCGGATATGATCTCACGCGATGTTACCATAAACAACAACGGCGGATTGCATGCAAGACCCGCTACTTATTTCATTCAGAAAGCCAACTCTTACAACTCTTCCATCTGGATTCAGAAGGATGACCGCAAAATGAACGCAAAGAGCCTTCTCGGTGTACTCTCCATCGGCATTGCCAAAGGAATGACCGTAACGCTTATCGCAGACGGTCCGGATGAAAAGGCTGCGCTCGACGGTCTGGAAGAGCTTATCAACAGCGGTTTCGCGGAATGATCCGGAAACGGTCAAAGGTGTAAGATAAGGTGTCATACCGTCGAATGCTTTCGACCGTATCGGTAGATTCTGCTTTTTCGGTGACATGCTTACCGGAACGGCGGCGCACGTCGCCGGCAGAACTTCAAGGGCTGGGGCGCGTTAGCGCAACAGCCCTGTTTGTCTTTTCATTTTTTAATTCACCCGAAAGGAACGCTCGCCATGGATAACGGAATCACGTCGGTTCGTACCGCTTCCGAAAGCAACGAGGAAAGACGTCTGCGCCTTCTAAGGGAAGCGTGCCTGATCCCGCTCAGTCCCGGTGTGTATATAATGAAGGACGCGCGCGGAAAGGTCATTTATGTCGGAAAATCGCGCAAGCTGCGCGACCGTGTGTCGCAGTACTTTCGCAACGGTGAAAAAAATCTGAAAACACAGCGAATGACGTCGTCGGTGGACCGTTTCGAGTATATTCTCTGTGACACCGAAATGGAAGCGCTGACGCTTGAAAACACGCTGATAAAACAGTACACACCGCGGTACAATATAAAACTGAAGGATGCAAAGTCCTATCCGTATATCAAGATCACATCCGAAAAATACCCTCGGCTTGTTATGAGCCGCAAAAGGGAGGACGACAGAGCACGGTATTTCGGACCGTACTCGGGGACCTCTACTGTTTTTTCGGTCATATCTCTCGTCAATAAAACACTTGGGCTACCGACCTGCAAAAAGAAGTTTCCCGCAGATATCGGCAAGGATCGACCGTGCCTTTACTACCGAATAGGTCAATGCAGAGGCGTGTGCACGGGAAATGTCGGTGAGGCCGAATATCGCGGTCTTATCGACTGTGCCGCCGACGTGCTGCGCGGCAATACCGCGTCCGCCCGCCGTTCGCTCGAAGCGGAAATGTATGCTTACGCGGAAAAAGAAGCTTTTGAAGCGGCTGCGCGCTGCCGCGATACCATAAGAGCGCTCGAGGCTCTTTCGCAAAAACAGAAGGTCGTCGCCGCGCCCGATTGCGAGCAGGATGTCTGCGGCGTTTACTCTGATGACAGTATATCTATGCTGTCGCTTCTGTCGATACGCGGCGGCGCGCTTGTGGACAAGATGGATTTCCCGATCACCGGTGATGCGATCGCCGACTCAAAGGCATATGTATCTCTTTTGTGCGAGCATTACGGAAAAAGCGGATACGCACCGCGGCGTTTGCTCGTCGGCTTTGAGTGCGATGAGGAGGATCTCGGTATCCTTTCCGATTATCTCAGCGGCATTGCGGGAAGAAAAGTCGCAGTGAGCATTCCTGTCATAGGCGATAACAGAAAGCTGTGCGATATGGCGGCAGAGAACGCCAAGGATGCCGCCGCGCGGATGAACCGCGACACGTCGCATGCCGAGGATGTTTCGGTGAAGCTTGCCGCAATGCTGAAACTCGAGGTCGTGCCCGAAAGGATCGAAGCATATGATATTTCAAACCTCGGTGACGAGCATATAACCGCAGGTATGATAGTGACCGATCACGGACGTTTTCAGAAGCGTGATTACCGGTGCTTTACGATCAGATCGACCGGCGGCGCCGATGACTACGGCGCCATGCGCGAGGCGCTCACGCGGAGATTTGCGCATCTTTCCGATGAATCTGGAGCCTTCTCGATCATACCCGACCTCATCCTGCTCGACGGCGGTGAAGAGCACCTGCGTGTCGCTCTTGATGTAATGCGCAAAACCGGTGTCAGCATACCGGCTGTGGGAATGGTAAAGGATGATCATCACAAGACCCGCGCGCTCATTACGCCAGAGGGCGAGGTGAGCATTGCACACGAAAGAGGAATTTACGGCTTTATATATCGCATTCAAGAGGAGGTACACCGCTTTACCGTGTCAAAAATGACGGGAGCGAAGCGAAAGACCTACCGTACATCCACTCTTGAAAAAATAAACGGGATAGGTCCCGTCAAGGCAAAGCTGTTGCTTTCGGCGCTCGGCGGGCTGAATGCGGTAAAAAATGCCGATCTTGAAACGCTTTCGGCTGTGAACGGCATATCTCACGCCGAGGCATATGCGGTGTTCGAGTATTTTCATCCCGAGGCACAAACAGAGGACAATGAACAGAAAGGACGGTGACGTTTTATTATGATGCGTATAATCACTGGGAGCGCACGCGGCACAAAGCTGGCGGCTCCCGAAGGAATGACCACAAGACCCACCGCCGAGCGCGCCAAGGAGGCGGTTTTCTCGAGTCTGCAATTCGGAATACGCGGCAGAACGGTGCTCGATCTTTTTGCCGGTTCCGGACAGATGGGACTTGAAGCGCTGAGCCGCGGAGCTGCGTTTGCGGTCTTCTGCGATTCGTCGCCGGAAGCCGTTGCTGTGATCAAAAAAAATGCCGAAAAAACGCATCTTTCAGACCGCTGTCGAATAGTCGGCGGAGATTCGCTCGATTTTTTGCGAACATCGGCGCGGGCGCTGCGGTTCGATATCGTTTTTATTGATCCGCCGTATGCCTCGGGGCTTGTTCCGAAATGTCTTGCAGCGCTTGCGGACCACGGTTTGCTGAATAAAGACGCGGTAGTCATATGCGAGACCGCGCGGGGAGCCGATCCGTTCGGCGGAGATGCCGCGCTGAAGAACAGATTTGAGATCGTAAAAGAATCGGTATACGGAGCGGCGTATGTAACGATCATTAAACCGCGCGCCGGAGGATCGGAATGAGGACTGCAATAATACCGGGCAGCTTTGACCCGATGACGATAGGTCATAAAAATATAATCGAACGCTCTTCCCGCCTTTTTGACCGGATCATAGTTGCGATAATGGTCAACCCGGACAAAAAAGGATTTTTCAGCTTCGCGGAGCGGAAAAAGATAGCGGAGCTGTCGCTTGCTGATATCGAAAACGTGACGGTCATGACCGCCGACGGATATCTTGCCGATCTTGCTGCGGCACTCGGAGCGTGCGCGATAATAAAAGGTGTGCGCAATGCCGACGATTTTGAGTATGAGCAGGAAATGGCTGCGTTCAATCATGACCGCAATCCTCACTGCGAAACAATGTATCTGCCGGCATACGGCGATATGAGCGATGTAAGCTCGTCGCTTGTGCGCCGTGCGGCGTGCGAAGAGGACGTTCTTCGTCTTATCGACCGCAATGCAGCTCAATACATCAGAGAACTGGGAAGGCTCCCGGTACAAACACATAAGGAAGGACCTCAAAAATGAAAGACGGATTTATAAAAGTCGCCGCTGCAGTCCCTGAGCTGAAGGTCGCGGATTGTGCATTCAACGCAGATAAAACTATCGAACTTGCAAAAAAAACTGCCGGTACGGGCGCTGTGATAACGGTTTTTCCCGAGCTCGGCATCACCGGATACACATGTCAAGATCTTTTCTTCCATGATACACTCATAAAAGCCGCCGAGCGCGAGACCGCAAGAGTTGCAGCGGCAACATCCGACCTCGGTACGCTTATTTTCATCGGTGTGCCGTTCAGAAGATCCGGAAAAATATATAACGTCGCCGCGGCGCTGTGGCGCGGCAGACTGCTCGGTCTTGTTCCGAAGAGCCTGATACCGAATTACGGCGAGTTCTACGAAATACGCCAGTTCACATCCGCCAAAGACGTCACCGAAACGGTGAGCTATGCTGGGCAGACCTGCCCATTCGGAACAAAGCTGCTTTTCTGTCACGATCATCTTGACGAGCTGACCGTTGCAGCGGAAATATGCGAGGATGTATGGGGACAGATGCCGCCGTCGGTATCGCACTGTGCCGCCGGTGCGACAGTTATAGTCAACCTTTCGGCGTCGAACGAGCTTATCGGCAAGGCGGAATACCGCCGCAGCCTCATATCGCAAAACTCCGCGCACAATATCTGCGGCTACATTTACACATCCGCGGGTTCGGGCGAATCGACCACCGATCTTGTATTTGCGGGACATTCGATGATCTGCGAAAACGGCGCAATGCTCGCCGAAAAAAAGCCGTTCTCTGGCGAAGAGATGCTCACCGCCGACATTGACGTTAAAAAGCTCACATTCGAACGCTCAAAAAACAACGTTTTCAGGTGCGGCGACGACGCGGGATACACAAAGATCTCATTCGGCGACGAGCTCACCGAGACGCATCTTGAGCGCACCTTTGCACGCCGCCCGTTCGTTCCCGAGAATGACGGTATACGCGGCAACCGCTGCGGGCTTATACTTGATATGCAGTCCGTCGCGCTTGCAAAGCGCCTGAAGCACACCGGAGCAAAGACAGCCGTAGTAGGCATCTCGGGCGGTCTTGATTCCACGCTCGCCCTTATCGTTGCAGTACGCGCCATGGAAAAGCTCGGACGCCCGGCATCCGACGTTCTGACAGTCACAATGCCATGCTTCGGCACAGGAAAGCGCACGCGCAGCAACGCCGAGGATCTCTCGCTGCTGCTCGGCACCGACTTTCGCTGCGTCGATATCGCCGCAGCCGCAGAGCAGCACCTTCATGACATCGGACACACGCTTGATAATTACGATGTGACATACGAGAATGCTCAGGCACGCGAACGCACGCAGGTCCTTATGGATATCGCAAACCAGACCGGCGGAATAGTTATCGGTACCGGTGACCTTTCGGAGGTCGCACTCGGCTGGTCGACCTATAACGGCGACCATATGTCGATGTACGGCGTAAACTGCACCGTCCCTAAAACGCTTGTCCGCTACGTCGTGCGTCATTACGCCGACAACTGCGGAAACGAAAAGCTTGCAGCAGTGCTTTGCGATATTCTCGACACTCCCGTCTCACCCGAGCTTGTGCCGTCAAAGCCGGGCGAGATAAACCAGCGCACAGAGGACATCCTCGGCACATACGAATTGCACGACTTTTTCCTTTATTATATGATACGCGCGGGATATTCTCCCGAAAAGCTCTACCGTATTGCAAAGCTCAGCTTTGCGGGAACGTATGACGATGAATATATAAAAAAGACGCTGCGCCTTTTCTGCCGCCGTTTCTTTGCACAGCAGTTCAAGCGCTCCTGCATTCCCGACGGTGTGAAGGTCGGTACCGTTGCACTCTCGCCGCGCGGCGACTGGCGTATGTCGTCGGACACTTCCGCCGCCGAATGGCTGGCGCAGCTTGACTGACGACATGACCGGCGTGAAAGAGCGCACGGCAGAAGGTGGGACGTTTGCCGACAGAGTACGATCCGCCGTTGCGTCCATCCCCGCGGGACGTGTTGCATCTTATGCGGCGGTCGCGGCTGCAGCAGGCAGCCCGCGCGCTGTGCGGGCGGTAGGAAACATTCTGCATTTCAACCGCGACCCGATCGCGCTGCCCTGCCACCGTGTAGTGAACTGCGAGGGGCGTCTGGCACCGCATTTCGGCATGGGCGGTCCGCTGATACAGAAGGAACGGCTTGAAGCCGAGGGCGTACCGTCGGTGCGACGCGAAAATGATTATTACGTCGATATGAAAAAATACGGATATCACTTTGAGCACGACTGAATAACTCAGAATAAAGGTATGGTGTGCAATGGCTTATATCAGTTTTGAAAACGTCTGCAAATACTATAAAATGGGGCAGAATGTGATCGCTGCTGCCGATAATCTAAATTTTACGGTCGATAAGGGCGAGTTCTGCGTTGTCGTCGGTCCCTCAGGTGCCGGAAAGACGACACTTCTCAACATACTTGGCGGCATGGATGTCTGCGACAGCGGAAAGATCATGCTCGACGGCGATGAGGTGAGTTCGTTCAGCAAGAAAAGACTGACCGATTACCGCAGATATGACGTCGGATTCGTTTTTCAGTTTTACAACCTTGTTCCCAACCTCACAGCGCTTGAAAATGTTGAGCTTGCCGGCGAAATAAGCCGCGACCCGCTCCCGGCAGCTGACGTGCTGCGTTCAGTCGGACTTGAGGAACGTGCACAGAACTTTCCGGCACAGCTCTCGGGCGGAGAGCAGCAGCGCGTTTCCATCGCACGCGCCCTTGCCAAAAACCCCAAGCTCCTGCTTTGCGACGAGCCTACGGGCGCTCTTGACTACCAGACAGGCAAAAGCATACTCAAGCTCCTTTGGGACAGCTGCCGCAGCACCGGCAAGACGGTCATCGTCATAACACACAACAGTGCGCTGACCAAAATGGCAGACCGCATCATAAGGATAAAGAACGGTCAGATCGTTTCGTGCGAAAAGAATCCTTCGCCCGTGCCCGTGAGCGAGATCGAGTGGTAACGGAGAATGAAGAAAACATATTTTCTGATGATCCTGCGCAGCGTGTACCGCACAAAATCAAGGTTTCTTTCGATACTTGCGATCGTTGCGGTAGGCGTCGGTTTTCTCGGCGGGCTTTTGTCCACCGCGCCGGATATGCAGCTCACTGCTGACAAGTATTACGATGACTACCGTTTTTTTGATATAGACGTCAAGGGAACGATGGGGCTTACCGACGACGACGCGGATGAGCTCTCGAAGCTTGAATGCGTTGACAGGGCAATGCCCGCGCGCGTCACCGACGTCAATCTCGACTGCCTCGGCGAGGCATATGTCACACGCGTGTACGGAGTTGACCTTTCCGCACGCGGCAGCGACGGGTTCATAAACGATTTTGAACTTGTTGACGGAAGAATGCCGGAAAACGCCGGCGAATGCCTTATCGCTTCACCGAACGGCTACACCTCCGACCATAAGGTCGGCGAGGTCTTCACGATATCCGCCTCAAACCGCGATATCGAAGGAACATATGCGTTCGAATCCCTTACGGTCTCCGGAATCGTGCGCTGCCCGCAGTATATGTCGATCGAACGCGAGCCTTCGACCGTCGGCACGGGCAGGGTAAACGTCATAATGTTCGTGTATCCCGAATGCTATGCGCTCGAGCCGTACACGGATATATTCCTGCGCCTTACCGGTGCGGCAGAGCTTAACACCTTTTCCGACAAATATTTTGAGCTCGTTGACAACGCCGAAGAGAAGCTTGACGATTTCGGCAAGGAACGCAGCGATATAAGATTTGAATCGATAAAAAGCAACGCTTCCGCCGAGATCGCGGATGCCAAAAAACAGTATAACGATTCCAAGGACCGCGCAGACCGCGAGCTTGCCGCCGCCAAAGGCAAGATAGATGACGCCGAGACTCAGATAAAGGATGCCGAGGCAAAGCTTGAAGCTTCGAGAGCGGAATACACCGCCAAAAAAGCAGAGATCGAAGCAAAGCGCAGCGAATTAACGTCTGCCTATGAAACGCTCGAACGCACGGTTGCGGCATCAAAAGCCAATGCCGAGCGTAAATACGGCAGCAACACGGCAGCGCTTGAAGCAGCACTTGCGGCGATCGAAAAAACGGCAGCGGAGCAAAGAGCCTCGCTCGATGCAGCCGATACCGAATTGAATGGCTATGAGACGGCGCTCGGAGAATCGGAGAAAAGCCTTTCCGACGCGGCAGGGAAGATCGAAACAGAAAAAAATAAGCTTGCCGACGCCCGCCGCGAATATGATGAATCGGAGAAAAAAGCCCGTGAGGAGCTTGCCGATGCCGAAACGAAGATAAAAGACGCCGAGGAAAAGCTCGAAAGCCTTGACACGCCCTCGTGGTATATAACCGACCGCCGTGACAATATCAGCTTCAACAGCTATCGCGGCAATTCCAACAAGATAAATGCGATAGCCCGTGTATTTCCCGTATTTTTCTTCTTTGTTGCTGCACTTGTAGCTCTTACGACAATGACGCGTATGGTAGAAGAGGAACGCACACAGATGGGCACGCTCAAAGCACTCGGGTATTCCGACGGCGTGATAATGGCATATTATCTCGCCTATTCGGTGCTCGCCAGCGCGCTCGGCAGTCTTGTCGGCGCAGCGATAGGCTTCCGCTCGCTACCCAAGGTCATAGCCGGTGCGTACTCGATGCTCTATGATGTGCCCGCGACACTCACGCCGTTCAGGTGGAATTACTTTGCCATCATAACACCGATAGCAATAGTCTGCACCTCCGCCGCAACATTTGCAGCCTGCATATCCGAGCTGCGCGAACGCCCCGCATCCCTCATGCGTCAGCGTGCACCGAAAGCCGGGAAGAGGATATTCCTCGAACGTATCTCCATCATCTGGCGCCATCTCGGATTTACGGCAAAGGTTACGGTGCGCAATATAATCCGATACAAGAAACGTTTCTTCATGACCGTTTTCGGCATCGCGGGTTGCACGGCGCTGCTTCTGACCGCATTCGGGCTGCGTGACTCGATACACGACATAGTGGATAAGCAGTTCGGAGATATATATAAGTATGACCTCACCGTCTACGTTTCGTCGGGCACCGATGTCGGCACCGACCGCGAGCTTTCCGACTTTCTCGCTTCCGGGTACACAAGAGGGTATCTTGCCATGCATACCGAATCGGGAAAGATAGGGAAGGAAGGTCTTGCAATACAGGTAACGGATGATCCCGGCTCCTTCCGCGATTTTGTTACGCTGCGCGAACGCAAAAGCGGAAAGAGCATTGATTTCACCGCGGATACAGACGGCGTGATACTAACCGAAAAAATATGCGAGACACTTGGCGTGAAGGTCGGCGACACAGTAGAACTTCAGGATGCCGACGGTATGACAGCCGCCGTAAGAGTCGCCGGTATAACCGAAAATTACGTCACAAGCTATTGCTACATGACCGACAAGACGTATGAAGCCGCATTCGGACACAAATCCGAAACCAATATGCTTCTTGTGGGATTAACAGCCGATGACGCGGAGTCACGCGACGCCGCGGCGCAGGAAATACTGAAAAGCGGCAATATCCTTATGATGACATTTTCACAGACGATACGCGAAAGCTTTTCAAACACCGTAAAAAAGATCGACTATATCGTAATGGTGCTGATCTTTTCGGCCGGTCTGCTTGCCGTTATCGTTGTATACAACCTCACAAATATAAACATCTGCGAACGCAGAAAAGAGCTTGCGACTCTGCGTGTCCTCGGCTTCCACAATTCCGAGACCGCGTCATACATCTACCGTGAAACGGGAATACTCACCGTAGTAGGTATTCTTGTCGGCTTTGCGTTCGGCGTCTGGCTGCATTCGTTCGTCGTAAGAACAGCCGAGGTCGATGCAGTAATGTTCGGAAGAAGCGTATACGCGGCGAGCTACCTTTGGGCTGCGCTCGTCACCGCGGGATTTGCCGCTGCGGTCGACCTTATGATGTATCCCGTGATAAAGCGCATTGATATGGTCGAAGCAATGAAAGCAAATGAGTGAGATGTCGACTATCCGCCGATAAGCACCCACAGCACATTGACAACGGCGCACAGAAGGAAACCGAACAGCGTGGGTATCAACGCCGCAAGTACTGTACACTTCACGCTGCCTGTTTCCTTCTTTATTGTAAAAAGCGTAGTTGAGCAGGGCCAGTGCATAAGCGAAAAAATCACAAAGCATACAGCGGTGCGCAGACACCAACCGTTTGATATCAGAATGTCACGCAATGCGCTGTCGCCCGCGATCCCGGGAACGCTGCCTGACGCAAGATAGATCATCATGATGATCGGCAAAACGATCTCGTTTGCGGGGATGCCGAGTATAAAGCCGAGCAGAATAGCACCGTCAAGCCCTATGGCTCTGCCCACGGGATCGACGGCGGCAGCCGCAGTGCTGAGAAGGCTCACGCCGTCCGGCTTCATATTTGCAAGCGCCCATATCACAAGCCCGGCAGGCGCTGCGACCGCAGCGGAACGCCCGAGCACAAAAAGTGTGCGGTCAAGCAAAGAGCGCACGATCACACGACCTATCTCAGGCTTCCTGTAAGGCGGCAGTTCGAGCGCAAACGACGATGGCTCGCCGCGCAGAAGTGTTATTGACAGCAGTTTTGTGGCAAGAAACGTAGCTCCCACTCCTATTAGTACCACCGTTATAAGCATAAGTGCGGAAAACACCGAGCGGATGATCCCGCTGCCGACGGCGGCAAAAAGCGTGAGCAGCGTGATTATTGCCGGAAAACGGCCGTTACAGGGAACAAAGCTGTTGGTGATGACAGCCAGCAATCGTTCGCGCGGCGAATCTATTATGCGGCAGCCGACGACTCCCGCAGCGTTGCAGCCGAATCCCATGCACATCGTAAGCGCCTGTTTTCCGCAGGCATGACAGCGGCAGAACGGTCGGTCGAGATTATATGCAATGCGAGGCAGATACCCCGAATCCTCAAGCAGCGTAAAAAGCGGAAAGAATATAGCCATAGGCGGCAGCATGACCGACACCACCCACCCGAGAACGCGAAACGCACCGTCCGCAAGCGCGCCGCGCAGCCACCACGGAGCGCCGCAGCAACTCAAAAGTGCCGAGAACCGTTCTTCAAGGTATGAAAACATGCGGCTGAGCAGAGCCGACGGGTAATTGGCTCCCTCTATGGTTATCCAGAATACAAGCGCGAGCAGCAATATCATGACCGGATATCCGACTGCTTTGCCGGTCAGGATCCGATCAAGTCTGCGATCCTTGGCCGAATAGCCGCCCTCTCCCGAACACGTTACAACGCCCCGGCAGAGATCCTCGGCACGATTTATGCGTGTGACTGCCGTATGTTCGTCGTCGTCGGCATCTTTTTCGGTGTGCATCATCGGAGGTATACGCAAAAGATCGGATATCGCCTTTCCGAACGCAGCCGTACTGCGTTTGTTTCTTGCCGACATGCCTATCACCGGCACACCGAGGCGTTGTGAGAGCAGGCCGAGATCAATGCGGATACCTTTTCTTTTGGCTTCATCCATAAGGTTGACGCACACGAGCACACGCTCGGCGATCTCATTTGTCTGAAGCACAAGGTTCAGGTTGCGCTCAAGGCAGGTCGCGTCGCACACCACCGCAACAGCATCAGGCGGAGTTCCGTCTCTGCCGTAAATTATGAAGTCCCGTGCAACCTCTTCTTCGGGAGAGTGAGCGCGCAGCGAGTATGTTCCGGGCAGATCTACGAGCAGGTATTTCCTGTCCCCGTATTCAAATATGCCTTCGGCACTGACAACGGTCTTGCCCGGCCAGTTTCCGGTGTGCTGATTCATCCCGGTGAGATTATTGAAAAGCGTGCTTTTTCCGACGTTCGGATTTCCCGCAAGCGCGATCGTTATGTACGGCGCGCCGCTATGCCGCGTGTGGTGCCCCGCGGCACCCTTGCCGGTGGAATCGTATGTAAGTCCCATGGTATCAGTCCGGCCAAACGGTTATACCGCCGCAATCCTTTCTTCTCAAGGCGATGACCGCGCCGCGTATAAGGTATGCGCTCGGGTCTCCTCCCGGGCTCCTTCCGACACACTCGATCACGGTGTCCGGCACAAGTCCGAGATCGAGCAGACGTTGCCGCAGGCTCGCCGGCGCATTGACATTACGCACTTTTGCACGCTGCCCCGGGCATATTTCATACAGATAATTCATTTGAGTTCTCCAGTTTCTTTTGTTATCGGCTGATAACATCATATTCCACCTTGCATCAACATGACACAACATTCTCCGTTCGGCCGGCGCTGCGGAATGCGTACCGACAAAAGTTTATCATGTAAACTGATTCGCAAGGTTGAATTATTTTTTATATTGTGATATAATATCCAATGTTGCTCTCTCAAAGTATTACCCTATCTACTGTAAGAAAGGATGGTTTTATGCTGAAAAGACTTTACGCGTGCGTAAGGGAATTCAAAACGGCAGCATGGCTGACTCCGCTGTTCATACTCGGTGAGGCGATCATCGAGTGCCTCATTCCTTACCGCATCGCAATGCTTATCAACAATCTGAACACAAACGGAGTTGCCCTTGAAAGCATTATAACCGACGGTCTCATTCTCGCGGCAATGGCTTGCGCTTCATTGCTCTGCGGCACTCTCGCTGCGATAACAGCCGCCAAGGCAGGCGCGGGATTTGCACGAAATCTGCGTCATGATATGTACGAATGCATTGAAAAGTATTCGTTTGCCAACATCGACAGGTTTTCTTCCTCGTCTCTCGTGACGAGAATGACCACAGACGTCGGAAACGTGCAAATGGCTTTCATGATAATCATCAGAATGGCGATCCGCTGCCCGTTCATGCTGATCTTCTCGATCATTATGGCGTATATCATGGGCGGCAGTCTTTCCACGATGTTCGTTATCGTTGTACCGTTCCTCGCTGTCGGACTTTTTCTTATTGCGCGCAAAGCAATGCCCGCATTCAGAAGCGTATTCCGCAAGTATGACAAGCTCAACGAGTCCATTGAAGAAAACGTTTCGGCAATGCGTGCCGTCAAGAGCTTTGTGCGCGAGGATTACGAAAAGGAAAAATTCACCCGCGCTTCCGAAGAGATACGCAAGGATTTCACTCACGCCGAGCGTATAGTTGCACTCAACTCACCTCTGATGCAGATATGCATTTACTTCAATATGGTCTTTGTGCTTTATATCGGCTCGCGGCTGATAATAGGCAGCAACGGCACATATATCGATGTCGGTCAGCTCTCCGCAATGCTCACATACGGATTCCAGATACTTTCGTCACTCATGATGGTGGCGATGGTGTGTGTCATGCTCACTCTCTCGGCGGAATCGGCGCGCCGTATCTATGAGGTGCTTGATGAAAAGCCCTCTCTCACTGACCCTGCCGAGCCGGTGATGAGCGTGAAAGACGGTTCGGTCGATTTCGATTCCGTAAACTTTAAATATTCGGAAAAAGCCGAGAAAAACGCTCTTGAAGGCATTGATCTTCACATCGGCTCGGGTCAGACCGTAGGTATACTCGGCGGCACGGGCTCGGGAAAATCAAGCCTTGTTCAGCTCATCCCGCGCCTTTATGACGTGAGCGAAGGCTCGGTAAAGGTCGGCGGCATAGACGTACGCAATTACGACATCAACGTTCTGCGCGATCAGGTCGCAATGGTGCTTCAGAAGAATCTTCTTTTTGCGGGCACGATAAACGAAAATCTCAGATGGGGCAATGAAAATGCTACCGATGATGAGATCCGCGAAGCATGCAGGCTTGCCCAGGCAGATGAGTTCGTAAGTCAGTTCCCGAACGGCTACGAAACGATGATAGAGCAGGGAGGTGCGAATGTATCCGGCGGGCAGAAGCAGCGTCTTTGCATCGCACGCGCTCTGCTGAAAAAGCCGAAAATACTGATCCTCGACGACTCTACGAGCGCCGTCGATATGAAGACCGATGCACTGATACGCATGGGCTTCAAGCAGTACATTCCCGAGACGACCAAGATCATCATCGCTCAGCGTGTAGCGTCGGTGATGGATGCCGACATGATAGTCGTTATGGACGGCGGACACATATGCGACGTCGGAACGCACGACGAACTTATGTCACGCTGCGATATCTACCGCGATATTTATACTCAACAGACGAGAGGAGGAGACGGCGATGAAAAACAGTAAGCCGAACGTGAAGGCACAAGCACACCGTCCGAAGGCAGATCCCAAGGTCCTCGGTCGTGTGATAAAGCTTCTTTACGAAAGCTATCCCGCTCTTGTCGTGATAACAGCGATCTGCATCGTGTTTTCGGCTGTTGTCTCGTCTATCCCCGCGCTCTTTCTGCAGGAAGTCATAAAGATAATCGGCGATTACACCGTAAGCGGCGACTGGGAAGCCGCGCGCGCACTCATTACACCGAAGATCATCACTCTTGTGTGCTTTTACGTGCTTTCGATACTTTCGATGCTCGCATATACGCAGCTTATGGCTTATATCACGCAGGGCTTTCTTTCCAAGCTCCGCTGCCGTATGTTCGGAGGCATGCAGGATCTCCCGATAAAATACTTTGACACGCATAAGCACGGCGATATCATGAGCCACTACACCAACGATATCGACGCGCTGCGCGAGCTTGTTTCTCAGTCGCTGCCGCAGATGATATCCTCGGGTGTGATCGTCATTTCGGTTCTGTCGATCATGCTTTACTTCTCGCTGTGGCTTACGCTTCTCGTGCTTGCGGGCGTTATTCTTATGATAATCATATCCAAAAAGGTCGGCGGCGGCTCGGCAAAGTACTTTATCAGACAGCAGGCGACAATGGGCAAGGCTGAGGGCTTTATTCAGGAAATGATGAACGGCATGAAGGTCGTAAAGGTCTTCTGCCATGAGAAAAAAAGCGCCGAAGACTTTGACAGTATCAACAACGAGCTGTGCAATGACAGCCGCAGCGCGCATACCTATGCAAGTATGCTCGGTCCCATTATAATGAATATCGGCAACATCCTTTATGTGCTCACCGCAATAATCGGCGGCGTGCTCATACTGAACAATGTGCCGAATGTGAGCATTTCCATGAAGCCTCTCGGCATCAGCATCCTCGTTCCTTTCCTCAACATGACAAAGCAGTTCACAGGCAATGTCAATCAGCTTTCACAACAGGTGAACAGCGTCGTAATGGCAATGGCCGGCGCGGGAAGAGTATTCTCGCTCATGGACGAAAAGCCCGAGACCGACGACGGATATGTCACACTTGTCAACGCGAAGATCGACAGTGATGGCAATATCACCGAGACAGACGAGCGCACCGGCATGTGGGCATGGAAGCACCCGCACGGCGACGGCTCACTGACATACACTCGCCTGCGCGGGGACGTTCGCCTTGTTGACGTTGATTTTGCCTACGAAGAAGGCAAGGACGTGCTGCACGACGTATCGGTATATGCCGAACCCGGACAGAAGGTGGCATTTGTCGGAGCTACGGGCGCGGGCAAGACGACGATAACAAATCTTATCAACCGCTTCTACGATATCGCCGACGGCAAGATAAGATACGACGGCATCAATATCAACAAGATAAAGAAAGCCGATCTGCGCCACTCGCTCGGTATCGTGCTTCAGGATACCAACCTGTTCACCGGAACGGTTATGGACAATATACGTTACGGCAGGCTTGATGCGACGGACGATGAATGCCGCGCTGCGGCAAAACTCGCGGGCGCCGACGATTTCATAACCCGCTTGCCGGAAGGATATTCGACGCAGCTGACAAACAACGGCGCCAACCTCTCTCAGGGGCAGCGACAGCTGATTGCCATCGCACGTGCCGCGGTCGCCGACCCGCCGGTCATGATACTTGACGAGGCAACATCGTCTATCGATACGCGTACCGAAGCTATCGTTCAGCGCGGAATGGATAAGCTGATGGAAGGCAGAACGGTATTCGTCATAGCGCACCGCCTGTCAACGGTCATGAATTCGGATGTCATAATGGTACTGGATCACGGACGCATCATCGAGCGCGGCAACCACGAAAAGCTTATTGCCGAGCACGGGACTTATTACAAACTGTACACAGGCGCGTTTGAGCTTGAATAAAAACAAATATAAAAATACCGCTTATTTCCGATCGATATTCGGGAATAAGCGGTATTTTTCTTTACATTACTTTCAACACATTTTAAGCCTACGCTGTGGCAAAATAATTGCGGATATAAAATCAAGCTGTCAGAGGAAAAACAAATGATATCAAGATCAAAAATAATGTCTGTTCTGCTTGCCGCTGTCGCAGTGATATGTGCCGTGATCCCGGCACACGGCGAAAACAGCGCGGCATACAACTGGTACTGCATACGCACACCGGACAACCGCCGTCCTCCATGTCCGCCCGAACTGGCTTTTGTAAAAGACCACGGCGGATTTTTTATAGACAACAACAAAAAAGACGGTGATACCGACAAGGTGGTATACCTGACGTTCGATGCGGGCTATGAAAACGGCAACGTTGAAAAGATACTTGACGCGCTGCGCGAAAAGAATGTTCCGGGTGCGTTTTTCATACTCGGAAACCTTGTAACTTCGAATCCGGATCTCGTCAGGCGAATGGGCGACGAGGGACATCTCGTGTGCAATCACACCTATCATCACCGCGACATGAGCAAGTATACCGACAGGTCGGAATTTGCCGCCGAGCTTACCTCGCTCGAGGAGGCATACCGAAAAACGACCGGCAGGGAAATGAGCAAATACTATCGACCGCCGGAGGGAAGATTCACCGAGCAGAACCTTACCGACGCCGAGGAGCTTGGCTATCTCACCGTGTTCTGGAGCTTTGCATACGCCGACTGGGACAACAAAAAGCAGCCCACCAGGGAGTATGCACTTAAAAAAATAATGTCAAACGTTCACAACGGCGCCGTGATACTGCTGCATCCGACGTCGGCGACCAATGCCGCAATACTCCCGAGTCTTATTGACAGTCTGCGCGAGGAGGGCTACCGCTTCGGCACTCTCGACGAGCTTTGCGGCAGGAGCGCGAGTGGAGAGCTTGTGGAATGATACGGCGCGCAACGACTTGCTTTTTTTCATCGATCCTTTCATTTGCGCTTCTGGCGGGATGCGTCATGCGGTGTGCGGCAGCTCAGTCAAAAAATCGAGAATCATCGCCGGAATGCCGCGTGTTTTCGCGCGGAGTCCCCGGTCACGGACGTGTGGCTCTTACCTTTGACGACGGTCCCGACCCGAAGTTGACAGCCGAAATACTCGATATTCTCTCCGAAAACGGAGTGAGAGCGACTTTTTTTGTTGTCGGGAGCAATGCCCGTGAGCACCCGGAGCTTATAGACCGCGAAATAAACGAAGGACACGAAATAGGCAATCACACCTACAACCACAAATACCTCGGCAGAGTCGATGCCAAGCGCACCGAGGAGGAGATCGCCTCATGTGACTCGTTGATATTCGAACACAACGAATACACCACACGCCTTTTCAGACCTCCGGGCGGCATAATGAACCGCGATATTTCGCGCGTATGCGCGGCATACGGCTACAGCGTGATGCTTTGGAGCGTCGATACGCGCGACTGGAGCGGACGCGATGCAGACGCGATATGCCGCGAGATATACCGCAACGTTTCGGATGGCGCTATAATCCTGATGCACGACGGAGTGCGCGGACACACGGCTGAGGCGTTGAGAACAGTTATTCCCGAACTGAAAAAAAGAGGCTATGAATTCGTCACAGCCTCGGAGCTTATAAAGTGACCTCACGGCCAAAGTGGGTGTTAAAAAACTCAAAATGAATTTTTTAACACCCACTTTATTTATTCGTCGCCGAATTCGTATTCTATCTCGGGCTTGTCGTCGTCGCTGTCGGCGGGCACGGTCTTTATCATGTATTTTTCAATCACGGGGTATGCACCGTAAGCCGTGAGCAGTGCAATGCTCGGCAGCAGATAAAATACCGGGAATATCGCCGGAACTATGATATTGAACGGCTTCAGTGCTATGAACAGAAGTACGTTCACGCCGAGAAGTGCTACGATGCCGAGCACCGACATAAGATTTCGCTTGATGCCGAGGATCGTAAAGATCAGTGCGTTTTTGTATATCTTGAATATACTGAGATCAAAGGTTATCAGCATGAGATAAATATAAAAACGCATAAAGAAATAAATGATGCAGAGCGCAAAGGTGACAAAAAACATCAGATCGAGCCAGAAGGTCCCGCCGACCTGGAAGCAGTAAATGATATCAACAGTAAGTATCGTGACTATCAATGCATCCATGATGCCCATAAGCAGCCCCTGCTTCCAGTTGCGCTTGACGGCATAAAAGAAATCGCTGAATATAAAAAGCGGTTCATGCCTTACCATGCAGCGAGCACAATATGCCGCGCCGACATGCACAGCTCCCCATATGAGCAGCGTGAATATCGCCAGTCCGACAAATGTATATATCTGCGCGGCGTTGAAAACGTGAAGATCGAGCTGCTGCCCGAATATACCGAGGAATGCCATGAGAGGAGCTGACGGCATGAGCAGATTTGAACCGTAAAGCGTGGAATATACGGTGCTTTCCTGCGAGGGCGTTGTGCTTCCCACAGAATACATATACATTGCCACCGCTGCGGGCACGAGCAACACGATCATGAGCACATTCAGCGTCAGAAGCCGGCTGAAATTCCGTATATAGAACTTCGGCATATTCTTCAGGTTGGGCACAAGCGGCTTTTCATCCTTTGAAACGCCTTTTCCGTCCTTGTTCGGGTTGAAGAAGTTGAACAACTTCCTGCTGAACGATTTTTCTTTGTCTTTCATTTTTATCTCCGTTTTATCAAAGAGTAAGCATATGTATCGCAAACAGATAAACCGCCCTCATAATTATAACAGCGCCGACAGAGGCGGCACAGGCAAGGCAGTATACCGCAAAGCGGGCTGTGAATACCATATTCGGCGAGCGCTCCGAAAGCCCGCGGAAAAGCACCGAGGCGCGTTCCGCAAAGCATGACGTCAGAACATACAGAAGAGCCGTCAGGCACGAAAGCAGCAAAAAACACACCGAACAGGCGACGGGATGTGCGGTCTCTATCAGCTTTTCGGATGCTGCTGTGGCAAGCACTCCCGCAGATATTCCGACAGACGCGCCGCAAAGCATTAAAAACACCGAGCAGCACTGGCGGCATATATAAGTCAGCCCGAAAAGGTAGAGCAGCATCACATAAACAATGTCTCTCCCTGCGCTCTGTACCACCGCAAGAAACACCGGGAAAAAGCCGGATATCCCTTCAAAAGGAGGCGCAAAGCAGTGCCTTGCTCGGTCAAGCAGGGAAGAGCTGTATTCATATCCGCTGAGCGCATTGAATATCAGTCCCATAGCAGTGCCGCACACAAGCAGTGCAAAAAAACGAAGCAGCTCCGCGTACTTTTCGGCACTCTCACGCAGCTTGGCGAATGCAGCACCGTTATCCGTCTCCATTCAGATCAACACCTTTCCGTTCCGCATAATCTCACACAGTTAAATATACTCCATAAACGGAAAAGTTATTACAGGGCTGCGACGTAAGACCCGAACGGATCAATTACCGGAATTGCGCAAAACTTCAAACGCCAGGACCGACACGGCGCAGGCGGTCGAAAGCGACCCCATGAACTGCCTGCCGTACCCGATGCGAACACACCCGTCACAGACTGCGGCAAGCGATGACGATATCCCGCGTTTTTCGCCACCCATAACTATCACGAGCGGACGTGAAAGCCCCGCATCAAGGTAAGAAACGGAATCGCGTATCCCGGAGCAGAGAATACGGTAGCCTGCGGCACGGAACATCCCGACCGCATCCACAGCACCACCATCTGCCGAATAGACCGGAAGAAGCTCATATGCTCCCGCCGATGAGCGCGATATCGTACTGTCGGCGCTTATAAGGTGACCGCCCGGTATTATAACACCGTCGGCTCCGGCAGCATAAAGCGAACGCAGGGAATACCCGAAGCTGTACGGATCCTCGATGCCGTCAAATAGCATATAAAAGCCATGGGGCGATATATTTGCGGCGTCAAGCGGCTTTATTTTTCTTTGGCCGACACGTGCCGCTATTCCGCCGTGCGTGGTGCCGGACGTAAGCGTTGCAAGTTCGTCGCCCGAGCATTCCCTAACGGCAAACCCGTATTCTGCGGATTTGGCTCTGAGGTATGCGAGCCGACGCCTGAAACGGTCGCCGCCTCCCGAGACCTTTGATGAGTCCACAAGTATTTCGGCAATATCGCGCGACGGTACGCCTTCGTCCATCGACTTTATGCAGGCAGATACGGACGTGATGCCTTCAAGTATCGTATATACGTTTTCTTTATCAGAATTCATATCGTTTAAGCTCATCTTGACAGTCATTTATCGGATGTGTCATTACGGGCACATCCCAATTCATATATTATAGCATAAATATGTTTTGCATCGGTGAACTGTTTTCGACGGTGCAAAAAACAAAATAAGGAACGGGGCGGATCCATGTACATAAACGAAGGCAGAGAGCGCTGCGTAACGCTTGCAAATTATATGCTCGAAAACAGCACCACCGTAAGACAGACAGCGGCACATTTCGGAATAAGCAAGAGCACCGTGCACAAGGATGTCACGGTAACGCTCGAAAAGGTGAACCGCCCGCTGCACGACCGCATATGCGACCTGCTTGAAATAAACAAACGCGAACGTCATATACGCGGCGGCGAAGCCACAAAAAAGAAATACGCCGCACTACGGTATAAGGCTTAAAAGCTTCGGTATGCCGCCGGATTTCACCTGCTGTAGACAGGCGGACGGCAGAATTTCAGCGCTCCCAGCATCAGAAGATTGAAATCCGCCTCGCCGAGCGAACGCCGAAGCAGCCTGAAATGATCGCCGGTATCCGCCTCATAACGTCCCGCGCGACGGGCACCGGTACCGAAAAGCACATGCTTTCCGGATGATATGAGGCTCATAACAAACTTTACTGTGTCCTTGTAATCAAGTGAGCGGACATTGAACTGAAAAGCCGCGCCGGGAACATTCAGCAGCTTGCGTATGATATCTTCCGGGTAAAAAAGCAGATATCTGTTGAATTCGGCGAATATCGGAATGATGCCGATACGGTAAACAAGTTTGTTTATATCCTTGAATATCTCGTCGTTGTAGATCGGAAACGGCAGGGAACAGATCATGCACCGCGGAATGCCGAACGCAAGACGCGTTATCTCCGGATCGTTGAAGCAGCCGGGATACATCACGACTTCGGCAGCGAGAGTCGCCGCTATGCCGCGCGGCACCGATGACTTCACCGAACGGAAAACACGGTTGCGCATGCGCACAAAATACCCGACCGAATCGAAGCCCGATTCAAGCCTCGGGCAGTACCTCGGCGCAAATATCACACGCCGTATCTCAGCCGAAGTAAGACCGCCGAGCAAAGCTGCCGCTTCATCGGCATCCGAGGGTCCCTCGGTCGGCATCGGCAGTGACTTGTTAAAAAAATCAGTATAAATGCCGTGCGTCATAAGCGATCCTTTCCGTGTCGGCTGCGCGTTACGGCAAAAATATTCGCGTAAGTCCGAAAAAGCTGCGGTATACCGCAAAATAAATTTTCATACGGGCTGTCGAAGTATTTAAGGCATTTCCGGGATCGATCATTCCGACACATCTATATCCCATGCTTTCCGAGTGTGATTTTTTAATGCGTGAAAAGGCATAGCTTACCGTGCGGACTCCACCCAAAAACCGAGGGGGGAACAAAGCCCGGAAGCAGGAGAACGTTTGCGATATGCCTAAACACAATTAAAGTCAACTTCGCAAAATCAAAGTTTTGCGAAATTCAGGTAAGCGAAAACCGCAATATGTGACTGTATATCGGTCAAATCACATCCGGTATGCCAATACATCGGCGTTCCCGGTACGGTCTGCCGATCGGATCACCGCACACGCCTTTTGCGGATCTCATTTGCGGTTTTCTTCAAGGCTGCTGAAATAGGATTCCGCGGTTATCGCAAAAACTCCGTCGGCATCCTTTCTGATCGTCAGATACTTTCTGCGCACCGCGTCGCTGCCCATATCGTCACGCAGCGTTCCGTTGTTGTTTTTTATCATGTAATCAATGCCTATGTTGTAATACGTCACGGCGGAGCTTTCCGAATCGTCGTACCAGTTATCGACCGCAACGATATTTGCAGCATATATCTTCTGCTGCGTGAATCTTTCCCTGGGCGTCCTGCCGTCCTTAAAGAACGATGCGGCATACATTGAGTTGAATTTCTGCGCGTCGCCGTTTATCATGGCGTCTATGTAGTCAAACATAAACAATACCGTTTCGCGGTAGGCTTCGGATACGTCGTCAAGATGCTCGCGATCGACCGTTACCGTCAGGTTACCGTTCGTGTAGGTCACGCCGCGGTCATAGCCCATATAGACTGCATCCTCAAATATGTTTTCGTCATAATTCGCATAGTCGAATGTGTATTTGTTCGGTTCCGGGTCCGCTCTTCCGTTTTTTACCTTATTCGCAATAAGGATAATGCCGTAAAACAGCAACGTAAGACCGCAAATGACACCGACAACGCTCAGTATGACCTTTTTGGATGACGGTCTCTTCCCTTTTATAATTTCTTTATTTACATTATTATCCATGCATTCACTCCGATAGGTTTATTCATCTTTAATATGACCTTATTTTATCATATACTTATGTGTATTTCAAGTCAATTCGCATAATTTCGGTGTCCGCTTAATTAATTTTTATTTTTTATTGCGCCTGTTCTTTTTTTGTGGTATAATAAACTGAATTATATTATAATGCAAGCAGACAGGCTGTGCACTGCACGGCGTCTGTATGCCACAGAAAGAATGGTCTTGATTATGAAATACCTTGTTTTGATCCCGGACGGAATGGCTGATGAACCGATAGCAGAGCTTGGCGGCAAAACGCCGATGCAGGCGGCTGACAAACCGACAATGGACAAGCTTGCGGCAATGTCACGCGTCGGCACCGTTCTGAACGTTCCCGCTGGTATGGTCCCGGAATCGGATACGGCAAATATGGCGATACTCTCGTTTGACCCGAAGGTCTATTCAAAAGGGAGATCACCGCTCGAAGCCGTGAGTATGGGGATAGATATGAAACCCGGAGATGTTGCCGTAAGGTGCAACACCGTTACGCTGTCCGACGAAATTCCGGAGCAGCCCTATGAGGAGCGAGTGATGCTCGATCACAGCGCCGACGAGATCTCCACCGAAGAAGCCGATGCGCTGATAAAAACGCTCAACGAAAATCTTGCGGACGAGTCGCGTCATTTTTATACCGGTGTGAGCTACCGCCATTGCCTTATATGGAACGGAGCCGACGACAGCTATGATTTTGCACGCCCGCACAACATTATCGGCCAAAAGATCGGCGAATACCTCCCCGATAAAAAGCTCGCAGGCGGATACCGCAAACTCATGGAGAAAGGCACGAAGCTCCTTGAGCATCACCCGATTAATGAGGCGCGCCGCGCACGCGGACTCAAGCCCGCCAACGCCATATGGCTCTGGAGCGCGGGAAAAAAGCCGGCACTTCCCTCTTTCAGAGATAAGTTCGGTCTTGATGCGACCGTGGTCTCGGCAGTCGATCTCATTAAAGGCATAGGGCTTTGTGCCGGAATGAATGTCGTGAATGTCGAAGGCGCAACGGGTAACATACACACCAACTTTAAGGGAAAAGCAGATGCCGCGATCGACGCCTTCAAAAACGGCTCAGATCTTGTTTATGTTCACGTCGAAGCTCCCGATGAATGCGGGCACCGGGCTGAGACCGAAAACAAGGTGCTTTCAATAGAGCTTATCGACAAAAAGATATTGGCTCCGGTCCTTGAATATCTTGAGAGCTGCGGAGATGATTTCGGCGTAATGGTACTCCCCGATCATCCCACTCCCGTGCGTCTGCGCACGCACACCTCGGCACCCGTCCCGTACTTCATGTACAGCAGCCAAAAGAAAGCGGACGGCGCATCCTGCTTCACCGAGGCGACTGCCGAAGCCAAGAATGCTTTCATGCCGGACGGCTCGAAGCTAATGCAGTCGTTTATCGACTATTGCGTAAAATGATATCCGCGGAAAGGAATGTTGCTCATGTCAGGCGAAAACAGTATCGACCTTCAGCAGAATGATAAAAAAGAAAAAAAGGAAGAAAAACAGTCCGTAATAGCCGAAATATTCGATTACTACGAGCTCTGCATATTCTCCGTCTGCATTGTTATAGTGATATTCAGCTTCTTTATACGGCTTTGCCGCGTTGACGGTCAGTCAATGGAGGACACGCTCCACCACGGCGAAATGCTCGTTGTCTCCGATATTTTTTACACTCCCAAGGAAGGCGATGTAATAGTATTTCACCAGACGGGCGGACAGAATCAGGACATATATTCATTCTCGCTCAACGAGCCAATAGTCAAGAGAGTCATCGCGACCTCCGGCGAGTGGATCGACATAAAGCTGACCGGCGATAAACTTACAGTGACCGTCTATGACAAAAACAAAGAAAATCCGCGCGTGCTTGAGGAGGATTATGCAAAATACAGCGGCTCTCCGTCGTGGAATCCGACCGGATACCATGAATATCCTCTCCAAATACCTGACGGGTATGTATTTGTCATGGGCGACAACCGCTGGCATTCTACCGACAGCCGCTCGGCGCTTGTGGGACTTGTCGACACAAGACGCATACTCGGTCAGGCGACTTTTCGAGTAGCTCCGTTCAGCAGATTCGGCGCGATAAACTGACACAAACAAACACTCGGCAATATGGGAATTCAGTCTAAACAGATACAGTGGTTTCCCGGTCATATGGCAAAGACGCGCCGCATGATCGGTGAAAACCTTACGACGGTAGACGCCGTGATAGAAATACTCGATGCGCGCATACCGGCAAGCTCGCGCAATCCCGATATCGACCGCATCTGCGGAGATAAACCGCGGCTCGTGCTGCTGAACAAGGCCGGGCTCGCCGACAGCGGCATTACCGACAGATGGGTCGCACGTTATACCAAAAACGGCATCGTCTGCCTCTCCTGCGACTGTCAAAGCGGCGCGGGAATATCGCGCATTCCGAGTGCAATACGCGAGCTCTGTTCCGAAAAGCTGGAAAGATACCGCGACAAAGGCATGACGGGCAGAAAGCTGAGGACCATGGTGCTCGGTATTCCGAATGTAGGCAAATCGTCGCTGATAAACCGTCTGACGGGCGCAAAAAAAGCCAAAGTGGAAAACCGCCCCGGCGTTACGCTCGACAAGCAATGGGTGGCAACGGGCACGGGCATCGATCTGCTCGATATGCCCGGCGTGCTCTGGCCGAAATTCGACGACCGCCGCGTTGCCGAAAACCTTGCGATAACAGGCGCTATAAAGGATGCGATCCTTGACCCCGAGGAGCTTGCCTCGGCGCTTTGTTCACGTCTGTACGCACTCTGCCCGGAACTTTTATGCACGAGATACAGGCTCGGTGCGCCGGAGGCGCTGGCGGAACTTAAAAATTACGAAATACTCGAGCTTGTGGGACGCCGCCGCGGATATCTTGTTTCCGGCGGCGAGGTCGACCTCGAGCGGACCGCAAAAATGATGCTCGACGAATTCAGAAGCGCAAAGATAGGGCGTATTTCCCTTGAAGCACCCAAAACTGACCGCGGAGGTTGCAATGTCGGAACAAAAACGTAAGGATCTCGATTTCAGCCTTGAAAAGAAGTTGGCATCCGAGGGCTTTTGCCGCATCTGCGGGATTGACGAAGCGGGGCGCGGACCACTGTGCGGTCCGGTTGTGGCAGCTGCATGTGTACTGCCGCCGGATGCGCACATAGAAGGACTCAACGATTCGAAAAAACTTACTCCGCACCGCCGCGATGAGCTTTTTGAAATTATCAAAGAGACCGCACTTGACTGGGCGGTCGCCGAGGCATCGGTAGAGGAGATAGACGAACTCAATATACTTGAAGCAACGCTGCTCGCCATGCGTCGCGCCGTAGCGTCTCTTCACAAAAAGCCGGATCGCCTTCTTGTAGACGGGAATGTGTTTCGCGGCTTTGATATTCCGGGAGAAGCCGTTATCGGAGGCGACGGAATATCGCCGTCAATAGCCGCAGCGTCGATACTTGCCAAGGTCACCCGTGACCGCATATGCATCGAACTTGACCGAATGTATCCGCAATACGGCATTGCAAAGCACAAGGGTTACTGCACCGCCGCACACCGTGAGGCATTGTTCAGATACGGTCCCGCGCCTATATACCGCAAGCAGTTCATACGTTTTTTAAACAAAAAAGATGCCGATTAAATTTACGCGCCGCACCGACGGCAATGACAGCTCGCATGCACAGACTCCATCTGCCGGTGTGAAAGCCTCACACGGACGCTTCGGCGAGGATGCCGCAGCGCAGTATCTTACTGACAACGGATATACAATAAAAGGCAGAAACGTCCGCTTCGGCAGGCATGAGCTTGATATCATAGCCGAGGACGATGAATATATTGTCTTTGTAGAGGTCAAGACCCGTACCGAAGCCCCCGCCGGGTGTCTCTACACATACGGTCGCCCGGCATCGGCGGTCACTTACGGAAAAAAGCAAAACACAGTTGCTGCCGCAAGCGAATATCTGCGTGAAAACCGTTCCGAAAAACGTGCGCGGATAGATGTGATCGAGGTTTACCTCGAACGCGGTACCGAAGCGCCCGCAGTGTCGAAAATAAACCATATCAGAAACGCTTTCGGCGCCAGATGACAGCCAACGGCACATTATTTATTTTAAAGAAAGGTATTTGTCATGAAACTTTTCGATCTTCATTGCGACACCCCGTACAGGCTTCTTTCGAGAAAGCAGCACCTGCTTGAGAACAACCTTCACATCTCTCTTGAAAAGATCAAAGTTTACGAGAATTACGGTCAGGTCGGCGCCGTCTGCGCCGAATACAAAAAGGACGACGCAACGGCATTCAAGCGTTTTGGCGAGATATCGGATAACTTTTTCGCCGAACTTGATATGAACCGCGACCGTGCTGCGCTTTGCCGCACCGGTGCCGACATAAAAACGGCATGGGAGGAAGGAAAGGCTGCATATCTGCTCGGAGTGGAAGACGCAAGAATACTTGAAAGCGATCTTTCGAGGCTTGACTGGCTCTACGACCGCGGCGTGCGTATCCTCACTCTCATGTGGGCTGGTTCTACGATAATCGGCGGTTCGCACAACACCGAGGACGGTCTTACCGATTTCGGAAAGCGCGTTGTGGCGCGCTGCTGCGAACTCGGCATCATCCCCGACATCTCGCACGCAAGCGCTGCGTCTGTCGATGATACCGCGGCTATCGTATCGGAATACAACAAGCCCTTCATCGCCTCTCACTCCTGCGCATATGCGCTTTATGACCACACACGTAACCTGCGCGATCGCCACATCGAAGCAATAATCGCATCCGGCGGACTTATCGGGCAAAGCCTCTGCCGCTCGCATCTTGCACTGGACGGCGCAGGCATAGAGGATGTCGTAAAACATATCGAATATTATCTTTCAAAGGGTGCGGAAAACAACCTTGCCTTCGGCTGCGATCTTGACGGCTCGGATCTGCCGGACGGTATCGAGGATGTTCGCGACCTTCTCAAACTCATAGATCCTCTGCTCCGTGACGGAGTGTCGGAGGATCAGATAGACCGTATATTCTGGCGCAATGCATACGAATTCGCAGTCAGAAATATAGGATACGGAACCGTGACAAAATAAAGGAACCATAATCATGAAGTACATCAGCACACGCGACAAAGGGCATATGCCCGAAAAAATCAACTCCGCTGAAGCCATAAAGCGCGGGCTCGCCCCCGACGGCGGTCTTTACCTTCCCGAATCCATCCCGACGACGGACACCGATTTCATAAGCTCGCTTTCCGGGCTCAGTTACAGCGAACAGGCGGTAAAGATCCTCTCGCTTTACCTTGACGACTATACCGAAGCCGAACTTACCGAGGACTGCACCGCGGCATACGGCGCCGCATTCGGCAACGATCCCACCCCTGTGGTAAGAGCGGAAGACGGTGTATATTGCCTTGAGTTGTGGCACGGTCCCACCTGTGCATTCAAAGACATGGCACTCCAGCTTATGCCTCGTCTGCTTTCGCGTGCGCTCCGCAAGACCGGCGAAACGCGTACCGCTCTCGTGCTCGTTGCAACCTCGGGCGACACGGGAAAAGCAGCGCTCGAGGGCTACAAAGACGTACCCGGCGTTGCGATCAAAGTGTTCTACCCCGTTGACGGCGTCAGCCGGATACAGAAACTCCAGATGATGACTCAGGAAGGCTCAAATGTTGACGTGTGTGCTATCAAGGGCAATTTTGACGACGCACAGACAGGCGTAAAACGCATTTTTTCCGACGACGGCATGCGCGCCGAACTTGACCGCCGCGGATACTTCCTGTCAAGCGCCAACTCCATAAACTGGGGCAGGCTCGTCCCTCAGATCGTATACTACTATTCCGGATATGTAAGCCTTGTTGACGCCGGGGTGATAAAACTCGGCGACAGCATAGATGTTGCGGTCCCTACGGGAAATTTCGGCAATATCTTTGCCGCATATCTCGCACGCCGCATGGGGCTGCCTATACGTCGCCTCATCTGTGCCTCAAACTCGAACAATATTCTGACGGATTTTCTCACGGACGGCGTTTATGACCGCAACCGCCCGTTCCATACAACCATGTCGCCGTCGATGGATATTCTCATATCGAGCAATCTAGAACGCCTCATTTATCTCATGACCGACGCCGCAACGACCTCCGAGCTTATGAATGAGCTGTCGTCGACCGGCAGATATAAGCTGCCGCGTGAGGCGTTTGATAAAATAAAAGAAGTGTTCTCTGGCTTCTGCGCCGATGAGGCGGGCACCGCAGAAGCAATAAAGGCGCATTTTGTCAACGCACATTACCTTTGCGACACTCATACCGCCGTAGCGCTTTCGTGTGTGGATAAGTACCTTTCGGGTATCGCGGACGACATAAAGCGCCCGGTGCTCGCCGCATCGACCGCCAGCCCGTACAAATTTGCCGCAGATGTGCTTTCATCTCTCACCGAAAAGGTCTCTCCAGAGGGGCCCGCGGCGCTCAACGCACTTTCGGAATACACCGGAACTCCGATCCCCGCACCTCTTTCGGGGCTTGAAATGCGCCCCGTCCGCTTTGATCGCGTGATCGAAGTCGGTGCTATGCCCGCGGATGTTCTGACGCAGCTTGCCTGATCGGAAAAACGAAAGGCTGTCGCGCGTCAGCGCGGCAGCCCCGCCGGGACTGAGCTCTATGCAAGCCCGCCCGAAGAAAATGTGCGGAGGATCAGCCGTTTGCTCTCGGCTTGAAAGTCGAGCACTCGGTGGCGTCGCTGTTAACAGCGTTTGAAGGACCGACAAGGATTTGATTGGCGGTGCAGTAACGCTCGCCGCTGTTGTGAACGCAGTTTTTAACGTCGCACACGATGCCTTCGATGTGATGGCAACCGCATTTTACGCTGTTTTTTTCATTGAATTTTTCTTCCATGGTATTACGCCTTTCTGATACTTCGGCCGGTCTGTACCGGTCGTATTTGCCGCCGCAAGCAGCGGTACGGTCTTATTCTGTCCGGTACACCGGAATTTTATGCGCAGAGTCGCCGGAGTGATAATCATGTCTTTGTTCACAATAGCCGACCTCCACCTGCCGGGTGCGGAAGGTAAGGAAAAATCAATGGAAGTCTTCGGACAGCGATGGGCCGACTCGCAGAATCGGCTCGAACGCAGCTGGCGCGCGATCGTGGAGCCCGACGACGATGTGGTGATCCCCGGCGATATCACATGGGCTATGAATCTTGATGAAGCACGTCGGGATTTTGCGTTCATTGATTCCCTGCCCGGAAAAAAATACATCGGCAAAGGGAACCATGATTTCTGGTGGGCAACGGCGTCAAAAATGAATGTATTTTTCGCCGCAAACGGTTTCGGTTCTCTGAATATACTTTATAACAACGCTTATATTGCGGGCGGCGCGGTCATATGCGGTGCACGCGGGTGGTTTTTTGACGAAGAATCTCAAAAGACCATCGGAAACGTCAGTTGGGATAAGATAAACAACCGTGAAGCTATGCGGCTCGAAATGAGCCTCAATGCCGCCGTAAAGTTACGCGACACCTCTGCTCCGTCGCTTCCGGTGATAGCGTTTCTTCATTTTCCGCCGGTGTGGAACGGCGCCGTGGCAAGGAATCTTATCGATCTTCTGCACAATTACGGCGTGTCCCGCTGCTATTTCGGACACATACACAGCGGGTATGTCGGGCGTCAGCCGTTTGAATTCGAGGACATTGAATTTCGGCTGATATCGGCAGACCATCTTGCCTTTTGCCCGCAGAAAGTGTTCGTATAAGGGACGTGATTCTCAAAAAAATGCGCTTTTTAACGCAAATTCAACCGAATTTATAATTTAGGTCTTGACATATAATCATTTTATAGTAAAATATATTAATGTGAAAAATTGCGCCCGCAGCGGATCCCGCCCGGACGTGTTGTAAGAAAGGTATGGTCAATATGACAATCAGAAAATCAGAGATCAACGAAAAGAATCTTTGCACCGTTGAGTTTTCCGAAGATGCCGCAACCCTTGAGGCTGAAAAGTCGAAGGTCTTCCATGAGAAGTCCAAAAACTTTAACATCCCCGGTTTCAGACGCGGCAAGGCTCCCCGCAGCATTATCGAAAAAATGTACGGCACCGGCATTTTCCTTGAGGATGCCATCAACAACATCATCCACAGCAACTATGCCGCTATAATCGACGCAGCCGGCAAGCAGGTAGTTTCCGCTCCCGAGTTCGACATCGTATCCATGGATGACAAGGAGATCGTTCTGAAAGCCGAGATGTATGTGAAGCCCGATGTGACCATCGAAGGCTACAAGGGCATCGAGGCATCCGTTGTTCTCGCTCCCGTGACCGACGAGGAGATCGACCGCGAGGTCGACACCGTTCGCGAGAGAAATGCCCGTGAGATCGAGATCACCGACCGTCCCGCCGAAATGGGCGACACTGCGGTCATTGATTACGAAGGCTTTGTTGACGGCGTTGCGTTTGAAGGCGGCAAGGATTCCGGGCATCACCTCAAACTCGGATCCGGTCAGTTCATCCCCGGCTTTGAGAAAGGCATCGTCGGCAAGAACATTGGCGAAGAGTTCGACGTAAACGTCACCTTCCCCACAGAGTACGGCGCCAAAGAGCTTGCAGGCAAGGCAGCGGTCTTCAAAGTAAAGCTCAACGCTATTGAAAAGACCGAGCTTCCCGCAGCCGACGACGATTTTGCGGTCGACGTATCCGAATTCAATACATTCGCTGAATACCGCGCAGACCTTGCGTCAAAAATCGAAAAGAGACACAAGGATGCAGCCGACAACGAGCTTGCGGAAAAGGTCGAGGATGCTCTCGCCGAAAAGCTTGTTGCCGAAATTCCCGAAAGCATGGTTGACGCAGAGGTTGAAAACCAGGTCAGAGAAAGCGAATCCAGAATGCAGATGCAGGGTATCGAGCTTTCAATGTACCTAAAGTACTTCAACATGACCCTTGATCAGTATAAGGAGCAGATCCGTCCCTCCGCTCTCAAGCATGTAAAGACCGAGCTTGCTCTCGAAAAGATCGCCGAACTCGAGTCCGTTGAGGTCTCCGAGGACGAGGTCAATGAGGAATACGAGACAATAGCCAAGGCATACAGTGTTGAACTTGACTATGCAAAGCAGAACCTTCCCGCTGAGGAGATAAAGCGCACGCTCATGTTCCGCAAAGCTCTTGCTCTTGTCAAGGATGCTGCCAATGTGACCTATCTTGACAAGGCTCCCGAAGCGACTGCCGAGGCTGCTCCGGCTGCCGATGCCGAATAATTTTTAACCTGATTAACAAAGGGGCTGGCGAAATTATTCGTCAGCCCCGAAGAAGAAAGGTTGGTAATTCCAATGATGATGAACAACAGCAGCTCAGATATCATCCGTGCGGCAAGTATGCCGTATGTAATCGAGCAGGACGGACGCGGTGAGCGTTCCTACGACATCTTTTCCCGCCTGCTCAACGACCGCATCATATTCCTCTCCGACGAAGTGAACGACCTCACGTCCTCGCTTATCGTCGCCCAGATGCTCTACCTTGAATCGGTCGATCCCGACAAGGACATTTCCTTCTATATCAACAGCCCCGGCGGCTCAGTCACGGCAGGTATGGCTATCTACGACACAATGCAGTTTGTAAAGTGCGACGTGACCACCATCTGCATCGGCATGGCAGCCAGCATGGGCGCATTTCTGCTTGCCGCAGGCACAAAGGGAAAGAGACTTGCTCTTCCCCACAGCGAGATCATGATCCACCAGCCCTCAGGCGGCGCTCAGGGTCAGTGCAGCGACATCAAGATCCGTGCGGATCTGCTTTTGCGCACGCGTGACACACTGAACCGTATACTTGCCGAGCGCACGGGCAAACCGATCGAAACGATCGAAAAGGATACCGAAAGAGACAACTTCATGACTGCCGAGCAGGCGCTCGAGTACGGTCTTATTGACCGCATTATTGACCGTCACGTCTGATCTTTGGCATCATTTTGAGATCTGCGTGAAAAATGGAGTTCCCGACGGCAACTCTAAATTTACATTTTCACGTCCGGCTCGGTGCCGTACGGTGCCGACCGTCAAGAAAGGCATGGAACAAATATGCCATCCAAAAACAACTCTGTCATTCACCGCTGCGCGTTTTGCGGACGTTCCGAAGAGGATTGCAACTTTCTCATCCCCGCAACGAACGGGCTTTATATATGCGACTTCTGCGTGCGCGCGTGCAATGAGATAATCGACGAAAGCGAAGCGGAGACCCGCCATGCCGACGACACAGACCTCAGCTACGATAAACTCCCGAAGCCGCGCATGATAAAGGAAGCGCTCGACGAATACGTTATAGGTCAGGACGAGGCAAAGATCGCACTTTCCGTGGCGGTATACAACCATTACAAGCGCATACTCACCAAGTCCGGCAAGCTTCCTGTCGCAGGACGCAAAAAGAAAAAGGAATCCGACGACCGCTCAGCCGATGTGGAGATACAGAAGAGCAACGTGCTTCTTATCGGTCCCACCGGCGTGGGAAAGACCTACCTTGCCCAAACGCTTGCCAAAACGCTTAAGGTACCGTTTGCCATTGCCGACGCAACGACACTCACGGAGGCAGGATATGTCGGTGAGGATGTTGAAAATATTTTGCTGAGACTTATCCAGGCGGCTGATTATGACATTGAGCGCGCCGAAAAAGGCATTATATACATTGATGAGATCGACAAGATATCGCGCAAGAGCGAAAACCGCTCGATAACGCGCGACGTTTCGGGAGAGGGCGTTCAGCAGGCACTGCTAAAGATACTCGAAGGAACGATATCAAATGTTCCTCCTCAGGGCGGCAGAAAGCATCCGAATCAGGAGTTTATTCAGATAAACACCGAAAACATCCTGTTTATCTGCGGCGGAGCCTTTGACGGACTCGACAAGATAATCGAAAAACGTCACGGCAAGCAGCTCATCGGCTTCAAGAGCGAGCTGACCGAAAAAACAGAAGAAAAGCCGGGAGAAATATTCTCCGACGTGACCCCTCACGATATAGTCAAATACGGGCTCATCCCCGAGCTTGTCGGTCGTCTGCCTGTTATCGTTCCGCTTACAAAGCTTGACCGCGACGCACTTGTGCGGATCATCAGCGAACCCAAGAATGCGCTTATAAAGCAGTATGCAAAGCTTTTCTCGCTCGACGGCATTGAGCTTGAATTCGCACCGGGTGCGATAGAGGCGATAGCTGAGCTTGCGCTTGAACGCAATATCGGCGCCCGCGGACTGCGCTCGATACTCGAATCGCTCATGACTGGGCTTATGTACGACCTCCCATCACGCACCGATATCGACAAGGTGACTATCACAGCCGATTTTGTACGCAGAAAAGGAGATGCCGAGCTTCACTTCAAGCAGGCTGTTCCCGCAAAAGAAGCAAACGAATAAAAAACAGCCGGAGACGCGGCACGCGAGTGCTCTGTCCCCGGCTTTTTTGTTTATCCGCAGCGATTTTTGTCGCAGGATATCTGCGGTGTCAGCGGTGGATTGAATTCATTTACCGGAAATGACATGGTGCGGAATATCGCACACGGATTTTCTTCCTTCGGCGTGACGCATTCCTTGTCGGGCACGGCATATTCCGTTGCGGTGATAAGGAGCTGAGCGGGACGCACCAGACGTATTACCGAGAAGATCCCGACGGATACGGCAAGATATCTGCCGCCGTCGCTGTCACGCTGAGATATTGGACCGTCTATGCGCGCAGCGACCTGCGCAGGTATCTCGCAGCAGCAACAGCAGCATGGATTTCCGGGCGTGCGCTCGTAGACAGCAGCGCTCAGTATTATCGGATCGACCGCTTCGACGACAGCCTCCGGCATATTTCTCACAGCTTCACATCTCTCGTCCGAGCGGCAGAAATCATACGCGTTATCGCCGGAGCGGAAAACGTTAACATTGCTCTCCCCGCCGTAAAGCACAACATGCTTATCCAGGACAGCCACCCCTTCAAATTCCTGCGGCTTGCATCCACCCGTGCACGCTTCAAATGTAATTTTTACGAAAAAGCGAATGTTTACCGTATAAAAACCGCGGTTGAAGCGCACGGGATCGATCCCTATATATGTCCAGGCTATGCTCGTATCCTTGGCTCTGATGTTACCGGTGCGGTTTATTATGTCACAGCCTGCATCGGTAAGACTGACGCGGACGTTTTCAAAGCAGTCACGGTCACGGCAACTGTCAAATATCCTACCTGTTTCGATACAGCAGGTATCGCGGGTGTTCCCGCCTCCCGCACAGCCGAATCTGTTTTCAGCCATTAAGTATTACCTCCGTTTGTATTTGAGCGGCTCGGCGGCAATTCGTGCCGCCATGACTCCCACTCACTTTCATTGTATGCAAAAATACAGAATGTGACATTTATTTCACTGACGATTTTTGTAATAAAGCCTACGTCATCAATACTTTATCGCAGCTCATGTAAACCAAATATTGCAGGATGCGAAAAATGTTGACGATATCGTTCTGACTACTTGCAATCTTTTCACAAATATGATATAATGCTTATGTTCGGAGCGGCATTGCCGTCTCTGTCCAAAATCCCCGGTGCGGGCGGGACGTCAGCCCGAATACAACACCCGCATCCGATGAGAAAGGTATGGTCATAATCATGAAAAAACTTTCTTTGATCATGGCAGTTATCATGGCGGCGCTCGTTATTGCGCTTCCCGCATCTGCCACCGGCGCATCCTCTACGTTTACTCCCGGCGAGATCATCTATTGCGAAAACTTCAGCAACGTTCCCGATACCGATGATCTGTCTGTGATAGAGGCGTCTCTCGGCTACAAGGTCGTTGCCGTAGACACATCTACACTCGACTATACGATGACCGAGAAAAACATCAGCGCGGCGATCAAATATTCGGTCAAGGACGGCAAGCTCTGCGTTGACAACACTGCCGACGATTGCGCTTACAGTTATCTGTACATATACGACAGCGACTCAATGAAGGATCTTGTCAAGACCACCTACACGGTGCAGTATGAGATCACCTATGTTGCCGGTCCCACCGCATATTGCAGCCCCATACTCAACTGGGACGGCGAATTCACCCACCAGGTCCCGATGTTCCGCGGTAACGGTACATACCGCAACCAGGTCAGATATATCACATCCGACAAAAAGACCCAGTGGAAAGACTGGGACGGCATGAGCGACACATGGCTTCCCTCCCCTATATGGGAAAGCGACACTTCCCTCATTCAGAATGTTACCGTCAGACTCGTATCCGTTCCCGATAAGGGCATATACATCTACGCCAACCAGTATCTGGTTTCCGCTCCCAGCGATATCGCATCCGCCAAGAGCGACCTCATGCCCGGAGCGCTTACCGGCACAGCTCTCGGCTTACGCTCTCAGAAGGGCGCAAGCGTCGTGATCGACAACATCGCCATCTATGCCGGTGACGGCTCTAAGATTACCCCCGATTTCTCCGCATACGGCTTCAAGGGACTTGATCCTGTTGTTGAGACCACCGAGGCAGAGACGACTGCTGCTCCCGTAACCTCAAAGCCCACAACCACCAAGGCGAATACCACCAAGGCGCCCGAGCCCGCAACAAAGGCTCCCGATGTCACCACCAAATCTCCCGAGACGACCGCTCCCGAGACCAAGAAGGGCTGCGGCTCTTCCGCCGCTGTCGGATTTGTAATCCTTGCGGCTCTCGTTCCCGCTGCCGTCATAACCCGCAAAAAGAAATAAGCATTTGCTAAATGGGCTGCCGTGTCAACGCACGGCAGCCTTTGTCCGTCTGCAGTCGTCATGTTGCTGCGGTCATTTATATAAACCATAAGTTCAATAAGACATATTTTGCCCATAAGGTATTGAATTTACGGGCGATTTGTAGTATAATAATAAAGTAGGCAAAAAAGAAAGGAGGATACCGCTATGCCGTCCAAAGGCGGAACAAAGCTGATCGCAACAAACAAAAAAGCATATCACGAGTATTTTGTCGATGACAGATATGAAGCGGGTATCGCTCTTTTCGGCACAGAGGTCAAAAGCGTAAGGCTCGGCCAGGTAAATCTCAAGGACTGTTACTGCTCGATAAAAAACAACGAAATTTTTGTAAACGGTATGCACATCAGTCCGTATGAGAAAGGCAACATCTTCAACCGCGATCCGATAAGGCAGCGCAAGCTGCTCATGCACAAGCGTGAGATAATAAAGCTCGCATCGCTCTCGGCACAAAAGGGATTCTCGCTTATTCCCCTTTCGCTTTATTTCAAGGATTCGCGCGTAAAGGTCGAGCTTGGTCTTTGCCGAGGTAAAAAGCTGTACGATAAGCGCGAGACAGATGCCAAAAACGAAGCAAGGCGCGAAATGGAACGCGCAGAAAAATCATCACGCGAAAAATGGTGAGCGCTACCGCTGACCGTTTTGATATGGGGGCGTAAAGGTTTCGACGGGGATTTTAAGGTATGGTAAGCGGGTAGAGCCGGGTAAACTCTTTAAACTGCTCAACTTAAAAATAAACGCTAACGATAATTTAGCATACGCAGCCTAAGGCTGTGACGCAGTCCTGCGGGACTGCCCGTTCCACCCATGAGTACCGCGGCTTGGGATGGGGCGTCATTCAGCGGTGCACGTGCATTGCCCTTTTGCTTTTGAGGCAGTCATGAAGAAAAAAGCTACCCGTGACGGTAGAGTGACGGTTCCCGACCGCCATGGGGAAATTTAAATAACCGCCTGCACCCGGAGAAAGCCATATCAAGAGATTTTCGGACAGGGGTTCGACTCCCCTCGCCTCCACCACAAAACAAAGGCAGCCGTTAGGCTGCCTTTTGCTTTTTGATCGGTAACCGGATAGATCGTCAGTCGCCGTTTACCCTCCGCTAAAGAACTCATCCGCCATTGTGATAACGCTTTCAAAGTTTTCAATTAAAAAATCCCGATAGGGCTTGACACCGACGATTTATAATGATATAATACCAAATGTTCTAATATTAGAATATTCGGAGGTACATAATGTCTGCCCTCAAAATGATCGCCATAGGAAGAAAGCTTGCAAATATCTATGCGGGACTTTCGACGCCCATATGCCGCAAATACGGCATCAACCAGACCTGCTTTGACGTGCTGCTTTTCTGCGCCAACAACCCGCAAAATAACACAGCGCGCGACATCTGTGCGATCCGCGGAATAAAAAGCGGCATTGCATCTGTAGCCGTTGAAACGCTGATAAGCGGCGGATATATGCGGCGCGAGAACGACAGCACAGACAGGCGCATCCGCCGACTCGTTCCGACCGAAAAGGCAGCGCCGATAATCGCTGAGGGACGTGATATGCAATCACGCTTTGCTGTAATGCTGCGCAGCGGTATAACGCAGGAAGAACTTGCATCGTTTGAGCGTATGACGGACAAGCTTGAAGAAAATATCCGTTTATTCGAACAGGCGGAACGCAACAATGATTAAAGTCATCATCTGCATGATCGCCGGTCTCGGCGCGGGACTCGGCACCGGCTTTGCGGGCATGAGTGCCGCGGCGGTGATAAGCCCGATGCTCATCACTTTTCTCGGTATCGATCCTTATATGGCAGTGGGCATAGCGCTTGCAAGTGACGTCCTCGCAAGCGCTGCATCGGCTGTAACATACGGAAAAAACAAAAATATTGACATCAAGAACGGTATCATCATGATGATATCGGTGCTGTGCTTTACGACAGTCGGGAGCTATGTTGCAAGCATAGTCCCGAAAACGACCATGGGCAGCTTTTCCGTATTTATGACTCTGCTGCTCGGCATCAAGTTTATAATAAAACCGGTCGTCGAGCCGAAAAAACGCTTCGAATCCGCCACGGCAAAGCAAAAAGCGATACGCTCGGTCATTTGCGGCTCACTTGTGGGATTTATATGCGGTTTCGTCGGAGCAGGCGGCGGAATGATGATGCTGCTCGTGCTGACATCCGTACTCGGCTACGAGCTTAAAACAGCCGTCGGCACAAGCGTGTTCATAATGAGCGCCACGGCGCTAACCGGAGCAGCAAGTCATTTTGCCATAGGCGGCATGCCGGATACAGAAGCTCTGGCGATATGCGTTATAAGCACCCTTGTGTTTGCGCAGATAGCAGCGGTTTTCGCCAACAAAGCAAGCCCAAAAACGCTCAACCGAATTACCGGCGCAATACTTGTTATCCTCGGTGCCGCCATACTCGCCGTAAACTATTTCGGCAAATAATTAAATACACGGCGTCAGCCGCGCGTATGCGCAGTTGACGCCGTGTTTTATATACCTTACCGTTCAGACAATCTTACTCGCTGTACTATTCAATTTTTTGTACGTTGATATTATAAGGATAACAGCCACAACAAATGTGAGCACATCCGCTACGGGCATCGAATAAAGTACGCCGTCAAGTCCGAAAAACACCGGCAGCACAAGAACAAGTCCTACTCCGAAAACTATCTCTCTTATCATTGAAAGCACGGTCGATTCCACGGCTTTCCCCATTGCCTGAAGGAAAATAAATGTCGCCTTGTTCACGCAGGCAAAAACGATCATGCAAAGGTAAACGCGGAACGACTTTATGCCGAAATCTGTATAGTATGCGCTTTCGTTTGCCGCACCGAAAAGATCAAGAAATGCACGCGGGAAGACTTCGACCGCAATGAGCGCCGCGATGCCCACCGCAGCCTCGGCAGTCAGAAGATAGGTAAACGTTTTTTTAACGCGCCCGTTCTTCCCCGCTCCGATGTTGTACCCGACTATGGGAATACACCCGGCTGCCATACCGACGACCACCGATATCACGATCTGAAAGACCTTCATGACAATACCGACAACCGCCATCGGGATATGTGCATATTCCTCAAGACCGAACACCGCGTCGAGCGCGCCGTATTTTCTGATCATGTTGTTATCGGCAGCCATTGCTGCAACGAGCGATATCTGCGAAAGAAAGCTGCACAAGCCCAGCATCAGGGTTCGTGTTATTACTTTCGTCTTAGGCATGTAATCCTCTTTTGATATCTTAACAGACCTCATATGGCAAAGATACCACACAGCCAGCGCAGCGGTAACGATCTGCCCCGCGACTGTAGCAACAGCAGCCCCCATCATACCCCACCGGAAGAGAAATATGAAGATCGGATCGAGGATGATATTTATCACGCATCCCGCAAGAGTTGAAACCATAGCAAATTTCGGACTTCCATCGGCACGTATCACCGGATTCATCGCCTGTCCGAACATATAAAACGGTATTCCGAGCGATATATAAAGAAAATACTCCTTCGAAAGCCTGAATGTTTCGTCGCTCACGGTACCGCCGAACAGTGTTATGAGTAGGTCGTCAAATATAAGATAGATCGCCGCAAGCACAATACCCAAAATGACAGCAAGTACCACGGAATTACCTACACTGCGACGCGCTTTGTCCTTTTCGCCTTTGCCGAGGTGAATGCTCACAAATGCACAGCAGCCGTCGCCTATCATGACCGCAACGGCAAGCGCAATAACCGTCAGAGGAAAAACTACGGTATTTGCTGCATTTCCGTATGACCCGAGATAATCGGCATTGGCAATAAATATCTGGTCAACGATATTGTACAGAGCGCCGACAAGCAATGATATAACGCACGGAACGGCATATTTCAGCATAAGCCTTCCTATCGGACTTTCTCCGAGAAAAGATTGATTTTTTTCTTCCATAAGATCCTCCTGCGTGCAAAAAATAATGCGCAAGCCCGGAAAAACACTGATCCGGACTTACGCATTCGCTGCACGATGTTATTTAATTATAGCACCGAAGAGCCAAAAAATCAAATGGTCAAAAATCACAAATTTTTGTTTTTTTCGCTGCCACCGTCGGGCAAAAGGTCTGTCATGCTGTGCAGGCTGATCCCCAGTGTGGACATATTGTGAAGCAGCGCCGAAACCGTTGGCTGAATGAATCCCGCAACGCCGCATATGATCAGCGCAAGATTGAATCCGACGATAAAACGGTAATTTCGATCTATACGCGCCATCAGAGCCTCGGAAAGGCGACGAAGTGTAACGATACCGAACAGATCTTCAGACGAAACGGTGATATCCGCTATCTCTTTTGCGATCGCAGCACCGGTATTTATGGCAATTCCCGCATCGGCTTCCGAAAGCGCGGGAGCATCGTTCACACCGTCGCCGATCATCATAACGCATCTTCCCTTTTCATGCTCGGAACGTATAAACCGCGCCTTATCCTCCGGAAGTACCTCCGCATGATATTCATCAACTCCTACCGCGTGCGCGACCGCCTCTGCGGTGCGCTCGTTGTCGCCTGTCATCATAACGACTTTTCCGATACCGCATTCGTGCAGAGCGCGCACAGCATCGCGTGCTTCGTGTCTCAGCGGATCCGAAATACATATTACCGCAGCAAGAACACCGGATATAGCAAGGTAAAGATGGGTATAAGCAGGAGAAAGTGCGGCAAAAGCATCATCTCCGTCTTCGGGAATGCGGCAACCCTCATCTTCGAAAACAAAATGATAGCTTCCGATAACTACCTTTTTATCATCCACGGTGCTCGATATTCCATGAGCGACAACATATTCGACTCTCGAATGATACTCCTCATGAGAAAGACCGCGTTTTTTTGCCTCATCGACCACCGCGTTTGCCAAAGAGTGAGGATAATGTTCCTCAAGACAGGCTGCAAGACGCAGCATATCGCTCTCGCTGTTACCGCCGAATGTAATGATCTCAGCCACGCGCGGCGCGGCATATGTGAGAGTACCGGTCTTGTCAAACACGACCGTATCTGCTTTGGCGACAGCTTCAAGGAAGCGCCCACCCTTAACGGAGATATTGTACCGGCTGCTCTCGCGCATTGCCGAAAGCACCGCGATAGGCATCGCAAGCTTCAGAGCACACGAGAAATCGACCATAAGGACCGCAAGCGTTTTTGTGATATTGCGCGTGAGAAGCCACACAAGCGCCGTTCCGCCGAGTGTGTACGGAACAAGCCTGTCGGCAAGCCCGGCAGCTTTGTTCTCAGCCGATGATTTAAGCCTTTCGGACTCCTCGATCATACGCACTATCCTGTCATAGCGCCCGCTGCCCGAAACCTTATCGGCGCATATCACGCATTCGCCTTCTTCGACGACCGTACCGGCGTAAGCATAACTGCCGGGCGTTTTTCGTACCGGCAGAGACTCACCGGTCATGGACGACTGATTCACCATCGCCTCCCCCTCGGTAACTTTACCGTCAAGAGGGATCATGTTTCCGGTGCGGACGATCATCATATCACCTTCCGCCACCTCGCTCACGGGGACCAACAGCTCACAGCCGTTCTTTTTAAGCCATACCTTGTCAACATTCAGCGACATGGCACCCGCAAGGTCGGACACTGATTTCTTGTGCGTCCATTCTTCAAGCAGCTCGCCCAGCCTCAGCATGAACATGACGGAACCTGCTGTGTTGAAATCACCGCGCAGCACGGACACCGACACGGCAGCGGCATCCAGGACCGCGACCGACAGCTTTCCGTGCCACAACGCCGAAACGCCTGCGTATATGTATTTTGCAGACTTTATCACAGTCAGCACGGAGCGCACGGGAAGCGGAAGCAGTGTCTTGGATATTATGCGGCGCATAACGGCAGATGCAAGCTTGTCTTCATATTCGCGGTTGAGTGCGCGCGACGTGTGCTCGGGAATAAGTCCTTTCGCTTCCGCCTTTTCGAACGAAAATGCTGCCAGAGCGCGTATGACAGCCACGCGACCGCCGTCGTCATACATTATCACGGCATCGGCGGTGCGGTCAAAAACACGCACTTCGGTCACGCCTTCACAAGCGCAAAGACAGAATTCAAGAACATCCGCTTCATGCAGCGTCATGCGCCCGCCGCACAGATGCACACGCATCCTGCCGCGTGACTCATGTAAAATACGACACTTCATTTCAAATCAGGACCTCCGGAGTCGGTTATACCTCTTCCGCCTCGGTCTCGGACTTATCGCTTTCCTCTTCGGCAGATGCATCCTCGATGACCTCGCACTCGGCATCAGCCGCGCGCTTCTCGTTGATTTCTTTGGCGTCCGCAAGAATATCGTCCGCGTTTTCCTTAATGGTTGTGACTACCGTCATGACCTCGTCCTTGGCACGCAGTGCAGCAGCCGTTGTATAGGCATATACCTTTTTTGCCTCACGACTGGTAAGGATCTTTACCCCCGCAGTACCGAAAAGAACTCCGCCGACAAAAAGTCCGATTTTACCCCATTTCATGATAAAACACCTCTTATATAAAAAATTTCGTATCGGAAGGCAGAAGTAAAGTTAGCCGCAGCTAACTTATGTACGCAACTACCTGCCGCCAATCAATATTATACTATACATACGACCGAATGTCCATAACCGCAGCCGATTTTTTCGATTTTTTTACTTTTAAATACATCGTTTTTCAAAAAAATCAAACAAAAAAACGCTGCCGCGAATAACGCGGCAGCGGCAGACGGGATATCAGTCTGCGTTTTGAATGCCTGTGACCTTATAGCCTTTGTCTTCGACCGTTTTTTTGAGTGTGCTGTCACTCACGGCTGCCGAGAGCATCACGACGGCAGTTCCCGTCTCGTGGCTCACCTTTGCCTCTTCTACCTCAGGCAGCGCTTCAAGCGCCCCCTTCACGGTCGCCTCACAGTGTGAGCACATCATCCCTTTGATATTTATTGTTTTTTTCATGCTTTCATTCTCCTCGTTTTTATATTTTGCGGTATGACCCGCCCTTTTGTGATCATGCTTTGCGTCGCGCAGCTTAAAGAAGTTGAGACGCAATGCGTTTGATACGACGCAGAAGCTCGACAGACTCATTGCCGCCGCGCCGAACATCGGGTTGAGCGTCAAACCGAGCGGCACAAAAACGCCTGCGGCAAGCGGAATGCCGATCGAATTGTAAAAGAACGCCCAAAACAGATTTTCGTGTATATTCCTCAAGGTCGCACGGCTGAGACGTATCGCTGCCGGAACATCGCTGAGGCGGCTCTTCATAAGGACCACATCCGCAGCGTCTATGGCAACATCGGTGCCTGCACCGATCGCAATACCGATATCGGCACGCGTAAGGGCTGGCGCATCGTTTATCCCATCGCCGACCATTGCGACCTTGCCGCGCTTTTTAAGCCGTTTTATCTCGTTTTCCTTGCCTTCGGGCAGCACACCTGCAATGACCTGATCGACACCCGCCTCAGCGCCGATAGCCTTTGCTGTGCGCTCGTTGTCGCCGGTTATCATTACAACATGTATACCCATGCCGCGCAGCTCTCTGACCGCCTGTGGGCTGTCCTCCTTTATCACATCGGCAACTGCGATAACACCGAGAAACTTATCGCCTTTTGTAAAGAACAGCGGCGTTTTTCCCGCTTCGGCAAGTGAATCGGCGTATCCCGTCATATTGTCGGGCACATCGGCACTGCGGCTTATAAATACCTGATTACCGCCGCGCAGCAGATCGCTGCCGAGGCGCGCGGTAAGCCCGTTGCCGGGAAGCGCCTCGAAATCCGACACCTCGTCAGCACTGAGCCCCTGCTCCTCCGCCTTCTTTATGATCGCGCGTGCCAGCGGATGCTCGCTGCGGCTCTCAAGCGCCAACGCCGCCTCAAGCAGCTCCGTATCGCTCACGCCGTCGACAGGAAGAATGTCAGTAACACGCGGTTCACCCGCGGTTATCGTGCCTGTTTTATCAAGAGCAACGATACTTATACGCCCGGTCTCCTCGAGAGACGCCGCGGTCTTGAAAAGTATACCGTTTTTAGCTCCGACACCGTTGCCGACCATGATCGCGACCGGTGTTGCCAGCCCGAGCGCGCACGGGCAGCTTATCACAAGCACGGAAATACCGCGCGCAAGCGCATAGCCGACCGTGTGACCGAGCAGGAGCCACACAACGGTCGTCACAACCGCTATCGAAATGACCACGGGCACAAACACGCCGGAAACCTTGTCGGCTATCTTGGCTATCGGTGCCTTTGTCGCCGCAGCATCACTGACCATTTTTATTATCTGCGACAGCGTTGTATCCTCACCGACACGCGTTGCGCGGCATTTGAGAAATCCCGACTGATTGACCGTTGCCGCCGACACAGTGTCGCCGGGCGCCTTATCGGATGGTATGCTCTCGCCCGTCAGAGCAGCTTCGTTGACGGCGCTTGAGCCTTCAAGCACCACTCCGTCTACCGGAATGCTCTTACCGGGGCGGACAACAAAAATGTCATCCTTCGCCACCTGATCTATCGGCACGCTCACCTCGGCACCGCCGCGTATCACCGTTGCAGTCTTCGGCGCAAGCTTCATAAGTCCCTTGAGCGCATCGGTCGTCTTTCCCTTCGAGCGCGCCTCAAGCGTCTTACCGACGGTTATAAGCGTCAGTATCATCGCGGCCGACTCAAAGTAAAAGTCCATCATATAGTCCATCACGGCATCCATGTCGCCGCGCACCTGCGCTCCCGTCATCGCAAACAGCGCATAGGTGCTGTAAACAAATGCGGCTGTTGCGCCGAGCGCCACGAGGGTATCCATGTTGGGTGCACGGTGCCAGAGACTTTTGAATCCGCTTATGAAGAACTTCTGATTTATGACCATGATCACTACGGTCAGCAGGAGCTGTGTCAGCCCCATTGCAATATGATTGTCATTGTAGAATGACGGAAGCGGCCAGTTCCACATCATGTGCCCCATGGAAAAGTACATGAGTATCAGCAGGAAAAACACCGACCAGACCAGCCTGCGCCTCAGGCGCGGTGTTTCGTGATCCTCAAGATCAGCCTCTGCTTCGGCACGTCCCGCGGATGATGAGGGTGCCGCAGCCCCCTTGAGGGATGCGCCGTAGCCCGCCTTTACGACGGCATTTATTACCACACCCGGTGCCGCCGTTCCTTCAACACCCATCGAATTTGTCAGAAGACTCACCGAGCACGAGGTGACCCCCTTTACCGCCGATACTGCCTTTTCTACTCTGGCAGAGCAGGCGGCGCAGCTCATGCCCGTTACATTATATTGTGTCATTTATTTTCAACCTTCCGCACCTCTATGCCGGTAACATGGTATCCGGCTTTTTCGACTGCTTTTTTAATAACATCCGCGTTCACCTCGCGGTCGGTCTCGACCTTGACGGTCTTTTTGTGCAGATCAACTCTCGCCGACACACCTTCAATACCGTTGAGAGCTCGTTCGATACTGTTGCGACAATGCTCGCATTTCATACCGTCTATCCCGACCGTCATCACAGTCACTACCGGACCGTCAAGCTTGTTGCGCGCGGGACGTATCTCGCCGCCACCGCCGCAGCAACCGCCCTGACCTTTAAAATGCTTCACGCTTGAAACTACCGCAAGCACAACCAACACCGCAAGCGCGGCAATTATTACGTACTCCATAATATTATTACACGACCTTTCTTATTTCATGAGCTTTTGCAGAGTGGCAACAAGTTCATCTATCACATCATCGTTGCCATGTCTGATATCGTCCGCAACGCAGGTCCTTATATGGCTGGCAAGAAGCTCTTTGTTAAATGCGTTTATCGCGGCATTCACCGCTGCCGACTGCACCAGAATATCCGGACAGTATGCATTGTTTTCGACCATACCGCGTATTCCGCGTATCTGCCCTTCAATGCGGTTGAGGCGATGTATCAGCTTTTTGTATTCCTCGGGTGTTCGCTCTTTCTTTCTCTGCGAACAGCAACAGCATGTTTTTTTATCCATATCGGCTCCTTCGAACTTGTTATACCCCTATGGGGTATTTAAATTATATACCCCGCAGGGGTATTTGTCAAGCGTTTTTTGAAAAAAATAAAGCAAACCAAAAAAAGATGTGCCACGACATCACGTCAAGGCACATCCGTATTCGGAAAAGGCACGATCGTATATCACAGTATGAGCTCGCAAAATACCGTCATAATAACAAGAAAAGCAACATTGAAGCAGGTGAACCGCACCATATACTTTTTGGTTCCTCCCGGGACCGCCGCGCAATACTGCCTGAATGTGATAAGACTTGCAAGAGAAGCAATGAGCGTGCCGGTACCGCCGACATTTACACCGTAAAGCAACGCACGGTAATTATCCGTAAAACCGGAAAGCAGTATCGCCGACGGAACATTGCTTATCACCTGACATGAGAGCACACTGACAAGCAGCGGGTCCTTTTCAAGCAGCGACGAAACAAAACTGTTGACCGCGCCGATGCGCGCCATATTTCCCGAGAAAATAAAGAAGCAGACAAAGGTGAGCAGCAAACAGTAGTCAACGGAACGCAGTGCCTTTCGGTCGGCGACCAGCAATACCGCCGGAATAATGATAAGCCCCCAGTAATAAGGTACGGCCCTGAATACGACGATCAATGAAAAGGCAAACAACGCAAGATAAAGTATCGTTCTGCCGTGCGGAAGCCGTGCGCCGTCGTCATTGCGTACGGTTATTTTCTCTTCCCTTACAAAAATAAAGCAGCAGATCATTATAAGCGCTATCGCGGCAATGAACGGCGGCGCCATTATCATCATAAACTCCCCGCTCGGGATATTGAACTTGTTGTAAAGGTAAAGATTCTGCGGATTCCCGAACGGGGTCAACATACCTCCGAGGTTTGCCCCGATGTTCTGCATAACGAATGTGAATATCATGTATTTCTGCTGTCCCGACGATACAAGCACATAATAGCCGAGCGGCAGAAATGTAAGAAGCGCCATATCGTTGGCGATAAGCATAGAGCCCACGAACGTAATGACAACGATCGCGATTATAGCCTTTCTGATGCCTCCGGTCATCGCAACGATGCGGCGGGCGATTATCGTGAAAAAGCTTATATCCTTCAACGCACATATGACGGCGAGCGTGCAGAAAAGGCACGTCAGCGTTTTGAAGTCAAAATAGCCGATATACTCATCATCCGGCGGCACGATAAAGGAGGTGAGCACCGCCGCCGCAAATGCCACCGCAAGCACAACGTTATTCTTAAAAAAATCCGCTATTCTTTTTGAGATCGGATATCCGCCGACCTTTTCCGAGTGTGTCAATTTACATTCTCCGTTTCTGAAGTCACATACCGACGTATTATACACCCGGGGCGCGAATTTTTCAATAGGAATGCCGAAATTTATATTCCGCGTGTCATCCGCCTATAGTCACAAGTCTGCCGCCGGTATGCTCAAACAGGCGGTGAGAGATCGAAACAACAGTGCGGTCCGCCGACGCCTGGCGCAGTGCCTCAAGTACGGTCTGTTCCGTATCCGCATCAAGGTTTGCGGTAATCTCATCAAGCAGAAGTATTTTCGGATCTGCGGCTACGGCGCGTGCTATAACAAGCAGCTGCCACTGCCCCTGCGAAAAGATCGACGGCGTGCAGGCCGTATCGTACCCTTCCGGGAGCGCCTCTATCGTTTCGTCAAGACCGACAAGACGTGCAGCGCTTTTCACATCGTCAAAGCTCACTGACGGGTCAAACAGCGTTATCTGATCCTTCACGCTGCCCGGAACCATGTGGAACGATTGCTCAACACAGCCGAATATGCGCCGCTTCTGAGTGTCCGGGATCGCCGCCGCATCAACACCGCCGATAAGCACTTCACCGGAACGCGGACGGTACAGTCCGAGCAGAAGCTTGAACACGGTGCTTTTTCCCGCCCCGGTACGCCCTGCCAAAGTGACCTGCTCGCCGTCGTCGACCGAAAGACTGAAGTCGTCAAGTACATTTTTCTCGTCTCCGTAACCGAATGTCACATTTCTTATCTCGATGCACTTGCTTCCGGGCACCCTTTCCGCGGCGGCAACGGTGTTCGGGCGCTCCGGAAGATTCAGAAAATCATTTATGCGTCTTACGCCCGCAATGGCAGACTGCACCGTCTGTATCTCCATTCCGAGGCTTTCGATAGGCGTGAATATCTGAGAAATGTAATTTATGATAGCAACAGCGGTCCCGACGGACATTCCGAACATATGAAGGACAGTTGTATTTCCCGATGCCGACAGTATCATGACTGCCGCGACCGTCACTGCATTGAACACCGTTATCACGGGAGAATATATCGCGTCATAGAAGTTCGTTTTTTCAACGGCGGAATAGCTCCTGTCTATATATTCGCCGTATTTTTTCTTCATGTATTCCTCTTTGCCGAGCATATGCACGGTGCGTATACACCGTATGGTCTCGGGAACGTGCCCCGACACCCGTGCGACCGCTGCACGATTGGCAAGCTGAGAGCGAAGCATGCGCTTTTGCACCACGCGCGTAAAAAGATAGATAAGAGGAATGACCACCAGAAGCAGAAGCGCAAGCCCCGTGCTCTTTGTCAGTATAATGGCAAATATGCTGACTATCCGGCAGGCGTCGGCGAACATGCTTATAACGCCGGACGCGAACAGCGCCTCTACGGTATCAACATCGCCTATAAAACGCGAAACGACCGCTCCGGGCTCTGCCGCGGTAAGTTCGGCGGCAGTAAGTGCCGTCAGCTTTTTTGCAAGGCTGCCGCGCATGGCGTGAGTTATTTTCTGCCCGAATACAGTAAGCAGGCTTTCGCGCGCGGATTCGAGAAGGCAGGAAGCCGCAATAACGGCAAAATACGCTACAGCAAGCGATATCGGAACACCGCTGCCGTTAACTATACGGTTGATCACCGCCTCAAGGACCAGCGGAGGCGCCAGAGACACGGCAACAGCCGCAATGACGGATGCGACCACGCCGACCGAAAGCAAAAGTTTATCCTTTACAACACCCGCCACAACGGACGCAACATTATTTCTTTTCATTTTCATTCCCGTCCTTCTGCATATTGTAAAGCTCGGCGTATTCGGGCACCGTCTTCATAAGCTCGCTGTGCGTTCCGACCACCGTGTAACCGCCGCTCATCCATATGATCCTGTTAGTTTTCGGAAACATATAGAGCCTGTGCGAAATCAGAAACACGACCGAATCTTTTTCATTGTCACGCAGCCAATCGAACACCTGCGTCTCGGTAGTGCGGTCGAGCGCCGAAAACGGATCATCAAGCACGAGCACCGGGCGGCCGTGGTAGAGCGTTCTGGCAAGTCCGAGGCGCTGTGCCTGACCGCCGGAGAGCCTCACGCCGCCGCTGCAGACCGCAGTCCCGATGCCATCGGGCATCTCCGCTATCTCACGGTCAATACACACGGCGCGGAGATATCCGTCACACGGCGCGCTGTCTCCGAGGCGGACGTTGTTTTCAACAGTGTCACTCTGAAGTTCCGGGTCATGGCCGAGATATCCGACCGTACCGCGCACCAGGGCGTCTGTCATGTCGCGCAGTTCGGTACCGCCAATTCGCACCGATCCGCGATAAGGATATTCGCGCAGAAAGACCTTACCGAAGGTCGATTTGCCGCAGGCGACAGGTCCGGTCACACCGATGATCTCACCGGGAGCCGCGCTGACCGAAAGCCCCGAGAAGACATCACCGTCGCCAGTGTATGAGAACGAAAGATCGTCAATAACGACGTTCGCCGGGAACGCGGGACTTATTTCGGCCGGTTCATCCGGCTCCTTCATGAGCGGTTTGATCCTGTTCCACGAAACCTGAGCCTTGTGTACAGAGTTGAACAGCTTTGCCGCCTTTGATGATTTGTCCGAAAGCTTTGTAAAGCATGAGAGAAACGTTGTAAATGCCGCTATATCCCATGCGCTCCACCCGCTGCCGAGTACATTTCGCGCGCCTAGGTAAATTATCGGTATCACGCTGACCATGCATACCGAACGGTAAAGCGGTGCCAGAGATGCCACCCATATGTTAGATCTCACTGCCGTTTTTTCATAATCACCGAGGTGTTTCTCATAATCGGCAGTACGCTGATCCTCGCAGCCGTAAACACGGTAGGTAACTGCATTGGATACGCGGTCAAGTGTTGCCGCGCTGAGCCTGCCGGCTGACTTTTTGTATGCGCTGCCCGCCTTCTGCACAGCAAATTTCATCTTTTCGGCAATGAAATATGAGACAGGCGGAAAAACAAGACTTATCAGCGCCACACGCCAGTCGTAATACAAAAGCATTCCGACATACCCAATAAGCGCGATACCTGTGTCAAAAACCTCTGTCGTGAACTTTCGCATTCCCTCGGCACAGTCGTCAACATCGGATATCGCCTTTGTCATAACGTCGCCGGCTCCTTCCTTTTCAATATACGCGCGGCTCATGTTGACAAGGTTGGCGTAAAGCACCTTTTTCATGCTGCGGTTTACGTTGTTGGCAAAGCGCCTGACATAGAAACGCTTTATGTATCTTGCCGACTGAACGACCGTTATCGTCATCACATAGCCGATCGCCAGCACAAGCATAGCGTGAAACGTTTCGGTGCCGTTAAGGATATTCATAAGGCACCCGGCAAGCTTGCCTTCAAACCACGGACCGGCAAGCAGCCCAAAATTGTAGATCAGTCCCGTGACTGCGGTCGCAAGAAGCGGAACAGTCTCCATTCTGAAATATGAAACTATCCTGTCCGGACGAAGATGTTCATTATTTTTCTTCATTTTTATTCTCCTTTGCTATGCGCGCCGAAACATTCGCAAAATTCGCAAGACGCTCTGTTTTTGTGCGCATATACAGCTTGTCAAGCGTTTCGCAAAAGGCATTTCGTTCCTCATCCGCAAGATCCTCGAGCAGCCACTCATAAAACACCGATTCGATATATGCCTTTGAATTTTTCAGTCCTTCGGCTTTTTCGGTTGCGTAAAGAAGCTGACTGCGACCGTCTGTGGGGTTCGTTTCACGCCGCAGATACCCCTTTGCCTCAAGACTTGCAGCGCGCCTCGCGGCAGCGCCCTTATCCATGTTAAGTTTTTCCCGCACCTCCGACTGAGTGGAACCGGGATTATGCCGCACATAGTGGATAAAATCGAATTCGGCAGTTCCCACGCCGTCGTCCTTCATCGTTCCGACAGTGAACTTTCCGACGTCTCGTGCTATCTTTGTTATTTGTCTTTTCGTGCGATCCATACAATCATCCTCCACATAACAGTTGTACCATCAACTATATTTGTATGATACTACAACTATCATGTTTTGTCAATAGAAAAGGCGCAGATTTTTTCGATCTGCGCCTATTATTTATTCAATTTCGCGCTCAGCCGATTATCAGCTCCATCTGCGTTTCCTTCGGGAACATTCCCATTCTTTCGTAAAATGCGCGTGCACCTGAATTTCCGTCCCATACATTGAGCGTAACGTCATAGCAGCCGCTTTCCTTGGCGTACTTCACAACATGGTCAAACAGCGTCTTACCAACGTGTTTACCGCGGCAGCTTTCGTCAACGCACAGATCGTCGATGAAAAGAGTCCTGAAATCCTTCATATTAGTGCTGAACGGACGGCTTCTGAATATGCAGAAAGCATATCCCACCACTTCCCCACCGTCGTCGGCGACGAATACCGGCGTCATATCGTCGGAAAATATCTTTATCAGCTCGTCGGGAGTATATTTGGTCGTTCCGGACACAAATATATCCGGTCTCAGCTTTGCGTGAAGCTCAAGCACTTCGCTGAGCAAAATGCTCACCTTTTCGATGTCGCGCGGCTCGGCGCGTCTTATAGCAATACTCATTTTTATGCCTTCTTTTTATTAAATGTATATTCAGAGCTTATACCAGACCGTCAAACAACGCGCCGTCGAGCGCAGAGATATCATCTATCGGTATTCTGCTTCCGTCGGTCATAACGACCACTCGTTCAAAATCATCTATGCGGCGCACATTCCCGGAAGCAATAACATATGCTCCCCCGGATTTTCTGTTGTCGGGCTTAAAAAACGTAACGGTGACGGGCGGCTGTGCGTCGATATGCTCCTGGATTATTCGCAGGCGCTCGTCGAGTGCCGCCATTTCATACTCATCCATTATGATCTTACCGTCGGTGTGACGCGCCGCTTCGTCTATGTCCGAATCATACCCGGTGAGCGCCGCAAAGGCGCCGAACTGCGCTGCACGGTCGCCGAGCGACATATGCCTTCGGTTTTTTGAAACATGGTGCGGCAGATCGATTATATCATCATACGGTCCCGTCATGCCTTGTGCCCTCCTATCTGCCTGTTGCGCTCGATAGACGTTGCACCGTCCTCAAGGTCAAGCCCTTTGATTATCGCATTTTTCCCGAACTTCTTTTTTATATCTATGACTGTTTTCTGTATCCTTTTTTCGCGTTCGAGCGCCGCTTCTTCCTCGGCACGCCGCCGTTCAAGCGCCGCATGATCGGTAAAAATATCAAGCTGCTCACCGCTTTCTACTTTCTTTGCCTCGCTTTCGGAAACCAACGCGTTAAATGTGAGCGTTAATCGCCGCACGAGCAACCGCCTGTCGGTTATACGATCGAAAAGCGACGTAACAGCCTCCATTATCAGCTTGGTCGATGAGGTCTTCCTCCCGATGTTTGCGGACCCGTGCGCAGGCTTGGGGACTTTTCTGCCATAGTGGTCTGTCGTTGTTTGGCCGTGAAAGCCCGATACGATATCCGGATCCTTCAGGTTATCAACATCATATCCGATATCAAGGACCACCTGATCGGTCATGAGCCCCTTGTCCACAAGGTCAAGCACGGCGACCTCGGTCATTTCCTTTACAATGATAAGCGCCTTTTCATAGGGATACGGCGAGCTGAGGACCTGCCCCGAGCTTGTGCTGCTCGACTGAGGTCTGTAAGCCTTTATCTCGGCGATGCCGCACGGCTCCCATCCCCATGCGTGATCGATAAGAAGCTCGGCATTCACACCGAAAAGGCTGTAAAGCAGCGCCTCGTTGCATACCGAGCAGCGCGCGACATCGCCCATCGTGTTCATTCCGTATCTTTGCAGCTTTTCTGCCGAACCGCGCCCGACGCGCCAGAAATCGGTGAGCGGGCGGTGCGTCCACAGCATTCTGCGATATGACATTTCATCAAGTACTGCAATACGCACGCCGTTTTCGTCCGGCTTTACGTGCTTTGCCATAATATCCATTGCGACCTTGCAAAGATACAGATTCGTGCCTATCCCTGCAGTGGCAGTGATACCGGTCGTTGAAAGGACATCAAGGATCAGAGTTCGTGTGAACTCGACCGCCGTCATTTTATACATCGCAAGATATTTCGTTGCGTCGATAAACACCTCGTCAACGCTGTATACGTGAATGTCCTCCGGCGCAACGTATTTCAGATAAAGTCGATATATTTCAACGCTTGTGTTCTTGTAAAGCGCCATGCGCGGCTTTGCGACGATATAATCGACCGCAAGCCCCGGATCTGCCTTCAGCTCGCCGTCATCACAGGACGATCCCGAAAAGCGTCTGCCCGGAGCCTTGGCAACACGCTCGCGGTTAACATCCCTCACACGCTGCACGACCTCAAACATTCTGGCTCTGCCGGCAATTCCGTATGATTTCAGCGACGGAGTGACCGCAAGACATATGGTTTTTTCGGTGCGCGATGAATCGGCGACAACAAGATTTGTCCTCAGCGGATCAAGACCGCGCGCCACGCATTCCACCGATGCGAAAAACGATTTAAGATCTATTGAGATGTAGGTCTTGTTTTCCATCGTTTTTCCTCCTGCCGGCTTCGCTTCGTTTACGCGGTCTTATTATAACCATTTTAGCACTTACGATAAGATCAGTCAAGTGAGATATTGTAAAAAGGGGTGTCGCATAATGCAACACCCCAAAGTATCATGCAGATACTGCTTTTACGCAGCCGCCGCACATTATCAGACGGTCTCTGCGGGAAGCCCCATTACCTCTGCAAAAAACTCAAGCTCGGCAAGCGATGCTCCCATAACGAGCGCGCTGTGATGTATCGCTCCGCGTTTGCCGAGAGCCTCGAGAAACGCCGGAACATCAAGTGTGTCGTGGCGCATCCACCCACGAACTCTTGAACCGAAATTATCCGCTTCGGCAGGTATATCGAGCAGCGTAACGGGCGAAAGAATAAACCTAAAACCGCCGTCTGCTCCGCGGCTGAGATTCACGTAAACAGCCTTGCCGCCCTTATAGCAGTCATAGGAGACCACGGGATCCTTCGCGTCGCCATAAATGAAATCCATTTTCTTGAGAGAGGCACGCCCCTCGGTCATGCGCGGGTTGTATTCGCCCATATGCGACAGAAGGATCGCGTTGTTCTTCCAGTCCGGGCAGAATATCTCCACAAACGATGTCAGGGGATAGCTTGTCAGCAATGCACCGACAAGCGACGCGGTAAGCGCATCGCCCTCACCGGCATACCCGCGGCATTTCTCAAGCTGATAGCATGCCTCGGTAAAAGGCATGAGCTCAAGCCCGCAGCCGGGACGTATCTCACGGAAATTGACGGTAAATGCGTTTATGTCGTTTTTGTCCATCCAGTGACGCAGAGCAAGCGAATTGCGCGCCGTATCGGTATACGCTTCGTCGTCGATCGTCATTATCTCGGCGCCGGAGGCACGAAGCCTTTTCTTTTCGGCTTTCGTCTCGCTGTCGGAAAGAGCGTTTCTTTCGGCTTCAAGCTCTTCACCGGCCGGGTAGACCATATCGACGCCGAAAATGCTCTTCATTTCGTCATCACTGACAAGAAAGTCGCCCATACCGTCAAAGCATCCGCCGACAGACGCCGTGCGGCTGCCATTCATCGCGCGCGCGGCTGCCGCGGCACGGATATACCCCGCGGCGCGTCCGATCACATCGGAATTATCCGCGTGACCTGCCGCTACCGCAAACGGAACGTGTGCGCGCAGGAGCAGATTCGAAAGATCCATCACGCCGTGAATACCGTGGCAGTAGCTGATCTCCCCCGGATCCTGTGTGCTTGAAAAATCGTATGTCTCGGTCGTATCGAGCATAACGACGGGCAGACCCGCGTCGCGTAGGGCGCCTATACTTTCGAGCGACGGAGAGTATGCCGCGTGCCATGTTACGATCACGTCGGCTCCCGCAGTCTTGAATTTTCCGATCTGCTCACGAAACTCACAGTCAACGCGGCAGAAGGGCGCGCGCAGTACCTCAAAACCCTCGCCCTCGAGCTTCGATGCAAGCTTTTCATAAAACGGTTCAAGCCTCGGACGCGCCTTGGCGCCGCTGCCGCTGTCGTCGTACAGTTTTATATAAAGCGGCAAAAAACCTATTTTTATTTTTGACATACAAAATCACCTCCGAGGTCAGTCAATACCGAACAACCGCGCCGCGTTGCCGTGCATGATCTTTTCAATGTCGGCACGGTCAAGCCCCAGCTTTTCAGCCGTTGCGCGAAGCGCAAGCAGCTCCTCGTACATAAATGTTGTTATATTCTTTTCATCGGACTCACGCATATGCGGATCGCTGTCCACACCGCCATACAGCCCGCGCGGAACGACATTCACATATTTTCCGCCGTCGTCTATACGGTACATACGCATACAGGTAAAGGGCATATCCGAGCCGAACATTATCCTCTCCGTGCCGATATTCGTAAAGAGCGCTTCCATGGCATCCTTTGAGCAGTTGGCGGAAAAATCAAAATACAGATGCTTTGAATTTTTCAGCGTGTCAAAGGCATTACCGAGGTCCTCGGGCACATAGGCACGCCCGATATGAGCGATTACCACCTTTGCGTTCGGATACTTTTCGTCTATCTCCATCATCTGGTGAAGATTTATCGGGTCGCGCAGACGCAGCGCACGCGGTATGTGAAGCATTACGATACCACCGATACGATCCATCAGTTCAAGCTGGCGCGGAGTGAGAAAGTCGAATATTCTGACATCGGCTGCGGGGATCCATGAAGGCGAGTTGTTCTGGTACGGTTTTATGCCAACAAAGCCGTTCTTGAGCGCACCGAGGATCTCTTCCTCGTCGCTGTCCCAGTTTGTGCAGTAGTAAGCGGGCAGCCCGTGCGCCTTAGCTTCCTCGAGGGCATAGCTGTTGCCTATGTCAAGATAGCAGGACGGCGACGCCATAACGACGGGCGTGACCTGCTTGCCGGGAAAGAATCTGCGGTAAGACTCGGCAAGCTCGTCATAGGTCTGCCACGGCGCGGCGGTAGCCGTCCACGTTACGCAGCCCTTGTCGCCCACCTTACGCGTCCCCTTGCGCCAGATATGCGTATGGCAGTCTATAAATCTGTCCGGCAGAAAATCCGCAAGCTTTTCTTCATACACCCGACGGTCATAATCGGTAATTTCAATTACAGGCATGGTTTTATCTCCTTTGTTTACTCGCTGAGTATCGCTTTTTTCCAAAGCAAATATGCTTCTCCGAGCCACGCGGCGTATTCGCCGACCGGCGGCACGGTTTCCGTTTCTCCGACAGCAGACATGATATCACGTCCCGAACCTGCCGCAGCGATGAGCGCAGCACCGAATGCCGGCGCATCCTTTTCGCGTGCAAGCTCAAGCGTCATGCCGCGCGATGCTGCCGCGGATGCGACTATTCCGCGCCAAAGCGCCGATCTTGCGGCACCTCCCGACATAACAACAGACGGATGCGCCCCAAGTGGCAGCTTTTCCGCTGCGGCAAGCGCTTCAAAAGCCGCTCCCTCGAGAAGCGCAAGGTAACGTGCGGCATAATCCTTACCGCTCACCGGGTCATATGTTATGCCCGTTCCGGCACGGTGCGGCAAAAAGCCTCTTCCCTCCTCGCACGGGCTTGCGGGGACATAACGACCGACATCCGGTCGTTTTTCAAGCAACGCGGCGGCAAGCCTGTCCGATTCCGCAAGTGAATATCCGCAAGAGGCGGCAAAACGCTCGACAGATGCTCCGATACCGGAAAGCGTCGCTATTACACCGTATTTTTTTGCATCGCCGCCGGAAAGCTCCGGAAATACGCATGGCGCAGTATGAAGCGGCGAAAAGCACGGCTCGCGCGTCACGCCGAACAGTACCCACGCCGTTCCGGTAGCGATAAGCAGTTGTCCGGGGCGCCTGATCCCGCTACCGACGGCGGCGCAGTACTGGTCGTGTGCGCCGACAGATACCGGTATTCCGGGATCAAGCCCGAGTTCATCCGCCGCGTCTTTCGTGAGCGTCCCGGCAAGGGTGCCGCTCGGCATAACGGGAGATATCTTCTTCGCGTCGATATCGAGATATTCAAGCAGCTCGCGGCTGCACTCACCGCGCATGAAGTCGTATAACCGCGTTATAGCGGCGGATGCGGGATCGTAAACATATCTGCCGCACAGATGCCCCGTGTAATAGTCGGCAGTGGTAAGATAATGAGCCGCGCGCCGAAAAAGCGCCGAGTCATGCTTTTTCAACCACAGAAGCTTTGAGGCGTCGTCAAGCGGCGAGAGCCGCCATCCCGATGAAAGATAAACGCCTTCTCCAAAGCGACTTTGAAGCTCCCCGGCTTCTTCGGCTGCGCGCGCATCCATCCAGCTCACAGCATCCGATATCGGCTTTTAATTTT
>CAJLZE010000003.1 GCA_905210995.1 uncultured Anaerotruncus sp.
AGCCGGTATCCGTATTTGTTCCGCGTCACTTTTCGGCGGTGTTTTTTTTGCGCAGGTCGAGCAATGTCATCACGCCCGGGCGGTACTCGCGGCGGATAATGTGTATGATAAGTTCCTCTGTGGATGCAAGGCAGCCGACGGTGCAGACCGCAAACGAATACACGGTGCCGATACCCGTCGAAATGAAATAAGGGAGCATGAACACCCCGAGCCCCGTCAGTTTGTTGAGGTATGTATGCAGCGCCGCAAAACGGTGATATTTTACGGCAGCGGTCAGATAAGACGCCAGCCGCAACGCAAGCACGAGCCCCACATACGCCCATATCAGGCGCGGCAGACGTTCCCACAGCACCGGGAACATACGTATCATCATCACCGAGTAAAAAAGAAGGTCGGCGGCGCTGTCAAGCTTGGCACCGAGCTCGGTCGTGATATGCGCGGCACGCGCTATAACGCCGTCAAGCACATCGCTGATACCGCAAAGCGTGTATATGACAAAGAATGCGGGCGTCAGCGGTGTTATGAACATAAGGCACGCCGCACCAGCTATACGCAGCGATGTCAGTATATTCGGCAGTGTCAGCAGCTTTTTCATCCTTCCTCCATGGGATCGTTGCGGCGGAACGGTCCGCGCAGGCACAGAATGCCGTGCCCGTACATTTTCGCAGTCCGTGACCGCCGATCTTCATTATTGCGAAATAAAGATCCTGCCGCGCGCGACAGGATCCTTTGTGGTGCCGGTGGCGGGGGTCGAACCCGCACGTCCGTGAAGACACGGGATTTTGAGTCCCGCGCGTCTGCCAATTCCACCACACCGGCATATTGCTTTATCGCGGCAATTAAATCTCTCATGTATTATACCACACCAAGAGATGAAAATCAAGACATAATACCGATTTTTCGACCTTCACTTTTCAGTATCGCGGATATTTTTGCCGCCGGAATGCTCGTAGCGATGTTCCCGCGTTGCGGAATGTAACTGTTTCTGCTCTGCGGCATACCATGAAAGAGAGAATATTCATACCCGCCGCAGGACGGCGGGACACACGGAGGTTGTTCATGAACGAAAGAACAAACGAACAAAGCAGAACGAACGGGATAGACTCCGCAGAGGAACAGCACTCTCCGCAGCGGGAAGCTACAGCAGAGCAGAATACGCCACCGGCAGCTCCGCAGACCATATCGGACGATCTGAGCGGCGAAGGGCGTCTGCTCGTCCGCGTCACGACAGCGACGGGAGCCATCCCTCTCGAAAATGCCACGGTCGTGATACGCGACAGTCCCGAGGCAGGCGGAGGCATCGTCGCATCACTTCGCACCGACCGCAGTGGACTTACACCGGTGATAACGCTTGCGGCGCCGCCAAAAGCCATCGCCCAGCAGCCGGGGACGGTCAGACCATTTTCAACATACAGCATAGACGTCATCCTTCCCGGATATTTCACCCCCGTATATGAGGGCGTTCCCGTATTCGATGGCATCACATCGGTGCAGAGCGTGGGAATGATACCGCTTCCCGAAAACGGCTTCCCCGACTCGCGCCGTCCGGATGAAAAAATAATCTATCCGGAATCAAACAATCCCGAGCTGTGATAGGAGGAACGCAATGCCTACAGTAACACCTGTCATTCCCGAGACAATAACCGTACATCTCGGCGCACCGGGAACTTCCGCCGCAAATGTAACGCTTCCCTTCTGGAACTACATAGCAAACGTCGCATCAAGCGAAATATATCCGTCGTGGCCGGAAAACGCTCTGCGTGCGAATATATACGCGCAGATAAGCTTTGCGCTCAACCGCATATACACAGAATATTACCGCTCACGAGGGTATGATTTCGACATAACCAACTCTACCGCATATGACCAGTACTTCGTTGAAGGGCGCGACATTTTCAGCAATATAAACGAGATAGTCGGCGAGATTTTCAACAGTTATGTCGTTCGCCAAGGCAGCGTAGAACCGCTTTTTACCCAATACTGCAACGGCACCACAGTCACCTGCCCGGGACTTTCGCAATGGGGAACCGTCGAGCTTGCAAACCGCGGACTGACGCCGTATGAGATACTTCAGTATTACTACGGCGACGATATCGACATAGTAACGAACGTTCCGGTGGAAAACGTGAGAGCCTCGGCTCCCCTTGTGCCGTTGAGACCGGGAAGTGCGGGAAACGGTGTGCGGAACGTTCAGATACGCCTCAACCGCATATCTCAGAACTACCCTGCCATTCCCAAGATCGTTGTGACCGACGGTCTTTTCTCGACCGATACCGAGGAGGCGGTAAAGGAGTTTCAGCACATCGCGGGACTCACGCCCGACGGTATAGTGGGAAACGCGACATGGTATGCGATACTGTTCTATTACAATGCCGTGAAACGGCTCAATGAGCTGAATTCCGAGGGGCTGTCACTCTCCGAGATATCGCAGGAATTTCCCTTTCTGCTTCAGGAGGGCATGACGGGTCAGGCAGTGAGAAATCTCCAGTATTACATCAGTTATCTTTCCCGCTATTATCAGACGATACCGTCTGTCGCCGTTGACGGTATATTCGGTCCGGCAACCAAAGCAGCCGTCATAGACGTACAGAACACCTTCGACCTTACGCCGGACGGCATCGTGGGTCCGTACACATGGCAACGGATATACAACGCCTATCTCGGGATCGCACGCACCATACCGATAGAGTATGTCGCGGGCAGGGGCATCCCATATCAGGGAGTTCCGCTGCGGCTGGGGTCGGAGGGCGAGACCGTTCTGTTGCTCCAAAGATATCTAAACCGCATCGCGCAGTCGATAAACGAGCTGCCCGAGGTGACGCCGACCGGTTATTTCGGAAATATAACCGAGCAGGTCGTGCGGTCATTTCAGGACTTTTACGGGCTTCCGGTCACCGGTGTCGTGAATATCGAAACATGGGATGCAATAGAGAGCGTGTTCGACGATGTGAGCGCCGAGGACACTCTGCGCGATGGTCAATACCCCGGCTATCCGGTTTCATGAATGGAGGACGCACGCAATGGACAAAAGAACCACCGAGACAGAAGCGCGGCGCAACATACAGCGTTATCTGCGTCAGCTGTCATATTTTGAACCTACGATATTGCCGCCGCCGATAAACGGCGTCGCCGGAGACGATACGACGCGCGCCCTGAAAGCTTTTCAGAAGCTTGATGGGCTCCCCGAGACCGGGATCGCGGACAGCATCACGTTTGACCGTCTGTTTGCCGCATATGTCGCTTCGCTTGAAGAACGCGCACAGCCTGCGGGCATATACCCGTTCCCGGACGCACCGGAAGGATATTCGCTTGAACCCGGCAACAGCACACCGATCGTGAGGCTCGTGCAGTTCATGCTTACGGAAATATCCGCGATATATGATATGTCTGCGAATGTAGCCGGAACGGGGATATACGATAAAGCGACCGAGGACGCAGTGCGCGATCTGCAATACCGCAATCTGCTGCCGGTCACCGGGATCACAGACAAAGCAACATGGGACGCGCTTGCGCGGGCCTACGGCTTTTATATTCTTTACCTCGAACCGTAAAAAAGCATAAAGGCGGACGGCAAAGTCAAAAATAGTGTCATAACATTATTTCTCAAGGAGCCCTACGCCAATGAAAAGTAAATTCACGCAAAAAGCACGCAGCACGCTCGGCAGAGCGCTTGACTGCGCGCGCGAGCTCGGGCACACATATATCGGATCCGAGCACCTTCTGCTCGGTCTGCTCGGAGAAGACGATTCCGCAGCGAGCCGCCTGCTCTATGCGCGCGGTGCCGATTATGACCGCGTGTTCTCTGCGGTGGCGGAAACCTCCGGAGTCGGTGCACCGAGCACAGTGCTGCCCTCTGACATGACACCGCGCACGCGCAGGATAATCGAAGTCTCGGCACAGGCGGCAGCAAAATACATGCAGAGCTTTATCGGCACCGAGCACATTCTTCTTGCCCTGTGTGAGGAACGCGACTGCGCCGCGGTGAGACTGCTTGAAGATCTCGGGCTCTCCCCCTCCGAGATACGCTCGGACATAACCTCATACCTTGAAAGCATCGCGGGCAGGGCGGCACTGAGGCAGACGGGCGACCGCATTGGCATACGTGACACGGCACCGACTCTTTCAAAATACGGGCGCGACCTCACTGCGGCGGCAGCAGCGGGAAGGCTCGATCCGACCGTGGGCAGAGAAGCCGAGACCGCGCGTGTGATACAGATACTCTGCCGCAGGCAGAAAAATAATCCTTGCCTTATCGGTGAACCCGGAGTCGGAAAGACCGCCGTCGTCGAAGGTCTGGCACGCCTTATCGCCAACGGCGATGTACCCGAGCAGCTTGCGGGGCGCACGCTCATAACTCTCGACCTGCCATCAATGATCGCCGGGGCAAAATACCGCGGCGAGTTTGAGGACAGAATGAAAAGCGTCATGGAGGAGGTCGCAAAGAACGATTCCATAATACTGTTCATTGACGAGATACACACCGTGATCGGTGCGGGAGCAGCCGAGGGTGCGGTCGATGCTGCAAATATACTGAAGCCGGCTCTGGCACGCGGAGAGCTTCAGGTCATCGGTGCAACCACGGTAAGCGAATACCGCATGCACATCGAAAAAGATCCGGCACTCGAGCGCCGCTTTCAGCCGGTGAATATCGGAGAGCCGTCCGAAGAAGATGCCATAAGTATTCTCGGCGGTCTGCGCAGCGGTTATGAGGAGCACCATGGACTCAGGATCACCGACGAGGCAATAGAAGCGGCTGTAAGGCTTTCGGCACGCTATATAAACGGCAGATTTCTCCCCGACAAAGCGATCGACCTTATCGATGAGGCGGCGGCAGGCAAGCGGATAGAACTTTCGAATCGCCCGGGCTCGCTCAGAAGCTACGAACGACAGCTTCGCGATGTGATGCGCGAAAAGGAGCAGGCGATCTGCAATCAGGACTTCGAAGGCGCCGCAGCTCTCAGAGACAAGGAGAACGGGCTGCGCCTCCTTTGTGAAAAGGCGCTTAGGGAAAGCACAGATAACGAAAACGATGCCGTAAGCGCCGAGGACATAGCCGATATCGTTACACGCTGGACGGGGATCCCCGTTACATCGGTCACTGAGGATGAATCGCGCCGACTCTCCGAGCTTGAGGAGCGTCTTGCCCGTCATGTTGTCGGTCAGAGCGAGGCAATAAAGGTCACGTCGGCAGCGATAAGGCGCGGCAGACTGGGAATATCCGACCCGCGCCGTCCGATAGGCTCGTTCATTTTTTCGGGACCGAGCGGCGTCGGCAAAACCGAGCTCTGCCGCGCACTTGCCGAGGAGCTGTTCGGTTCGCAGAGCTTTCTCCTGCGCTTTGATATGTCCGAATACATGGAAAAGCACAGCGTCTCACGGCTGATCGGCTCTCCGCCGGGTTATATCGGATATGACGACGGCGGGCAGCTCACCGAACGCGTGCGCCGCATGCCGTACTGTGTACTTCTCTTCGACGAGATTGAAAAAGCGCACGGGGACATTTTCAATATACTTCTTCAGATCCTTGAGGACGGACGACTGACCGATTCGCAGGGCAGGACGGTCGATTTCCGCAATACGGTAGTGATAATGACATCGAACATCGGCGCAAGATACCGTGACAAAAACAGCATAGGCTTTGATCCGCGCGGTACCTCCGCTTCCGGAAGCGACGAAAAACAGCGCGTGACGCGCGCACTCGAGGAAACGTTCAGACCCGAGCTGCTCAACAGAATAGACGAGATCGTTGTATTCAATCGCCTCAGCCCCGATGACGTACAAAAAATATGCCGCACCATGCTCGGTGAGCTATCGGCGCGCTGTGCCGCCGGCGAACGCGGATTTTCGCTTGTATTTGACGATAGCGCCACAGACTTTCTCTGCCGGCGCGGATACGATCCCGCACTCGGCGCACGCCCGCTGAGGCGCGTGATACAGCGCAAGGTCGAAGAGCCGCTCGCCGATGCCATGCTCTCCGGCGGCGTGAAAAAGATAGTCCGCGGCAGCAGAGTCACGGTCACCGCCTCTGGCGACGGAGAAGAACTGTCCATTGACATCAAATAAGTCTTTAATTTTGCAATATTATCTTGACTGTTATTCTTTTTTGTGGTATAATACCTCCCGTAAAGTGAATATTAACCGAATCAAAGGAGTTAAAAATGAAATACAGCAAGGATTATATTGCAAAAGTCATCGCCGCCGTCGAAAAACGGAATCCCGGCGAGCCTGAGTTCATCCAGGCGGTAAAAGAAGTTCTCGAATCGATCGAGCCTATGCTTGAAGCGCGCCCAGACATCGTTGAGGCGGGCATCATCGAGAGACTCGTCGAACCCGAAAGATTTATCACATTCCGCGTCGCGTGGGTAGATGACAATGGTGAAGTACAGGTGAATCGCGGCTACCGCGTACAGTTCAATTCCGCCATCGGTCCCTACAAGGGCGGTCTGCGTCTGCACCCGAGCGTGAATGCGTCGATCATCAAATTCCTCGGATTCGAGCAGACCTTCAAAAACTCGCTCACCGGTCTCCCCATGGGCGGTGCCAAGGGCGGCTCCGATTTTGATCCCAAGGGCAAGAGCAACGGCGAGATCATGCGCTTCTGCCAAGCGTTCATGACCGAGCTTTATCGTCACATCGGCCCCGACACCGACGTTCCCGCAGGTGATATCGGCGTCGGCGGACGTGAGATCGGCTACCTGTTCGGACAGTATAAAAAGATTCGCAACGAATTCACCGGTGTGCTCACCGGCAAGTCCCTCACCGCCGGCGGCTCGCTCGCACGCACCGAAGCTACGGGCTACGGCCTCTGCTACTTCACCGAGGAAATGCTGCACGATGCAGGCACCTCATTTGCCGGCAAGCGTGTCGTCATCTCCGGCTCCGGCAATGTGGCGATCTATGCAGCCGAAAAGGCAACGACGCTCGGCGCCACCGTCATTGCCATGAGCGATTCCTCCGGATATATAGTTGACGAGAACGGCATCGACCTCGCTCTCATTAAAGAGATCAAGGAAGTAAAGCGCGGAAGGATCCGCGAATATGCCGACGCAAAGGGCGCATCGGTAAAATATGTTCCCGCATGCCGCGAGATCTGGACCGTGCCCTGCGACATCGCTCTTCCCTGCGCAACTCAGAACGAGCTTGACGCGGCGGGCGCCGAAGCACTGGTAAAGAACGGTGTGTTTGCCGTCGCCGAGGGCGCCAATATGCCCTCCACGCCCGAAGCTATTGAGATATTCAAAGCAAATAAAGTGCTGTTCGCTCCCGCAAAGGCGTCAAACGCTGGCGGCGTTGCAACAAGCGGTCTTGAAATGTCCCAGAACTCGATGCGTCTCTCGTGGACATTCGAAGAGGTCGATGAAAAGCTTCACGGCATAATGAAGAACATTTATAAGAACGCCTCCGCAGCCGCCGAGAAATACGGACACAAGGGCGACCTTGTGGTCGGAGCCAACATTGCAGGCTTCCAGAAGGTAGCCGAGGCTATGCTCTGGCAGGGCGTTTGCTGACATCACGCAAAAAGACCTGCTGCCGCGCAAATGCGCGGCAGCAGGTCTTTTTGTTTACATCGGCACCGTCAGCTTACTGAATGAACATGGCGTCACCGAAGCTGAAAAAGCGATATTTCTCCTTGACAGCCAGCCGATAAGCCTCAAGCATCTTATCACGGTCGTAGAACGCACTCACGAGCATGAGGAGCGTGCTCTCGGGCAGGTGGAAATTCGTTATCAGCGCATCGACCATTTTAAATCTGTATCCGGGATATATGAATATCCCCGTGTCGGCGCTCATAGCGTGCAGTATCCCCTGCTCATCCGACGCGCTCTCGAGCGTGCGGCAAGAGGTCGTTCCGACGGCGATTATGCGTCCTCCGGCAGCACGGCGCTCATTTATCGTTTTTGCGGCTTCCTCACTGACCGAAAAATATTCGGTATGCATAATGTGCTCCGATACCTTGTCGGCTTTGACGGGACGGAAGGTCCCGAGACCAACATGGAGCATGACCGGCACGACAGCTACGCCCATCGCACGTATCCTGTCAAGCAGCTCTGTCGTAAAGTGCAGCCCGGCGGTCGGCGCGGCAGCCGAGCCCTCCTCGCGCGAATAGACTGTCTGATACCTTTCGGAGTCCTCAAGCCGCTCCTTTATGTATGGCGGCAGGGGCATAAGACCTATCTCGTGAAGCAGAACGTATGAATTCTGATATACCGAACGGTCATATTCGAAATGAACTATACGGTTGCCCTCTTCGACTATGTCGGTAACCTCGGCGGCAAGTCTGCCGCCGCCGAAGACGAGACGCGCCCCAATCTTCGCCCGTTTACCGGGCTTAACGAGCGTCTCCCACTCGTCGGGACCGTGCTGACGAAGCAGCAGCAGCTCAATGGCTGCCTCCGGTCTGCCCTCGGCGTGACCGTAAAGACGTGCGGGAATAACACGCGAGTCGTTTATGACAAGAGTATCCGTCGGGCGCAGATAATCTGTTATATCGTGAAAATGCCTGTGCTCGATAGCTCCCGTCGCGCGGTCTATGACCATAAGCCGCGAGGCATCGCGCACCTCTGTGGGGTGCTGAGCTATCAGCTCCTCGGGAAGATCGTAATAAAAATCATGTGTGGACAGATCGGTGTCCGGTTTTTTGTTTATAATAACGTCGCTCAAACTGAATAAGCCGTGCCTTTCAAAAATATTCACGGGACGCCGCACCTTTGTCGCGCAGCGCACCATGCGCATATATTATATAACAAAAGGTGTTTTTTTGCAACCTTTTTAAGCAAGCAAGGAGTGATACGGCAGATAAATGAGCAGATACACGGTATTTACCGGGGTCGGCACCGCGCTCGTGACCCCATTTGACGACTCCGGGCACGTTGATCTCGACGCGCTCGGCACGCTTATCGACCGCCAGATCGACGGCGGAGCGGACGCGCTCGTGATGACGGGCACAACGGGCGAAGCGCCGGTGCTTTCGGCAGACGAAAAAAAGGAGATATGGCGCTTTACGCGCGCAAGGATCGACAGCGGCAAGCGAAAGGTCCCGCTCATCGCTGGCAGCGGCGGCAATAACACCGAAGCTGCTGCGGCGCTGGCGCACGATGCGGAGCTTGCGGGAGCCGACGCGCTGCTTGTCGTGACTCCATACTACAACAAAAGCTCGCAGGCGGGGCTTTGCGAGCATTACAGGCGCATTGCCGGCTCAACATCACTGCCGGTGATCGCATATACCGTTCCGTCGCGCACCGGCGTCAATGTAGCGCCGGATACATGGCGCAAACTCGCATCCATCCCGAATATCGTCGGCGTCAAGGACGCGACCGGCGACCTCAGGCACACCTCGCGGCTCTCGGTCATGCTGGGCGACGAGTCACGCCCGGATTCGCTTGCCGTCTATTCGGGAGACGATGAGCTTACGCTGCCGGTGCTTTCATACGGCGGCTGCGGAGTGATATCTGTCGTGTCAAATGTGATCCCGGGCGAGATGCACGAGCTTTGCCATCTGTTTTTCGGCGGTAAAAACGACGAGGCACTGCGTCTGTGGCGCAGGATAAGCGGCGTCACCGCAGCAATGTTCTGTGACGTGAACCCGATACCGGTAAAAGCGGCGCTGGCGGAAATGGGACTTTGCCGCCCGTATCTGCGGCTTCCGCTCATCCCGCTCTCGGCAGAGAAGAAAAATACCGTCCGAGCCGCACTGCGGGCAGCCGGAATGCTGTAAGGATATCAAAACAAAATCGGAGGTGCCGAAAAACTCAGAATGAGTTTTTCGGCACCTCCGTAAGGTTTTATTCGGCTTTTTCTGCGGGATGCTCGGATTTTTCCGCCTCCGCGGCAGGCTTTCCGAGGTATTCGGGCAGCTTCATGCCCGCCATGTCGAACAGATCGGTAAGCGGCGGGACCGACTTATACAGCCCCGAGATGAACCCCGCGGTGCTGCTCTTTCCGTCGGCGCCGCTCTGTCCGTTGTCCCAGACTGTCACCTTGTCGATCTTGAGGTTCTTGACGGCATCGACCTGAATGCGGGTCAGCTCCTCGAGCTTGTCGGTGACCATCAGTCTGATGGCGGCGTTTGCGTCTCCGCCCGCAGCGGCGACGACCTGCGCAAGACCCTCTGCCTGCTTTACGAGTATCTCTCTCGCACCGGCAGCCTCTGCCTGCATCTTCATGAGTATCGCGTCGGCTTCACCGCGCGCCTTGCGGCGCATCTGCTCGGCTTCAGCCTCCGCCTTCAGCTCGGCTTCTCTCTTGGCGATCTCGGCTTTTACAAGAACGTCAGCCTCGAGCTTCGCTCTTTCAAGCTCGGCACGCGCACCTTCGGCGTCGCGCTGCGCGGCGTAGGATTCCTCCATCGCCTTTGCCGACTGAATGTTTTCGGCGGCAACGGCGCGCTTGTTCGCTTCCGCTTCTCTTTCGCGGCGTGTCGCGTCGGATTCGGCGATTTTCACCTTCGCCTCGTTCTCACCGGCTATAGCCTCGGAGTTGGCTCGGGAGACATTGATCCTCTGATCCTTTTCGGCGGCAGACGCACCGATGGCACCGTTTCTGTCAGCCTCGGCGACCGAGATCTTTGCGTCGTTTATCGCCTTTGCGGCAGCCTCTTTACCGAGCGCGGCAATATACCCGCTCTCGTCGTCGATATCGGTCACGTTGACGTTTATCAGGCGCAGACCGATCTTTTTGAGCTCTGTCTCAACGTTGCCCGAAACCGCATCAAGGAACTTGTCGCGGTCGGTGTTGATCTCCTCGATGTCCATCGTGGCGATGACAAGACGAAGCTGACCGAAGATTATATCCTTGGCAAGCTCCTGTATCTCGGCAAGCTTGAGACCGAGAAGGCGCTCGGCTGCGTTCTGCATCACGCCGACCTCGGTAGAAATACCGACGGTGAAACGCGAGGGAACGTCAACACGGATGTTCTGGTGCGACAGCGCGTTCGTCAGATCAACCGGGATCGACAGCGGCGTCAGATCGAGATACTCATACGACTGCACGATCGGAACGATGAACGCCGCACCGCCGTGAATGCACTTGGCAGAGCGCTGCGTGCCGTCGCGGTTGGTGCCGACCTTACCGTAAATGACCATGATCTTGTCGGAGGGGCATTTTTTGTACCTCGACGCGAACACGACGATGAAGGCAAACAGCACGATCACGACCGCCAGAACTATCAGCGGGACCGCGGCGGAAAGTCCGCCCGCGAGCATGGGAATGAAGTGTGTCATTTTTTATTCTCCTCAAAAATAATTTGGATCGATGTAAATAAGCCGCGAAAGCTCCGTGGCCGCGCAGCACAATCCGTGCGCGTCAGTCGTCCCGCTCTTTGTCCTTGCGGCGCTTGCGCGTCAGAGTTAAGATCGCAGCGGGGACGGCGGCAGCAACGACCGCTCCTGCGGCAAACATCACCGCACGCTCGCCCTTTTCGTCGCCCGTTTCGGGCGATGTGGCTGCGTAATTGCGGACATAGTCAAAAATATCTCCGCCGGATATGCGCCAACCGTCGTCGGTATATACGAGGTCGGCAGTATATGTACCGTCAAAGTAGTCGGGAGGACCTTCGTATGGAGCAGACGCTTTTATTACTGCCACGGTACTTTTGAATTTCACGCTCGCGGTTTTGCCATCAGATTTAATGTCAATGCTTTCGCCTCTCAATAATACATCAGGGCAAACGAGACGCAGCCTGTACCAATTTCCGTTCGCTCCGCGCCTTACGAGTTCAACGTCCGGTCCGCCCGGAACATGAATATCTTCCACCATACGTGCCGCAAGCTCAGGTGTCAGACATTTCTTATAATCCTCGAGTACAAAATTACGGATATCCTCGCCGAAATACTTTTCATAGTGTTCGGTATTATTATATTCGAAATAATAGAACGTTTTCCCATTGGCATAAGGAACACCTTTTGAATCGCACTTGAATCCTACAATTCCGACTATGTTCTGACTTCCTGATACATCGTATAGAGGAACCGAAGCACGCCAAAATTGGTCATACAGATTCTTGAATGTCTTTCCGTCGAGAGGCTCGATGTCTGATTCCGCCACGGGCAGCAAAGCAAACAACATCGTCAGAATAACTATCAGTGACAATGTAAAAATGCTCTTTTTTCTCATGGTGTTCTCTCCTTTTTGTTTGCTTTTATTTATTTCAGTCCTGCTCTCTGTCCTTGCGGCGCTTGCGCGCCAGTGTCACGATCGCAGCGGGAACAGCGGCGGCAACGACCGCTCCCGCGGCAAACATCACCGCACGCTCGCCCTTTTCGTCGCCAGTCACCGGTGACGTTGCAGAATCGCCTAACGCCCATGCAACAAAACTACACTCACCGATTTTCCATCCCGAATCAGTTTTTACAAACAAAACGCGGTAATCATTCGAAAGTTGTGTTACACCGCTCGTGCGTGTAAATATCAATGAAGCTTCCTCGCCGTTGCATCTAAAGTCACGAAAATCATGGTACGTCACAGGATTGAAACTGTCGTTCTGTGTCCCGTAGCCTTCGTAATATTTCAGAAGTATTCCATCACTGTCATATCTGAATATCTCTATCGGTACAGCTCTTTTTTCGCGCGGGTGATGGAAGTTTGTCATTTCATCTGCAATATTATCGACATAATATTGTTTTGCGTACTCTTTCCAAGCATCTACGGTTAAATACTTGCATTCAGGATCAAGGTCAAGATAATTATAGCTTTTTTTCCATTGACCGTTCTTGCTATACGACTCCCCTGATGTTGAAGTACTGAAAGCACGCACATTATCTTCACGTATCGTATAACTCCCGTCCGCCCCCATATCCTTAACAACATTATACATATGCTGAAATTCGTCAAACGGGTGTTGGATGTGCGACATACATTCACGCGCATTTTTGAATATATCCAACGCATCATCATATGTCAGTGCGACTGATTCGGCTTTTACACCAACACACACGCAAGTGAATAGAAGAACTATGCTCATTGCCGCTGCTATGATCATCTTTTTCATTTTCAAATTACCTCACCACTACGATTCAAGATACCGAAATACTATCCAGTGACTAACTGAATCATATATTTCATTCTCTCCTTTTGTTTGTTTTTGTGTCTTATAATATTTTTGTGACTTATAATATTATATATTTAATTCAGTCCCGCTCTTTGTCCTTGCGGCGCTTGCGCGTCAGAGTTAAGATCGCTGCGGGAACGACGGCGGCAACGACCGCTCCTGCGGCAAACATCACCGCACGCTCGCCCTTTTCGTCGCCCGTTTCGGGCGATGTGGCTGCGTAATTGCGGACATAGTCAAAAATATCTCCGCCGGATATGCGCCAACCGTCGTCGGTATATACGAGGTCAACGGTGCAATCCATTTTTATTTCTTTATCGTTTGGATACTTTATTATGATATCCGCCCTTCTCTCAAGATCAATAACCCCGACGTTTGCATTGCATTTGACCTCCGCATTTTTTCCGTCAACACGTATACTGTCCACCCTGCTCACAAATAGTATCGGCTGTATCAGGAACAGCTTATACCACTTTCCGTCGCTCTCCTGACGTGTGAGTTCGACATCCGGTCCGCCCTCAACGTGATAATCCTCGGTAAGCCGATCCGCCAATTCGGGAGTCAGACAGCTCCTCAGTTCCTCCGCAGCTTCGGCACGCACCTTACTAATATCTATAGTGCTGCTTCTGCTGTAATCGATATAGTAATAACTTTTACCGTTTGCGTATGCAACACCATGTGAATCACATCTGAACAGCTTTACCGGATAGGGGACTTGCGATGTATTCAAATGAAACAAAGTAAAAGCACTGGGAGAATTGAAAACTTTAAGCATCAACTCTTTAAACACTGTTTCGGTCAGTTCATCAACCTTAGTTTCCGCATCAGCCGCTCCTACGGAAAGCACGGTACCGGCAGCAAGCAAGACAAAAACAAGCAAAATCGAAAGCAGTCTGAGTTTTACGGCGTGTAAACGTGTGAAAATGCGTTCTCTTTTCATGGTGTTCTCTCCTTTTGTTTGCTTTTATTTATTTCAGTCCCGCTCTCTGTCCTTGCGGCGCTTGCGCGTCAGAGTTAAGATCGCAGCGGGGACGGCGGCAGCAACGACCGCTCCTGCGGCAAACATCACCGCACGCTCGCCCTTTTCGTCGCCCGTTTCGGGGCTTTTGCCAAGGCGTTGTGCGTATATGGCAAGTCTGCGTGCAATCTCTGCCGAGTCCTCGTCACTTTCACTTATATAAGCATAATCATTTCCGTAGGAGGATTCGCCGTACTTCGCCGCAAAAGTGAGAAAGCTGTAGTAATCATACCAATACTCGTCCGAATAGTTCCATGTTTCAAGGGTTTCGATAGAAGCATCCAGTACGTATCCGTACGAGACAAAGAGGTCCTTACGCATCATCCACATTTCCTCGTTGTCATGTTGGTATGAAATGAATTTTTCGGCTTTCGGGGTATCTGAGGCAAATGCTACCGGATTTATCACCAGTCCCGGCTCCAAAAACGTTTCCATGGCAACTCTGCCGTCATCGCTGTATATAGCATCGGCAAATATCTTCACAGCCTCATCGAGTGAAAAGCGCTTATCCCCTAAAGGACCTTCTTCCGTCCGTGATATAATGTAGTCTCTGAATAGGCTTTCGAATTCGGCACGCGGTATGTCATATTATCTGACGTAATAATACACCAGCGGCATACCGGTCTTCAGAAATTCGGTGTAATAAAAATCAGATATTTCCTTTCCCTCGGCGGTCAGATACTCGTTTGCGTTTTTGTACTTATCGCGGGGATATAAATATTCGAGACAATAATAGTATGCGCTGTGGCAATACACCGGAGCCCCTTTATACGACCATGTAAAGTAGCCGCCTTGCATATACGAAAGAAATTTATCCTTTCTTGAAACAAGACCCGCGTATTCAAGTTTGGCAGGGTCTCCGGTGCGTGAGGTCGCACTTCCGGTCACAGCAAATGCACTCAAAACAATGCTTACAGCAAGGATCATGAGTAAAACAGCTTCAGATATTTTCATCGCCTTATTTGAAAGCAGTCTGAGTTTTACGGTGTGTAAACGTGTGAAAATGCGTTCTCTTTTCATGGTGTTCTCTCCTTTTGTTTGTTTTTTATCTTTACAGAACCGCATGCGGCTCTGCGAAGTGCTTACTGCTTCCGGTCGTTACGTTCCGGCGCGGGGCGTGCGCCGTGCGCTCACATTTTTTATTTTACGGCAGCGCGGGATATGCGCACGTTTATCTCATCGAGATATGAGTCGGCATCCGCGTCGGCGAGCACAGGCAGATCGGCCGCTGCGGTGCCGTCATGCGCCGTGAGCACTATATGACGATATTTTGTTCTGCCCTCGTACAGCGACGAACCGGCATCGGTGTCGGCGTATGCGGCGGATGCAAGGTCGGAATAGGCGATCTCACGGAAGAGCTCATCGGCACGGTCCTCGGTGAGGCTCACGCGGCGCTCGCCTATACAGATCGCCCCAGGCTTCAGCATAAAGCCCGAAAGCGAATATACCGACGAACGTTCTCTGCCGTCGTTCCCCTTTTTGAAGAGCGCCGAGGGATCGTCGAAAAAGTATGTACCGAAAAACACGGGATCGGTGTGGTGGTCCTCGCTCGCACCGCCGTAGCGATGTTCGTTCCTATATTTTATAACGTCTGTATTAATAAATTTGTGACAAAAATCGACGCGAAACGGCTCCGAAAGTGCCTGAGCGCACTCGTCAAGCTCGGAATCCTTTATCCTCACTGCGGATATTGCGACCGCAAGCACAACGCCCGCCGCGAGTATCGGAAAACCGATGATGCGCATAAGCCCGCGCGGCAGACCGCTCGTGCTTGCAAGGAATATGACCATGATAAAACCGACCGCAATGAGCGCCGCGGCAATGACTATCGGGTATGTTGTGTTTTTCTGTTCAAAATACTTCCGGGTGCGTTGATAATTCATAAAATGTGCCTCGCTGCGCTGATTACCCGCTCTATTATATAATACGGATAATATCGCTTTTTTTCTTCAACTTTTTTTATTTTTTTCGATTTATTTTTTCAGAGGCTCGACAACGAGCACTCCGCCCTCGCTCACCGACACGACTCTGACATAAACGCCTGTTCTGAGCGCGCTGTCTCCCGTCGTTATCGCGGGGAATTCGCAGAATTTCTCCTGAAGGGTGATCGTCACCTTGCCCGAGCCTTCTCCGTTAGCGGGCACCGGAATATATATCTGCGCCACCTTGCCGATGGCGTTGGATATGTCGATATTTCCCGACGACTGCAGCTTATACACGCCCCTCATGAGGAACGCGATACCGACAAGTGCCGCAACGCCCGCAGCCACGGCGATAAGGATTGCCAGCCAGTCGGGCATAGATGTCTCAAGAAGCGCGACTCCGAGCCAACCCGTTATGCAGAGCATCGAGAGGATGCCGCGCATGGAAAACAGCGAAAGCCCGTCGTCAACGGCTGCCGCGGCGTCGATATCCGAATCGGGTATGCCGTCGCCGTCTATGTCCTCCGGCACGTCGTCTCCGCCTATGCCGATAAGCTGTATCACCGTCTGGATGATGAGCAGCGCGGTCGAGGGGATGGCAATTAGCGCAAATATCTGCTGCGCGAGTTCAAGTCCGTTCCACCAGTTTATCATAATGAAAATGCCTTGCCTTTCTCATCCGGCAGCGGCGCACAGCCCGCCGGACATAAAATTCGATGATCGTGCGGCTCTGCCTTCATGCCTGCATGAGGCGGTCCACCATTGCGTCGGAGCCGCTCTTGATGATCGACGCATAGTAGGCGATGACTATGATCTCAAGCGCAGTGTTGAGCCTTCTGCGCGCACCGCTTATCTTTTCTTCATAGTCGGAGGTCACGCGCTCTATGCACTCCTTCAGCGTTTGCTCGTCGGTCTCGCCGTCGGCGTTCATAAGCTCGTCGAGTATGCGGCAGATGTAGTCGTAAAGCAGCGAATCGCGGATGATATCGTCCGAACGGTCGTAAACGCGCCCGTTGATATATGAGATAAGAAAAGCGATCTTGTCGAGCTGCATGCACGACCGCAGCATATTGATAATAAGTATATGCGCCAGTTGATCTATATCGTACTTTTTCAGCTTTGCGTTCGCCACCCATCCGCGCTTTGTCCAGTTCTGAAGGGTCGAGCCGTCAATGCCCGATATCTCCCTGATCTGCGACAGCATTATGCCGTCCTGAATGTAGAATATTTTTTTGAGGAACTCCATTCCCGTGACGTTTCCCATGGTGTCCCGTCTCAGTACCGTGCCGGGAATATACACGTCGTTGATCTGAAGGTTCATATCTTTCTGCCTCCGTGAATATTGCAGTGATTTTATTATATCATACAGTCACGCGATTGTCAACGGAAATTCGCTGATATCCGCATCATTTTTGAAATTTGGCAAAAATATCGAACCGGCTGCCGCACCAACGTGCACCAGCCGGTTCGATCGTGTTATACACCGAAAAGCGGCGCAAGCTCCGAGAGCGTTCGCACCTCGGCATCCGGCTGCATATCCGCATCGACGGGCGAAAAAAGGCAGAACTGCCCCGTGCGCACTCTGACGGTCATCATGCCGAGCGCGCGCGCGGGCTTTATGTCGTTATCGGGACGGTCACCCACCATCACCGCGCGCTGCGGCTCGCAGCCCGCTTTTTCGAGCGCGAGCAGAAAAATTGCGGGATCCGGCTTTTCGATCCCCACATCGGCACTTGATATCACAAGAGATATATAAGAGTCGAGCCCGAAACGGTGAAGCCGCTCTGCGGCTCCCGGGAGCTGATTGGCTATCACCCCGAGCCTGTATTTTGCCGAAAGTCTGTCAAGCGTCTCCGCTGCGTCGGGATACGGCTTTTCGCACTCTCCGGTATACGGTACATATTTTGCGCCTATCCTGCGGCAGGCGCGGGAAAACGGCGGTCTGCCCTCGGCACCGAGTCTGTATGTAAGCTCTTCGAACTCGTCAACGCCGATCTCCTTTCCGCCATGCTCAGCAGCCTCGGCTATTGCAACAGCTGCGCGGCGGCGGTGCTCGTCCGACTCATCCACAAGGGTAAACCCCATGTCAAAAAATATCCACTCCGCATTTCTGAGATCCATCGGTACTGTAATACTCCTGTCGTTTTTTGATTATCATTATTGTAGCACAGACTGCTGCAAATTTCAACAGCGCGGCGCACCGCGCGGGAGGAAAATATGCGGGACGGATTTCTGAAGATCGGGCTTTTGCCGGCAATACTGATATTGATAATGATCGCATTCGAGCCTCCCGGAGTATCGCTGCCCTCCCTCACCGCAGCGGTGATACACGAGTGCGGCCATCTGTTCGCGGCGCGGCTGCTGAAAATAGAGCTGCGTTCGCTTGACATCGGACCGCTCGGCGCGACCATAAGAACGCGCGGCTCGCTGATATCATACGGATGTGAATGGCTGCTCTGCGCCGCGGGACCGGCAGCCAATCTCGCCTCCGGAGCCGCAGCATACATGATCTTTCACGGGTCGGAAAGATTCACACCGGGCGGCACGGCGTTCGGCTTCTGCTCTGTTTCGCTCATGCTCGCGTTGCTGAACCTTCTGCCCGTCGAAGGTTTTGACGGCGGAAGGATGCTTTACGCCGCTGTCGGGAGTCTTGCGGGACCGCGCGCCGCACGCGGTCTGCTCTCCTTCTGCTCGGTCATCTCACTTTGCGGACTGTGGATGCTCTCCGTCTATCTGCTGCTCAGATGGGGGGCGTCTTTGTCGCTTTTCATATTTTCGGCATCGGTGTTCTGCCGTATTTTCATTGAATCCGACGAACACGGCGGCATATAAGAGCACTAGGTAATATTTATCAGAGGAATTTTGAGAACCGCAGAGGATTTTTGAGTTTTTTTGAGATTTTGCGGGTCTCGTTCGGTTTTTTGCGGGTTTTCGCGGGAAGATTCGGGTATATTTCAGATTTTTTCGATTTTTTCTGCGTTTTTTTTGAAAATACTATTGCATTTCGACTCATTATCTGCTACAATATGGGCGGAAAACGAGGTACGCAGGTACACACGGCTTTTTTACAAACCGCCAAGGCTCGGATAGCGTCCGCAACGGTCGCCCTCTCGGTGCCCTCGCGGTTTGTATTGCTTTTTTCCGTTGTGTGACATAGACCCGTTCCGAATTTTTTACACAAAGGAAAGTATCGGAATGAACAATGAAAAGCTTGTAGAGCTTCGCTCAGTCTCCAAGGAATTCGACGGCGAGCAGGTGCTCCGCTCCGTCAGCCTCGACGTTCACAACGAGGAATTCGTCACTCTGCTCGGCCCCTCCGGCTGCGGCAAAACCACCACCCTCCGCATAATAGGCGGATTTGTCACCCCAGACTCGGGTGACGTCATCTTTGAGGGCAAACGCATCAACGACCTACCTCCGTACAAACGACAGGTCAATACCGTTTTCCAACGCTATGCGCTCTTCCCTCACCTCAACGTCTACGAAAATATCGCCTTCGGTCTGCGTCTTAAAAAAATGTCGGACGCCGACATACGCACAGAAGTAAAACGTATGCTGTCGCTCGTAAATCTCAAGGGCTTTGAGACACGCAAAGTGACCAATCTCTCGGGCGGTCAGCAGCAGCGCGTGGCAATAGCACGCGCACTCATAAACCGTCCGCGCCTGCTCCTTCTCGATGAGCCGCTCGGCGCTCTTGACCTCAAGCTGCGCAAGGATATGCAGATAGAGCTGAAGCAGATGCAGCGCCAGACCGGCATAACATTCATTTATGTTACGCACGATCAGGAGGAAGCCCTCTCTATGTCCGACACCATAGTTGTAATGGCAGACGGTAAGATACAGCAGATAGGCACTCCCGAAAAAATATACAACGAGCCCGAAAACGCCTTCGTTGCGGATTTCATCGGCGAGTCGAACATCGTATCCGGTGTTATGAACGAGGACTATCTCGTGTCCTTCGCAGGTCAGAAGTTCCGCTGCGAGGACCGCGGCTTTGCCAAGAATGAGCCCGTTGATGTCGTTGTACGCCCCGAGGATATCGACATAGTTCCCGTCGGAGAGAGCATGCTGACCGGTGAGGTCACCGGCGTGACCTTCAAGGGCGACTATTATGAGGTCATAGCCGACATTGACAATTTCAAATGGATGATCGAAACGACCGACCGCTTTGCGCCGGGGCAGACCATAGGCATATCCATCGACCCCAATGAGATACAGGTCATGAGAAAGTCGGAATACTCCGGCAAGTTCGGCGATTATTCCACCTTCAGCGACGAAATGGATCACCTTTCCGATATTCCGGAGGAGGAAGAAGAATGACCCGCAAAAAAGACTTCTTCCGTTCGGCTGCGGCTGCGCCGCACATCGTGTGGATGGTGCTTTTCATAGTCGCCCCGCTTCTGTTCGTTATCTACTACGCATTCACCGACAGTGAGGGAAAGTTCACATTTGACAACATCACCTCGCTTGCCGATTATTCCGAGACGTTTCTGCTCTCGGTATGCTTTGCGATAATCGCCACCGTCGTGTGCCTTCTTGTCGCATATCCGCTTGCATACGCAATCTCACGCACCGGCGCACGCACACAAAGGGCTCTTCTTATGCTTGCCATGCTGCCGATGTGGATGAACCTGCTCATACGCACATATTCCATGCTCGCCATCCTTGACGACGGCGGATTTGTAAACCGTCTCATAACCTCTCTCGGTCTGCCCGAGATACATTTCATAGGCACTCCCGGAGCGGTCATATTCGGAATGGTATACAACTTCTTCCCGTATATGCTGCTCCCCATCTACACCTCCATGTCAAAAATGGATGTCCGCCTTATCGAAGCGGCGCAGGATCTCGGCTGCAACAGCCTCGGTGTGCTCCGCAACGTGATATTCCCTCTCTCCGCCTCCGGCGTTCTCTCCGGAGTCACGATGGTATTTGTTCCGTCGATCAGCACCTTCTACATCTCGCAAAAGCTCGGCGGCGGCACGTTCGACCTCATCGGTGATACGATAGAGCGCCAGTTCCAGCGCCCCGACACATATAATGTCGGAGCCGCGATATCTCTCGTAATGATGATCCTTATCCTCATCTCGATCGCGATAATGAATCACTTTGCGGGCGACAACAGCGCAGACGGAGGTGTAATGGTATGAAACATCTCTCACGCGTGTTTATTGCGATCTGCTTTATCATCCTCTATGCCCCGATACTTGTGCTCATGCTCTTCTCCTTCAACAGCACCGCAAGCACGGGAGTATTCTCCGGCTTTTCGCTCTACTGGTACGGTGAGCTGTTCAAAAGCGGAGACGTGTTCAATGCTTTAAGGAACACACTGATACTCGCCGTCACCTCGTCACTCACGGCGACCGTCATAGGCACCTGCGCCGCTGTGGGTCTTGACCGTATGCGCTCACGCCGTATGCGCGGCATAGTAAGCTCGGTCACGAACGTCCCGATGATGAACCCCGATATCGTAACCGGCGTTTCGATGATGCTTCTGTTCGTTTTCGTCGGTACCCTCATCGGCGCTACCGAGGACAAGCTCAACTTCTGGACTCTATTCATCGCGCACGTCACCTTCAACCTGCCCTATGTCATACTCAATGTTTCGCCCAAGCTCCGCCAGATGGACCGCAACCTGCCCGAAGCCGCACTTGACCTCGGCTGCACACCGCTCCAGTCATTTTTCAAGGTAGAGCTCCCCGCGATACTGCCCGGCGTTCTCAGCGGACTTATCATGGCGTTCACCCTGTCGCTCGACGACTTCGTGATAAGCTATTTCACCTCGGGCAGCGACTTCCAGACGCTCCCCATACTCATCTATTCGATGACGAAAAAGGAAGTCAAGCCGGACATTTACGCGCTTTCTACCCTTATCATCATCACGATCCTTGTCCTTCTGCTACTCTCCAACTTCATCGGCAGCCGTTCCGATGCGCACGGGAAAAGCAAAAAGGCAAAAAAGGAGGCGGGCAACTGATGAAAAGCATCAAAAAAACTATTGCGGTGATCCTTGCCGCCGTCGTTCTCGCCGCGGTCTCGGCTCCGCTCCTCACATCCTGCGGGAGTGACGGCGCGGTAACGCTCAACGTCTATAACTGGGGCGAATATATTTCCGACGGCTCGGAGGATTCGTTTGACACGAACGCCGAATTTGAAAAATGGTATTTTGAGAACTACGGCAAAAAGGTAAAGGTCAACTATACCACATATGCCTCAAACGAGGATATGTACGCCAAGCTCAAAAGCGGCGCGGTGAAATATGACATCATAGTACCCTCCGACTATATGATAGAGCTGATGATAGAGGAGGATATGCTCGAGGAGATCAACTTCGCAAACATTCCGAACTATCGGTATATCGCCGACGAATACCGCGGACTTTTCTATGACCCCGACGACAAATATTCGGTACCATACACCTACGGCATGGTAGGGATCATCTACAACACCTCTATGGTAGAGGGCACGCCCGAAAGCTGGAATCTTATGTGGGACGAAAACTACCGCGGAAAGATACTCAACTTCAACAACCCGCGCGACGCATTCGGAACAGCCATGTACCGGCTCGGCATCGACGTCAACACTACGTCGCACGCCGACTGGGATGCGGCATACGAGGCGCTGAAAGAGCAGAAGCCGCTGGTGCAGAGCTATGTCATGGATGAGGTCTTCAACAAAATGAAGGGTGCCTCAGCCGCGATCGCGCCCTACTACGCGGGCGATTTTCTGACCATGTACGGAGACAATGAGGATCTTGCCTTCTATTATCCCAAGGAGGGTACAAACGTCTTTGTCGATGCCGTGTGCATCCCCAAGGGAACACAGCACAAAGACATCGCAGAGGCATATATAAACTTCCTGCTCTCCGAGGAACCGGCTGTCGCAAATGCCGAATACATCGGATACGCCTCGCCCAATACTCTCGTGCGCGAAAGTGAGGATTACGCCGAGGCAATGAATGAGATGCACCCCGACGCATACAACATCCTTTACCCCGACAACGTGGATTTTCTCGCCACTTACTATCAGAATCTTTCAAACGAAACGCGTGATTACATGAATTCGCGCTGGGAGGATCTGAAGATAGAAAGCTCTGTCGGCGGAGGCATCTATATCACGAGCGCCGTGATACTTGTACTGCTTGCGATATGGGCGGGCGCCAATGCGATAAAGAAGAAATACCGCGCAAGATTCTACGAATAAAAAAGGAGACGGCACATGAACGCACGCAAAACACTTTCAAGAATACTCACCGGTCTCATATTCATTGTGATCGGCATCGGCTACGTTGGCAAATTTGCAGGCATATGGCCGGAATTCACTGTTTTCTTCCCCGGTTGGTGGACACTTTTCATCATCATCCCCATGCTCTTCTCGGTCGTGAACGACGGCCCTGGAGTGTTCAATGTGGCTGTTCTTCTGATCGGAGTAGCTCTGCTGCTTTCAAACGACGCATACGGGATCATAGAATTCAAGCAGTTCATCTGGATAGCGCTTGCAGCCCTTCTGATCCTTATCGGGATACGCATCATCTTTGAGCCTTCGATACGCCGCGCAAAGTACAACCGCACTCTGCGGGCAACACAGCCGGAAGGCACATACTACGCCGACTCCGACGGAAAAAAGAAGGTGAATATCAACTTTTCAAGCTCCACCGAAAATTTCGACGGTCAGGTCTTTGAAGGTGCCGATGCCTCGGTGTCCTTCGGCGAGATCACCCTCGACCTGCGCGGAGCGACCTTCACGCACGACACCGCCATCAACGCAAATGCTTCGTTCGGAACAGTGAAGATACTTCTCCCCGCCAACATCAATATAAAGCTTGAAACATCATCACTGTTCGGCGCGGTCAACAACCGCCATATCAATCCCGCACAAAGCGGGCTGCCCACGGTCTTTATCAATGCCGGCGCATCATTCGGTTCGGTAGATATAAGCTGACCGCAAGGCAAACAAACGGCAGGCCCCGCAGGCAATGCCGTATGCGTAAAACAAGTGTGGACCGCGCTGTGGCGCGGTCCACACTTGTTTTTTTGCTTCCGGTGTGATATAATTATGGCAAAAAGGATCGTCGGTCACGGCGTGAGAACAATGCGGCAGCAAAGGAAATGCCGAGTGCGGAGGTGCGTCAATGTACAGACTTATGATAATCGAAGATGACGCCGGGATCGCCGGTGCCGTTGCCGGATATGCGGCGTCGTGGGACTTTGAAATCCGCTGCGCCGAAAACTTCCGTAACATCGTCGGCGAATTCGCCGAATTTCAGCCGCACATCGTGCTGTTGGATATTTCGCTTCCCTTCTTCAACGGATACCACTGGTGCGGAGAGATACGCAAGGTGTCAAACGTGCCCATCATTTTCATCTCCTCGGCATCCGACAACATGAACATAGTAATGGCAATGACAATGGGCGGCGACGATTTCATAGCCAAGCCCTTCGACCTGTCGGTGCTTATGGCAAAGGTACAGGCGCTTTTGCGCCGTTCGTATGACTTTGCACCATCGGCTCCGGTGCTTGAATACCGCGGCGCCATACTCAGCACCGGCGACAACACGCTGACATACAAGGGAGACAAGATACCTCTCACAAAAAACGAATACCGCATTCTTCTCTGCCTCATGGAGTGCCGCGGCAAGGTCGTCAGCCGCGAAAAGCTGATGGAACGCCTGTGGGAGACGGATGCATTCGTGGATGAAAACACGCTGACGGTAAATGTGAACCGCCTGCGCAGAAAGCTTGACGCAGCAGATCTCGGCGGTTTTATAACAACAAAATTCGGGGTGGGATATATCATTGAGTGAACCGAAAAAACACGACGGACGTGACGTATACGAATTTTTTCTGAAATATCTCCGCGCGCGGCGCATTGGGATCATAGCATATGCCGTCTGCTGCGCGATATTCGCGTTGACATTCGCGCTTTACCGCCTCCCCGTTATGGCAGTGCTCTACCCTCTGCTGCTTTCGGCGATAATCTCCGCGTGCGCCGTCGCTTGCAGCTTTTCGCGCGCTCTCGATCGTCACCGCAGGCTTTGTGAAATAAAAAAACTCACCGCCGCAACGCTGTCGGAGCTGCCCCCGCTTACGTACGACACCGACGAGGATTACGCGGATATCATAGAAATGCTCCGCCGCGAGGCGATCGTGACGGGCGAACGGGCGCTCGGGCAGCACCGCGACACGGTGGATTATTACACGGTATGGGCACATCAGATAAAAACTCCGATAGCCTCAATGCGGCTGACGCTCTCCGGCGAGGATTCGGACCTCTCTCGCCGGCTCTCGTCAGAGCTTTCACGCATTGAGCAATATGTGGAGATGGTGCTCGCATACCTGCGGCTCGACTCCGAGTCGGGCGATTATGTCTTTCGCGAATACGACCTTGATGCGATAGTGCGGCGTTCGGTGCGCCGCTTTTCGGGTGACTTCATTACGAAAAAACTGAGGCTCGAATATTCACCCATCTCAAAAAAGATCGTGACCGACGAAAAATGGCTGTCGTTCGTCATAGAGCAGGTGCTGTCAAACGCACTCAAATACACCCGCCGCGGAAGCGTGAGCATATACATGGACGGCGACCGCCTGATAATAAAGGATACGGGCATAGGGATAGCGCCGGAGGATCTGCCGCGCATATTCGAAAAGGGCTACACCGGCTGCAACGGACGCACGGATATGCGTGCCAGCGGCATAGGGCTTTACCTCTGCCGCCGCATATGCGAAAAGCTGTCCGTCGGCATCAGCGCCGAGTCGTTGCCCGGCGCCGGCACCTCGGTAATACTCGACGTGAGCCAGTATGAGCTGCGCGCGGAATGACATCTTACGAAAATGTTAGATTTGCCCCGGGAAATGTAAGGCAATATCATTGCCCTGCATTTCCCTTTTCGGTATAATTAATGCGTAAGAAAAATTCGGTATTTACGCATCGCATTCCGCCGTGACAATGCGGAAAGCAAAAAGGAGAAAACAGTAAATGAATAACATTCTTGATGTCAGGGGACTTAAAAAGGTCTATGTCACCCGCCTCGGCGGCAATAAGGTCGAAGCGCTGAAAAACGTAAATTTCAGCGTTGCAGCCGGCGAATACGTCGCCGTAATGGGCGAATCCGGCTCGGGCAAAACAACGCTGCTGAATATTCTCGCCGCACTTGACAAGCCCACTGCGGGCAGCGTCGTGCTTGACGGAAAGGATCTTTCGACCGTAAAGGAATCCGATATCGCAGCCTTCCGCCGCGACAACCTCGGCTTCGTGTTTCAGGATTTCAACCTGCTCGACACCTTCACCGTTGAGGACAATATCTATCTTCCCCTCGTGCTCGCGGGCAAGCCATACCGAGAAATGAACGCCAAGATCGCGCCGATTGCCGAAAAGCTCGGCATCACCGATCTTCTCAAAAAATATCCGTATGAGATATCCGGCGGTCAGAAGCAACGTGCGGCTGTGGCGCGCGCTCTGATAACCTCGCCCAAGCTGATACTTGCCGACGAGCCTACCGGCGCCCTCGATTCAAAAGCCACCGACGAGCTTCTCGGGCTTTTCCGGGCGATAAACCGCACCGGGCAGACCATAATCATGGTCACGCATTCGGTCAAGGCGGCGAGCTCTGCGGGACGCGTGCTCTTTATAAAAGACGGCGAGGTGTTTCATCAGCTCTATCGCGGCGACTCTTCGGACGAGCAGCTCTACAGCAAGATATCAGACACTCTCACTCTGCTTGCGACCGGCGGTGATGCAAGATGAAGATCGGTTTTTATCCTCGTCTTGCCGCAGACGGCATGCGAAAAAACAAGCGGCTGTACCTTCCCTACATCCTCACCTGCACGGGCATGGTGATGATGTATTATATCGTCACCTTTCTGCAATACTCGAACGCGGTTTCGGCGTTGCCGGGCGGCGCAACGATAACGGCGATGATGGGACTCGGCAGCTGGATCATTGCCGCATTTGCGGTGCTGTTCCTGTTCTACACCAACTCATTTCTCATCAGGCGCCGAAAAAAGGAATTCGGACTTTACAATATCCTCGGCATGGGCAAGGCGAATATTGGGATCATCCTCTTCTTTGAGACGCTTATCATCGCCGTTATCTCCGTCCTCATCGGGCTTACCGCAGGCATCGTTCTTTCAAAGCTCGCCGAGCTGGGGCTCGTGAGCGTCATGAACGGAAACGTGACCTATGACCTTTCGGTGTCCCCCATCGGCATCATAATGTCGATAGGCATCTTCGGCGCGATATTCCTGCTCATATACCTCAATTCTCTCAGGCAGATCAGAAAAAACAGCGCCATATCGCTCATGAGAAGCGAAAACAACGGCGAACGTCCGCCAAAGGGCAACTGGTTCATCGGCACGCTCGGCATAGTCGTGCTTGCGGTCGCCTACTATATCGCGGCAACGATAAAAAGCCCCGTTACAGCACTTTTTCTCTTCTTTGTCGCCGTTATCATGGTCATTGCCGCAACATACATGATAATGATATCCGGCTCGGTGCTTCTCTGCCGCATACTCAAGAAGAACAAAAATTACTACTATAAGCCGAATCACTTTGTCTCGGTATCGTCGATGGCATACCGCATGAAGCGCAACGGCGCCGGGCTTGCCTCTATATGCATACTCGCCACAATGGTGCTCGTCATGATATCCTCGACCTCATGCCTTCATTTCGGAGCCGAGGATGCACTGAATGTGCGCTTTCCGCGTGACCTCAATCTTTCATATCAGATGACCGATATAGAGGCGCTCAACGACCAAAATATCAGCGCATTCAGGAACGCCATACTCAAAGCTGCCGACGGCGCTCACAGCAAAGCGGAAAACGTGATCGACTGGCGCAGCGTTTCGGCTACCGGCTACCTTGACGGCAATGAGGTCGAAACCGACAGACAGAATTTTTCCGATTCCGAATTGCTCGGCGACATTGAAAATGTATTCAACTTTTATTTCATCCCGCTTGCCGATTACAACGCGATGACAGGCTCCGACGAAACGCTCGTGGACGGCGAGGCGATAATCGCCACATACCGCACATCATACACCGAGGATACCATTTCGTTCAGGCACGGCAGGAGCTTCAAGGTCAAAAAACAGGTGTCGCAGTTCGCGCGCAGTCAGGAAATAGTCACCGATATCGTAGGCACTGTCACCGTCATAGTCCCCGATATAGTTGAAGCAACAAAGGAGCTTGCCGAATACCGCAACGAGCACGCGGGAACGCTCCTGATACCACGCTGGCAGTATTCGTTTGACACGGGACTTGACGAGGACTCGCAGCGTGAGGTCTTTCTTGCCGTGCTCGACGGCAAAGACCTTCACGGCCCGGAATTTGAAAAGCAATACAGCGTACTGTCACGCTCCATCGAATGGCGCGTCGCCAACCGCGACGATTTTTACGCGACATACGGCGGCTTCTTCTACCTCGGTATAATTCTCAGCATAGTATTCATATTTGCCGCAGTGCTGATGATATACTACAAACAGATATCCGAGGGCTATGAGGATCAGGCACGCTTCCGCATAATGCAGAACGTCGGCATGACGAAAAAGGAGATCCGCAGGAGCATAAACTCTCAGCTCCTCACGGTCTTTTTCCTGCCGCTCGCGCTTGCCGGCTTGCACCTTGCTTTTGCATTTCCCATTATAAACAAGCTGCTCTGGCTCTTCAACTTCAGCAATGTCCTGCTCTTCAGCCTAACGACGCTCATAACCTTTGCGGTATTTGCGCTTTTCTACACTCTGATATACCGCATAACCTCAAACGCTTACTACAATATCGTAAGCGATGCAAAAGATGAATGAGACCATGGATGTTTCCAAAAAACTACGCCGGATAGCATCCGGCACACTGTTCGGGCTGGGGCTTGCCGTCATAGGCGTGCTTGCCATCCCCGCAGTGATCATAATAGGAGTGATCGTGATGATCTGGAACGTGATCGACAAGATCATGAACGCGCTCGAATAACGAATAAACGGTGCCGCGCATTTGCGCAGCACCGTTTATTCGTTATTCGTCTTTTTCGTCTGCGGGCGCACCGCCGCGCGGCTCTGCCGTGCTTTCGTACACCTTCAGCGTCGGGCAAAGGCTCACGCTCTGATAAGCGACCGTATGCTCGCCCTCCATACGCTTGCGCAGCAGCACCGCCGCCAGTTCGCCTATGTCGTTTGTGGGGCTTACCACGCTCGTAAGCGACGGGAACATATACTTTGAAGTCGGGTTATCGTCAATGCCTATTATCGATATGTCCTCCGGAATACGCAGTCCCGCCTCTCTGATCGCACGCATCGCGCCGTAGGCGATATTGTCATACGCGGCAAAGACCGCCGTGGGCGCTTCAGGCTCTGCGAGCAGCCGCTTCATTCCGATATAGCCGCACTCCTCGAATCTCTCTTCAAGACAAACTACATACCGGTCCGGCAGCTCAAGCCCGTGCTCGCGCATGGTGGAAATAAAGCTGTTCATACGCAGCGCGGTATTCTGCTCGCCGATGAAGGCGATGCGTCTGTGCCCGAGCTCTATCAGATGGTTGAGCGCAAGCACAGCCCCCATCGTATGGTTTATACCTATGCTGTCGCAAAAATCAATGTTGTTGCCGGCGCAAACGAGCATAAAGGGCGTTCTCACCTTGCCGACGATACGCCGTATGTCGTTGAGATGCGAACTGTTTTCGGTGAGAAGAAATATACCCGACACACCGTCGCGCAGAAAGGCGCGTATGGCGTTTATCTCGCGGCGACGGTCGAATTCGGTCAAAACGATAACGGGACGGTACCCCTCATTGCGAATTTTTTCGCAGAAAGCACGCTGAATATCGTTGTAATACTGGCTGGCAAGCTCGGGAAAGATCAAACCGACCGATTTTTCGGGCGTTACCTCTTCCCCCTCGGCTCTTGCTGCCGATTTTGTATCAGCCGAACGCAGCGCCGGAAGCACATATCCGACCTTTTCGGCAAGCTCGCGTATATTTGCCGCAGTTTTTGCGTTTATGTCGTTGCTGCCGCGCAGCGCCTTTGAAACCGTTGAAACATTGACGCCCGCAAGCCCGGCTATGTCCTTTAATGTTGCCATGTCGTCCTCTTTTTCGAAACTTTTAGTATATTATATCACACGCGACGAAGCTTGTCAAAAGATTTTCGACAAAACAGGCGAGATCAGGTGATTATTTGTTCTTGATAAGCTCAAGCAGCGTGTGATCGCCGAAGGCGTTCTTCCAGTCGTTTGCAAAGCCGACTATCGAGGTGTCGGTCGTGGTGTGCTGAACGAGCTTTTTCATTACGTCCGCGCTCACCGTTGCGGCTCCGGCGCCCCCCAGAGCACACTCAAGCACCTCGCGTGCGGTCTTGAAGCTCGCGGCAAGTATTTCGGTATTGCTTCCGGAGGCGGCAAGCAGCTCGGCTATCTCCGAGACCGTTCCGATGCCGTCGGCGCCGATATTTTCGAGACGGCTGACATACGGCGCGATATACGCCGCTCCCGCCTCGGCTGCAAGCAGAGCCTGATTGGCGCTGAGCACGGCAGTCATCGTCACACCGACGCCCTCGCCGCTCAGCTCGCGCGCCGCGCGAAGTCCGTCGGGCGTCGCAGGGATCTTAACAAATGTATTTTCGCCGAGCAGCGCGACTATCGCGTGCCCCTCCTCGATCATTTTGTTCCACTCGGTCTCGGTCCCCTGGACGTGCAGCTCCTTGTCGCCGCCGATGATCTCTCTGATCTTCACAAGATGCGCCACTATATCGCCGCCCTCACGCGAAAGTATCGTGGGGTTGGTGGTCACACCGCAAATGGGAAAATAATCGTTGAAATATTTTATGTCATCAAGGTTTGCTGTATCAAGAATGAGTCTCATTTCGATTCCCTTCCTTTGAGCTGAAGGTCGTAGTGAATGTCGTAAGCCTTTTCCTCATCGGTGAACTTGTGCAGGGTATTTATTACCTCCCCGCCCTTCCACTTGCGGTCGCCTACATCCTCGGTCGTGCCCATTACCGTCACATTGAGCTGACGGCGGCGAGCGCGTACCTGATCCCAGTCGATAAAATAAACGTGTGCGAATTCACCGCCGTCAAGAACGCCGTCCTTGATGGTCATGGTCTCGCTTCTGCCGAAGAATACCGAGCGGAGGTGCCCGTCGGTGTTCATGCTCGTAAAGTCGCCGGGCTCGTCAACGTATCTGCCGAACTGAGAATGGATCGGTCCGGGGTGACGGTACTGGTGCTCCTCGCGGAAATCGGGAACGAGCTTGCGCATGATGTCAAGCAGATCGTGCTGAAGGTATTCGAGGTCAAAGCTGTCGATGTCGTGAGAGCACTCCTGTACCATGACCGAGCAGGTGGTGTGGTGAGAGGCGATGCATACGGTACCGTTCTTTACACCGGACTCCTCAACGATCTCGCGGATCTCCTTTGACACATCGTGAAAGGTGGGTATCCACCCGCGCGACTGAAGCTCAAGCTCCTTCTGATATACTTTGAATTCCATGATTTTTTTCCTTTCTTGTGCCGATACGGCGGTTTTATTTACTGTTCAGACGCTTTCCGACCGCACCGTTCGGGTGTATGACGGCAAATTCGCGGCTGCTGTAATCAAGCTTTTCAATCAGTGCCGTTCCGAGAGCATCAAAAACGGCTGAGGTGACGGCAAAGCTCGTCGTCCCCTGACAGTTGTCGCGGTCGCACTCGCGCGTGACCGAAATACGGAGAATGATATCCGAAAGCCTACCGAGCGTCGATCCCGGCTTTTCGGTGACAAGAATGACCGTTGCCCCCTTTGCGCGACAGATCTTTGCTATCGGCACGAGCTCGTCGGTCTCGCCTCCGCGGGATGCCAGCATCATCACATCGCCGCCGCAGATATACCCAAGCCCGCCGTGCACCGCCTCGGAGGGCGAGATAAAACGCGCGGGACGTTCTATACAGCAGCAGAGATGCGCAAAGTGGCGGCAGGCGATGCCGGAGTGACCGCAGCCGGATGCCGCAATGCGCTCAGCCGAGGCAAGCACCGAAACCGCCTTTTCGAATTCGGCGCGGTCAAGCACTCCGGCGGTCGCACGCAGCGACTCCGCCTCTGTCTCAAATGCGGCATATGCCGCGTCAAGTATTTTATCGGTCCCGCTCATTCCGCGTGCACCTCGTCCCATACACGCCTGAGCGTTGAGAGCATTGCGCGTGCCGCTGCCTCGGGATCCTTCGCCTTCATAACTCCGCTCGTGCAGCCGGTCGCAAGAGCACCGGCGCGGATGACGTTCGCAACATCGTCGGGCGTGGATATCCCCGCTCCCTGAAGCACCATAATACCCGGGTCGATGCGTCGCACAGCTTCAATAGTATCCTTAACATAGCCCATATCGCTCGCAACACCGGTACCGATAAGCTCGGTCGGCTCGGCGACGATAAGATTTGGAGACAGCTTTGCCACCGCTTCGATCTCGGCAACACTGTCAGCACAAACGATAGTGGCAAGCCCTACCTCATCGGCGCGCGCTATGGTCTTTTCTATCTCTTCAAGCGTCAGCTTTTTCTCGGCATGGTTGAGCATAACTCCGACGGCTCCCGCCTCCTTCACGGCTTCGGGCAGGACCGAACCGAGCCCGCGCCCGGGCGCGAGGCTGTCCATATGCTGCGCATATACGTGAATGTGTTTTGTGTTCTCCGCGATCATGCGTATATCGGTATACTGCAGAGTAACGATAACGTCAAGGTCGAATTCTTCCGCAATGCGGTCGATCTCAAGCGCAAGACGGAGCATACGCTCGCCCCACATGAAGCATTTGGGACCTATCTCAAAAAACGGAGCGCGGATCTTATAGTTTTTGTACATCTTCTCCGCTCCTTACATTTCGAGCACTTCAATGCCGAGTATGCGGCAAAGATCGCGTATTGCGGCGCGGTTGTCGCCGAAGGTTATGATATAATGCTGGCAGGCAACATGATCGGCAAAGCGCGGAACGTCGCGCAGCTCTATCTCAAGCGCCGAAAGCTGCGGCGCGGGCTGCGCCCAGCCGCACTCCTCCCACACGGGCGGCTTTTTGCCCTCACCGGGCAGCACGTGCATAACATATCTGCCGCCGGTATAAACAAGGCGCGACATGGTGAGCGTTCCGGTCTTTACCGGAGAAACGTTGAGAATACCCTCGCTCAGCAGCCCGAATGCAGCGGGAAGAACAGTGTATGTATCCCCGTCTACCATATCCGCGGCAACAAAATCGGGAACGCCCGCAAGCACACTGTGCTCAAAGAACTCGTAAAACTCAAGGTATCCGGCAAGCTGTCCCGTCAGCTTGTGCATCATGAGCTGAGTGACAGCCCCCAAAGAATCGTTTTCGGGTATCGTCGTATAACCGTCCTCGGAAAGCAGCATGAATATCGGAGCGGGCGGGAAGCCGCACAGCTTTTTCATTCCGTCAACATCCTTAAGGGATATCGCGTGATAGTTTCTTTCCTTGGCGATCGACGCAACGGCGAGATAATACCCTGCCGCTTTTTTCATCGTCTCGGGGTTGGCGGGCTTGAGGAAGTTCCACTTCTTTATGCGTTCCTCTACCACCTTGTCCACGTCTGCCGGGTCAAGCGCACGGTATCTCTGCTCGACCTCAAGAAGCTCAAACGTCTCGATCTCAACACCGGTCTGCTTTTTGAGCGAAAGGCCGTCGTAGAGCGTGCCGTAAAGGTTCATATCGCGGTAACCCGCCATGCCTATCTTTTCGGAAAGAAGCTCTCCGGCAGCGACAGCGGCGCTGCAGAAGGATGCGACCTCGGCGGAACGTGTTTTCATGCCTATTATGTCGTAAACGTATCTGAAGCGATAGCCGAGCCCTTCGAACGTCGCGCGAAGACCGGCTGTGCCCGCCTGATCTGCGGTAGTAACGAGCCTGCCATCCTCATACCAACCGCAAAGCCCCCAAAGCACCATCGGAAGCTCACGGTAATGCTCGGTGATCTTCACGACCGCATGGGTGGGTATCCACCCGGCAATGCAAAGCACAAGTGCGTCAAAGCGCTCCTTTCCGAGAGCCTCAAGCGCCTCTCCGATCTGCTTCTCCTCCGGGTCGTCGGCAACCGGATAGACCTTTACGAGCTCAATTCCCTCGCCCTCAAGCGCTGCCGCTGCCGCGGCGCACTTTCTTATCACAACATCGACCGGAGTATTTATTTCTCCGAATCCCACAAATCCGATCCTGCTCATTTTCATACCTTTCCTTTATTATTTGTTGATAACACCGTCAAGCTCGCAAAAACGGCGATAAGCTGCCGAATAATCGGCGCCCGACGGAGCGTATTTTCCTTTTATCTTAACTGCGGCGCGCGCAGCCTCCGCAGCGCTGCCGTAAAGCCCTATGCCGACCGCGGCAAGCAGTGCCGAGCCGAGGCACGCCGTCTCTGATTCCTCAAGCGTACAAAGCTCCTTGCCGGTCACGTCTGCCTTTATCTGCGCCCACAGCGGGCTTGACGCACCGCCGCCGGTTATGCGGATACCGTCTGCATCTATATTCACATATTCAAGCTCCTCGCGCAGCGTGAAAGCGACAGCCTCCATTATGGCGCGCGCAAAATGCGCTCTTGTGTGCGCAAGACGCACGCCAGAAAATTCGGCTCCCACCGAAGGATTGTATTTCGGCATAGACGAGCCGCAAAAATACGGCAGCACGGTAAGCCCGTCACACCCGGGTGCGACCTTTTCGGCTTCCGCGTCAAGCTCACGGAACGAAAGCTCACTTGCAAAGTTGTTGCGGAACCACTTGAGCGACATTCCCGCAGTCGCCGACCAGAGAAGCAGGCAGTACTTTCCGTCCGCGTGCAGGTGGCACGGAACTATGCTGTCCGCTCTGTACGGAGGGATGCTGTCCGTGACCGCGCACACGGCAAGCGCCGTACCGGTCATTTCACTCACTCCGCCGGTGTCGGTCACGCCGACGCCGACCGCGCCGGCGATCTGGTCGAGCGCACCGCACACAACGGATATACCGTCATACTCTCCTGCCTTCTCCGCAGTGCGCAGCACGCGCGGGAGCTTTTTTTCGTCGACGCCGATAAAGTCAAGCATTTCGCGCCAGAAGCGGCGCTCTCTTATATCAAAATAAACCGAGGACGACTGTATCGTCGGCTCGGTGACAAATTCACCGGTAAGCCTGAAGAGTATAAAATCTTCAAGAAGGAATATCTTTTCGGTTTTTGCCCACACATCGGGGCGGTTATGCCTGAACCATAAAAGCTTTGAAGCGGGCCACGACGCCGTTATCTCGGGCTGTCCCGTGACCTCGTAGACCGTTTTTTTGCCGAAACGGGATTCTATCTGCGCCGCCCCGTCCGCAGCACGGTTGTCGAGCCATACAACGGCGGGATAAAGCGGTTTTCCCTCTTCGTCGGCAAGTATCAGGGTCTCACCCTGAGTATCCACCGCAAGCGCGTGCGGCTTGCCGCATTCACGCGACAGCTTCGCTATCGCCTCGCGGCACATTTCAACGTATTTTTCGGGATCGAATTCGACATACCCCGTCGCCGGGTCGGTGTCGAGCACATAGTCCTTGGTCACAACGCCGAGGCGTTTTCCGCTGCCGTCAAACTCGGCAGCCTTGAGTGAGGTCGTACCTATGTCGATCCCCATTATCCTGTGATCCGATAATTTCATTTTATTTTGTTTTTTATCAACGGCAGGGTTGCCGCGCCGTGGCGCGGCAACCCGCAAAAGATCAGACAGTGGTCTTTCTTCTGATAACGACGACGGCGCAGGTAACGGATGCGAGTGCGACCGCCGCTGCAGCGACGATAACGGCTCTGCTGTTGTCACCGGTCCCGGGAGCGGGGGTGGGAGTGGGCTTGCCGGTGTCGGTGGGCCCCTCGGTAGTACCGGAAGGTCCCTCGGTGGTGCCGGGAGCTACCTCGGCATTCACGAAGAGGATAGTGCCCTTTTTGGAGTCGTCATGGTTCGATTTGACTGTAGAATCATTCCATGTAAGACCGTATACGCGGTTGCTCTTCTGAGCCTCGGTCTCCTTGCTGTTGTTGGCATCGTTGGTGTAGAGGTCGAATCCGACGCATGTGCCGGCTTCCATCTTTATGTCGGCATAAATGAGGCTGAGGTTGATACGGCACTCCATGACGTAGCCCGTAGCCTTGCCCTGTGCATCGGTGAGGATCTTCACGGCGCGGCATTCGTCAACGTTCTGCTCATCGGCGGTCACCTGAGTGTGGAACGTGCCCATGGGCGCATTCTTGAAGTTCGCGCTCTGTCCGTACACGCCGAGGATATAATAGATGGCGGGAGCGGTGCAGGCAGTGGTGGCTGTTCTGTTATAGTTCGGAGAGATGGAGAACATGATGCTGTCGTCCTTCCAGAGGTTGCCGCTGGAGGGCCAGATGGCTTTTCCCGCGAGAGTGGTATCTGCCACTTCAACGAGAACGTAGAGATACTTATCATCCCACAAAGTGCGGAAGGATGCTGTGTGCGGCACGCTGCCTTCGACGTTTACGTAAACGTTTTCGAGCTTCTGCGATTCGGCGGAATTCCATACTTCGTCGATGGTACCGTCGATCACGGGTGTGCCTTTGGTCGCTTTGATGATCTTCTGCGTGCTGTCAGGCTCAACGGCTGAAACGCCGACGGCAAACGCAGCAACGAGGAGTGCGGCAAGGGTCAGAATTGCGATCGCTTTTTTCATTGTACTGAGTTCCTTTCATTGTTGTATTTTTCAACCGGCTGGCGCCGGATGATATACCGTCAGTGCTTTCTGAGCACGAATGCCGAGCCGATCACCGCAATAACGGCGACAGCGCATACGGCAGACGAGCCGCAGCCGCCCTTCTTTTCGCCGGTCGCGGCGGTCGTTTCGGGGGCATTTGTTTCGGCAGTAGCCTTGGTTGTCTCGGGCACCTTGGTCGTTTCGGGAGCTTTTGATGTCTCGGGCGCCTTTGTCGTTACATCCTGCTTGGATGTTTCGGGCGCAGGTGTAGTTTCGGGAGCAGGTGTAGTCTCGGGAGCGGGCGTGGTCTCGGGTTCGGTATCGGTCGAGTTGTCAACGCTTACGAGCTGGATCGTACCCTTGAGGGCGTCGTTCTTATAGGACATGGTATCACACCAGCAAAGACCGACATCGCGCGTGTTGGAGATGCCCGCAATGTTGTCGTTGATGTAGATATCAAAGCCGATGCAGGTGTCATAGGTCATCTTTATGTCGGCATATCTCTGCGAAAGATCGACGGCAGCCTCGATAAGATAACCGGTGTCGGTTATTTTGGTGCGGAAGTTCTTGAAGGTGTCGCGCGGTACCTGATTGAAGTTGGCGGTACCGTCGTTCTTTACGTATTCGCCGCCACCGATGGCACGGCAGCTAAGTATGTACCAGAAAGCGGGCTCCACCTGTGCACCGGTTTCGACGCGACTGTAGTTGGGCGAGAATGTAAAGCTGACGGAGTTGCGCATCCAGAGGTTGCCGGCACCGACTGTGGTGAGCTCCCATGTTTCGTCACCGATTGTGGAGTCGGTGACTTCAACGAGAAGATACAGATATTTTTCGTCCCAGAGAGCACGGAAAACAGCTGATGTTCCGTTTGTGGGGTTATCGGGGTCGGGGCCGTTGGTGACGAATGTCTTTGAGATCCTGCGCGGCTTTGCATTGTCCCACACGGCGTCGATCTCACCGTCTATTTCCGGAGTGCCGTAAACGGCATAGGCGATGGGCTGCGATTTGTCGGGCTCGGCGGCAAACACCGGAGCGACCGCGGCAGCGCACATAACTGCGACGATGAGCGCAGCCAGCACGAAATTGAGCGTTCTTTTCATGATGGGTCTTCCCTTTCTGTTGTTTTTATTTATCTCCCGTCGGCGGACAGACACAACGGAGAGTTTCGTTATTGGTGTGATAGATCGCACGCAGCTCGTTCATGGCTTCAATGCAGCGCGCCGAGGCGGTGGGCTTGAAGTCACAGCCGAGAAGCTCGTGATCTATGACCGCGCGGAGATACATCATCCTCCACCTTGCAGTTCTGCGTATGCTCTCGGGCAGCTTGCGATCGTAAGCCGAAAGAATTTCGTAAACATATTCGACATCCGAGGTATCGGAGATCGGGAATCTGTATGCATTGTAATCCGTACCGCGCCACAGACCTGTCTCGCTGCGCTCAATGGCATCGACAAGGTCGGTGTCGCCGCAGCAAAATTCAAATTTCGCATATCTGCGCACCGCGTCATGCGAAATAAGCGTCTCGCCGCTGTAATACGAGAGCATGACGAACTTGTTGATATCCTCGAATATGCCCTCTGAGTAGGGGTAACCGCCGTGATAGAGGTGACCGCTGCCCATGTTAGTGCGGTCAAGGAAGCGGCAGAGCGGATTTGTGCCGAAGCCGCCCCACGGGCGGCACCCGTGCATGCTTATTTCGGGGAAATCGATAAACTTCACGCCCTTCGGCACACCGTCGCGCTTTATGCACTCGGGGAGCACGCCGCCGTGGAAGAAGGACATGATGTAATCAAAGCCGCTGACCTCGCCCGCGGTGAGCTTTTTCCAGAAAGCATCCCACTCGCCGGGGATAAAACGGTCGAAATACCACGTCGAAAGTATAATCTTCGTGCCGGGCAGCACCTCATTCGTAAGTTTTACGAATTCGGGAAGTATGCGGAGATATCCGTTCGAGCCCCACGGCGCACAGTCGGGGCAGGTGCAGCCGCCCTGATCGTAAGGCCAGTAGCATATATAGTCCGGCTGTACGTCTGCAAACGCCTCAAATACCTCGCGTCTTTCACGCAGTATCTCCTCCATGCCGCCGGGCTTTGAGGGGCATATCTCACGGTTGTATATGCCGTCCGGTTTTGTGTGATATCCGTTTTCGACAAGGAACGTCGCGCGCAGCTCAACGGGCGACGAATCAAAGCCCTCGTTCGAGAGCATGGTCATCGACGCCTTCATGCCGATCTGCTTTGCATATTTCATAAACGCCTTGAGACGGTTTATGAGCTCCACGGATTCGGGCTGGTCGACCGATCTGAAATGGTGCATATCGTACCAGACGAGCAGCGCATTGCAGCCGCGCAGTGCAAGGTCCTCAATGACCTCATAGACCTCCTCTACCGGCGCATTGTGATAAAAATTGTGGAAGTGCGTTGCAAAATACATACCGCGCAGGGGCTTTGCGGGAGTATGATCTACCTTTTTTGACGAAGGAACGAAACCGCCCTCACCGTCGAAGCGCGAATCGACCAGATAACGTCCGACAGCGGCATGGAGGGCGCAGTCGTTCGCTGCGGTAAAGGCAACGGTATTGCCGTCGGGAACGACAGTGTACCTGTCGTTTTCAAGTGCCGCATCCACCGCAAGAGTGAAGGTGTAATCCGCATTGTCTCCGAGACGGCAGCAACGCTCCCCGAGACGGCGCTCGAGCGTGTGCGAAAGAACCGTGAAGCTCTCCGGTCCCATCGAGATATTTTCAAGTCTGAATGTTGTCATGTTTTTCTCCTTGTATCATCTTCCGAGCGGAGGGCAGACCGCCGGCTGGATCCTTGTATCATACGCGTGGTAGAGCGCCCAAAGCTCACGGAAACATTTTTGCGCCCTCGCGGAATTCATCGGAATGAAATCGTGAGTATAAAGCTCGTAGTCGATCACGGCACGCAGATATATTATCCTCCAACGCGGGTCGCGCTTTGCCGTATCGTTCATTGCCGCATCGGCTTCGGTAACGAGCCTGTACGCCTCGCGTATCGCAGCCGGAAAATGCGGCGTTACCCGCAGCCTGCCGTCCGGCATGGTCTCGACCTTGCGCCAGAGAGTGATCTCAAGCAGCTCCACGGCGCGCAGAAGAGGCTCCGGATCGTTTATCCCGAAATAAAAGCGCACATAATCCCTTACCGCATCGGCGGTATCCGCATGAGCGCCGCTGTAATGCGACATGCAGCAGAATTCGTTTATGTTCTCCCAGAAGCCCTCCGAATACGGGAAGCCCCCGTCAAGAACATCGCCGACCGACGAAAAGAAATTATCGAGCCTCATCGTAAGCGGGTTTGCGCCGTAGCCGCCCCACGGCTTGCCGCCCCACATACTGATCTCGGGGAAATCTATCACCGAGCGCCCGTCGGGAGCACCGTGCTCTGCCGTGAGCGGCATAAACTGACCGTCGCCGTACACCGCCATGACGTATTCCGCCCACGGGTATTTACCAGCCGAAAGATTTTCGTAAAGACGCTTTCCTTCATCTCGCAGATGTCTGTCGAAATGCCATGTGGAAAGTATCAGCTTTGCATCGGGGAAATATTCGGAAAGCAAAGGCTTTACCGACTCCTCATATACCTTGATAAAGCCGTTTTCGCTCCATCGCGAGCAGGCGTCACAGGTGCAGCCGCCCTCGTCATACGCCCAGTAAGCAAAATACTTTACCGGCACATCCGAAAACAGCTCAAAGAACTCACGGTGACAGCGGCGTATCTCATCCATGCCGCCGGGCAGATTGGGGCATATCTCCTTGTGAAGCTCGGCATAATTCGGGGTTATGTATTCGCCGCGCATATCCCACGGCGCCGCTATATCCTCGGAACGGTCGAGAAAACCCGTGTTTGAGAAAAGTATCAGCGCGGGAGCTATACCAAGCTCGGCGGCGCAGGCGAATATCTTCTTGAGTCTATCTGCCGTTTCAAACGCCTCGGGGGATGTGAAAGATCTGTAATGCTGAGGCGCAAGGCAGAGCATGAGGGTGTTGCATCCCCAAAGCGCCAGGTCCTCGATAAACGGCGTTACCTCCTCCATCGGAGCGGCGTGCCAGAAGTTGTAGAAATGAGATGCAAGATACATACCGCGCACCGAGCTTTTCATCTCATGTTCTATCGGCAGCTCAGGCGGCACAAAGCCGCCGCCGAAATCAAAGCTGCCGCTCATGAAGAAACGCCCGAGCGCCGCATATACGGTGCAGAGATCACAGACGGTCACGAGAGCGCCGCCCTTTCCGTCGTCAATTATCGAGTAGCTATCCTTTCGGTTTTCCGTTTCGCCGTCCTCGTGCGGAACGATATCGAGCGTGACGGAATATCCGCCGTCGCCGAGAGCGCATCCGCGGTGCTCGAGGATTCGTACGACGGTCTTCTTTATACGCTCAAATTCCTTTTCCGGGATATCGGCGTTTTTCAAAGCAAGAACGAACATTTTCACCTCACAGCTTTATATCCGCTTCGTCATCAAGTACGCGCGACGTGCCCGGAACATACGGGATATCGAGCTCGGTTATCCGGTTTGCAGCGTTGAGGATCTCCTTTACATGCAGCTCGTTTGTAAGATGCGCATTGGCTCTGTCGCCGAGGTAAACCGTAAGCGCCTCGTCCGAGGTCGTATATGTCGCCACCTCGGGATCGATCGCCGTGTAGACATCGACCGTTCCGCCCTTGCCGCCGTGATGAGCCGTCTGGCAGAAGTCCGATTTCAGGTACGAACCGTACATTGCGGTAAGGATGTCGTTTTCGATTATGCACGCATCGGCAAGGAACATCATACCGTACCCCGCCTCGCGCACACGGAAAACGACCGAGGTGTTGTTCCAGTCGCGCGTGTCTTTCCATGAGCGGAAGGACGTGCGAAAGTCCTCCTGCGTTGCAAGAAATTCTATCTCCGCGCCGCCTATTTGCCGCACCTCTCCCGTGTGTATTTTCGTGACCTTTCCCTCACGGTTGAATGCGCGAAAATTCGCTATCGAGCGCTGACGCAGAAAATATTCGTTCTTTTCGAACCAATCGATGCAGTCGCGCTCGCCGGGATAGTTGCATATCAGCTCGTCTATGCGCACCTCGGGGCAGTCGTAGTATTTTTCGGTGAATTTTATAAACCCGCCGGTGTGGTCGTTGTGCGTATGCGTGATGATCCACGCCGCTACGACTATATTTTCGGGATCGGGAGCCTGTTTTTTAAGCACGTTCATTATGCCGTCGGCAAAGCCTTCGTTTGCCACGCCGCCGTCTATAACGATGAATCTGCCGTCCCCGAGCCGTAAAACATAGCACATAAGCCCGCAGTTGACCGGCACGCCGCGGAAATAATTATTCTGCATGAACGTTCTGCCTATCTGAGTGAGCAGCGGCTTGCAGATCTTTTCACCGCAGCAGTCCGCAGCGTTGTCGCTCATGTTTTCGGACGGCTCGACGATAACTCTGAATGTCGAATCGAACGGCGTAAAATATGTCGTGACACCGCATGAGCCTTTGCGGTATGCGGCAAAAAGGTTGCCCGCAGCGGCGCGCTCCCAAAGGAGCGCAAAGCCCGCCTCGGTAAGTTTTCCGCAATATCCGCGCCATGCATCGGCAGATGAATGCTCAACTATTATCTGCCATGCGCCGTCGCCGTCGGCGACGACCTCCGCCCCCTCGGGATAACCCGGTATGGCGGAAAGTATTTTGTTCTGTATCATTTGTTGCCTCGTTCGGTCAATATACGTTTCCCTTATCCGTGACCGCGGAATTTCCCGGTGTGTAAGGGAGCGGGAACTCGGTTATGCGGCAGGCGCAGTTGATGACTTCCTTTACATGGAGCTTTCTGAGCAGGTGAGCGTTGTGCGCATCTTTTTTGTAAAGCTCGAACGCCTCGTCGGATGTCGTGAACAGCGCCACTGTCGGATCTATCGCATTGTAGACTGCTGCCGTTCCGCCCTCGCCGCCGTGATGCGCGACCTGGCATATATCCGATTTCATATATCCGCCCCACATCTTGACCGCGATCCCGTTTGAATCCACCTGCGAGTCGCCGAGGAACATCAGCTTCTGCCCCGCGATCGTAACGCGGAAAATAAGCGAGGTGTTGTTCCAGAGCTTCGTATCGGCAAACGTGCGCTTCGAGGTGTAGTAATCCTCGGGCGTGTAGAGAAATTCGACCCCCGCACCGCCTATATTGCGTGTCTCGCCGGTGTGTATCTTTGTCAGCTTCGCCTTGGGGTAATAAACCTTGAAGTTGTTGAGCGTCTTTTTACGGTTGTTGAGCTCATGGTCGGGGCTGGCGTCGCAGGTATCCTCGCTCGGGAAATTGAGGATGAGCTCGTCAAGCGTCACCCGCCTGCCATAGGTCTCCGAAAACTTGTTGAAGCCGCCCGTGTGGTCGCTGTGCGTGTGTGTAATGATCCATGCCGCGATGTGTATATGGGAAGGATCGGGTGCCTGAGACTTCATGGTATCCATAATGCCGGCAGCAAAGCCCTCTGTCGCAACTCCGCCGTCAATGACGATGAAACTGCCGTTCTCGAGCCGAAGCACAAAGCACATAAGTCCGCAATTGACGGGCACGCCGCGGTACGAGCCGGTCTTTGAGAAGGTCCTGCCTATCATCGTAAGGCGCGCATCGCATTTTTTCTCCACCGTCGCGGTATCGGCACTGCGGTCGCTCATATTGGACGCAGGCTCGGATATTATACGGACGGTGTTGTTGAACGCCGTAAAGTAGACTGTGACTCCTACGTCACCCTTTTTGTACTGAGCAAAATTATTGGAGTTTTCGGTGCGGTCAAAGGTCATCTCAAAGCCCGCTTCCGCCAGTCTTGCGCAGTATGACGCAAACGCCTCGGCAGAGCTTTTTTCGATCACGTTCTCGTATGCCTTGTCGCCTACCGAATATATAATGACCTTATTTGCACCTTCGAAAGTGGGAATGGCATCAAGCGTTTCGCTGACGCTGCCCGTTATCGCTATCGGCTGCGCGAATTCGGCGCCGCCCTCAAGCAGATCCGTAAACCGGCGCACGGCGGTCGCGAGAGAGGTGTCGTTCCAGCCGAAAACAACGATCTTGTGACCGACGGTCCTCACGGCATACCCGCCGTAACCGGTCTCGGCTGCCACCTGCCGCGACTCGGGGTATGAGGTCTGCCCGACGAGTATTTCAAAGCTCTCGGATGAATGTTCCTCGCCCGGCATGACGAAATCGGTGCCGATCTCGGGATTGCCGCCCGAATATTTTCTCAGCGCAGAGCTTATCTCCATCGCCGCTTCCTGCTCGGCGGCAGTGCCCTCGTCGGGTCTCACGGTGCGGTAGTTTACGGTGCTTCCCTCCCAAAGAGCGGGAAAGCTCACCGCTTCGGGCGCGGTCGTGACGGCATCCGATGTGCCGTCGCCCGTGCCGTCATTTTTGCATGCGGCAAAAAGCGGCAAAAGCATCAGCGCGCAAAGGCAGACCGCAAGCGCGCGCAATACAAACGGTGCTGTTTTTTTCATTTCGTTTTATTTCTTCATGCCGGAAATGGCTGCTTCGATATCCGACTGGAATTTCTTCTTATACATATCGAAGGAGGATTTGATGTTGGGGTTTTGGTTCGCATGGAGCGTATTGAGCAGACCGACGCAGTTGCCGAAGTTGTTGGCAAGCGCAATGTCCACCTGTCCCTTTTCAAACACCATATCTATCATCTTGATATCCGTCGGGTTGTTGGCGCACTTGTAATGAAGGATATTGCCGATAAGGGCATTAAGAAGCTTTTCGTGCGAAACGGCAAACATCGTTTCAAGCACAAGAGCGGTCCTCTCGAAATCGGAGGTCGTGGAGGGAATAACAAGCCCTTCGACATAGCTGTAGACCGGAGCAACGTAATCCTGCTGATCTTCGCTGTACTTGGGAACTATAACAAGACCGTACTCAAAGTCAAGGTTGCGCACAGACTGCACCGAATATGTTGCGGTCGCCTGGAAAAGCGCACGCCCCTCGTTGAAAACAGCAGCATAGTTATCGGATGCGGCGCCCGAGGAGAAGCCCTCATATCTGTTGGGACGAACGCCCGCGATGGCTACGGTGGGATCGATGACGAATTTGTTGAGGAAGTCGGTATAAACGTTTATGTAGCGCTCGCTGAGCCCTTCATATACCGGATAACCGCTGTCGTCGTTGTGCGTAAGTGTTTCGCCCGAGCTTATCATAAGGTTGCGGAGGTGGTTCACGTGTCCGGTAAAGCCGAGCACATCGGTCGAAACATCATAAACACCGTCGGCATTGTAATCCTTGGCGGCGATCTTCATCATCGAGTACATCTTCTCATAGGTCCATGTGCCCGCGGTCACGCAGTCATAGGGGCTTTCAAGATTGTTTTCGCTGATAAGCTGCTTGTTGAACGCGTAAATATAAAAGCCGCTGTAATAGTTGAGGTGTCCGTCACCGAATATAACATAGCGCTTTGTGCCGATGTTCACGGTGTCGTTAAAGTTTTTTGCCCACCACGGGTTTTCAAGATTGATCCCGTCGACCTCGTTTATATCAACGACCTCGCCTCTCAGAAAGGACTGGAGAGCGGTGCCCGTCGGGAGCTGGCAGACGTCGTAAAGGTGAGTCTGCGTGCTTACCGCAGTGGCAATATCTTTGGAAATATTCTGCGAGTTCACCTCGGAGAAGGTTATATTGAGTCGGTCCTGAACGATATTCTGACGGCTGTAAACAATGTCGTCGAGCACGTTCTTTCCCTGCTCCTCAACGGTCAGCGCATCATACGACCATGTTGTGGGGCGGGTGAGTATCTTGAACTCATACTTGTCATAATTCATTACGGGCAGCGCCTCGTATGCCTCTGTGGTCTCTGCCACGGGAGCGGTCGTGCCGCCGGCTACGGATGTGCCGTCTCCGTTTCCGTCATTCTTGCTGCACGCCGCAAGCGACGCGAGACAAAGCACGGCAAGCGCAAGGCACAAAAGCCTTTTGAATGTTTTTGAGTTTTTCATTTGATCCTCCAGACGATTATGTGAGATCATGCAGATGTGTCCTTTTTTGGATTGAAAAAGTTTCGAAACTTATTGATGCCCGCTCGGCACTTTCTGCATTTCTGACATAATGATATCACACGCCATCCCGTTTATCAAGCACATTCATCACATTTCAGCAGATTTTTTCTTGATTTTTTCGCAACAAAATTTTTATTTCGAAATTTTTCCTATTTTCTATTGACAATTGCGCGACATTGCGCTAAAATAAGGTCAAGCACAGTCTGCGGCATCCTTTGCGCCGCGGCAATATACGAAAGGCACTGTCAAATAATGAGATCTTCAAACACCGACCGGCTCCTTGCCGGTGCTGTCCGTGTGGACATAACGCCCCGCCTTCCCATAAGACTTGCGGGACAGTATTATCAGAGAGTAGCCGAAAAGATCGGCAGCCGTCTCACGGCAAACATTCTGGCTCTTGAGGGCAAATGCGGCGATGCAGCCGTTATGGTCTCCTGCGACCTGCTCGCCGTGAGCCGCGATTTTACGGCGCTCGTCCGCCGCAAGCTCGAAGCCGCTGAGGATGCGCCCGCACCCGAGTGCGTGATGCTCTCCGCAATACATACGCACACCGCGCCGTACCTTTCCGACAGCGCGATGTCATATTTCTGGGGTCGGGATTTTGAGATATGCCCCGACCCCGCCAAAGAAACTCTTCCCGCCGATTACTCCGAGGCGATCTCCTCGGTCATCGCCGAGGGCATTGTCAAAGCATGGCGCGAGCGCCGTCCCGTGTCCGTTGCAACGGGCTTCGACCACATTTCGATAGCCTACAACCGCCGCACAAGATACGCCGACGGGCATACCGAAATGTACGGCTCGACCGCGCGCCCCGATTTTATGGAGATAGAAGGCACCGTGGACAACGGCATCCACTTCATTATTTTAAAAGACGACGAAGAAAAGACCGTCGCCGCAGTGATCGAAGCCGCCTGCCCCTCTCAGGTCATGGAGCACCACGATTTTATCTGTTCCGACTATTGGGACGTTGTAAGGCATAAGGTCGCAGACAAAATGGGCGAGTTCCCTCTCGTGTCGCTCTGCGGTGCAGCGGGTGACCTTTCGCCGCGCGACCTCGTGCGCACGGCAATGGACGAGCCCCTCATGCACTCCACCGAAATGTACAACGCGCCGGGGATGGAGCGTGTCGCGTCGCGCATATGCGAGACATTCTTCAGGTTTGCCGATTCCGCAGCCTTTGACGCCGACGCAGACCTGCGCCACGACGTGCATTTCAGTCACCTCCCTCTCCGCCGTGTGACCGAAGAGGAAGCGCACCGCGCCTCGGAGGAATACGACGCTCTGCGCGCAAAGTACAAAACTATAGACGAATTCACCGAGGGCGAATGCACCGAGCTTTCGCGCCTTGCGGCGACGCGCAACAGACTCGCATATCAGAACACGACCTTCACGCATCCCGTCGAAATACACGCGCTCAAGCTCGGCGGTACATCGATAGTGACCGATCCCTTTGAGCTTTTCGTCGCCTACGCCGACCGCATACGCGCAGGCAGCGGCAACCCCAACACGATGGTCGTGCAGCTCACTAACGGTTATGAAGGCTACCTCCCCACTGCCAAGGCTATCTCCTGCGGCGGTTACAGCGCAGGCGTGAACAACGGCTATCTCGGCGCCGAGGGCGGCGACGCGCTCGTCCGCGAATCCCTTGAAATGCTTAAGAACATATAAAAACCGCGGCGTCTGAGTCTTTTGACTCAGACGCCGCGGTTTTTTGATCTTATTTCCGTTCCGCGGTGAAATGCCATACGCGGCTCTCGCCGTCGCGCCAGAAGCCGGTGAGATTCAGCCCCGCATTCATAAGAAGCGCGCCCGAATAGCTCCTTCCGCTTTCGGTGTCGGTATATGTGAGCGCGGGATCGAGCCCGCGAAGGCGTATATACCGCGACATAGACGGCTGCGTGCGTATAACGACATAGGTGAGCAGCACTTCCCTTTTGTCCGACGATACCGATTCCCACGCCGCAGCCGAGGTCATATCTCCCTTCGACTCGGTGGGATTGATAAGGCGGTAATAATCGCCGTTCTGTATCACGTCGTAGTATCTGTGATAATCGGCGACCTGACGGCGCACGAGCCCGCGCTCCTCGTCATTCAGCTTTGTAAGGTCGAGCTCATAGCCGAAAGCGACCGCCATTGCCACAGCTCCGCGCGTTTTGAACGGAGACGTGCGCTTTGTCTGGTGATTCGGGCAAGCCGAAACGTGCGCGCTCATCGCAGACGGCGGATAAACTATCGACGTACCGTACTGTATCTCAAGCCTTTCTATGGCATCGGTATCGTCGCTCGTCCATATCTGCGGGCTGTAGTAAAGCATTCCGGCGTCAAATCGTCCGCCGCCGCCCGAGCAGCCCTCGAGCAGCAGATGCGGAAAAGCGGCGAGCAGCCGCTCGAGCAGCTCGTAAACACCGAGCATATATCTGTGCGCGACCTCGCTCTGGCGGTCGGGCGGCAAAAGCTCGCTGCCGACCTCTGTCAGATTGCGGTTGAAATCCCATTTGACATATTCGATATTCGCCGACGAAAGTATCTTATACATCTGATCGAATATGTTGTCTCTCACGTCCTTGCGCGACATATCGAGAACATACTGGTTCCGCCCTATCGAACGCTCGCGCCCCTCGGTGTGCAGGCACCAGTCGGGATGCGCGCGGTAAAGATCGCTGTCCGGTGAGATCATCTCCGGCTCGAACCATATGCCGAATTTCACTCCCAGTGCGTTCACACGGCGCACGAGCTCGGCAAGACCGCCCTTGAGCTTATCCTCATTGACATACCAGTCGCCGAGCGAGGACTTGTCATTGTTGCGTTTGCCGAACCAGCCGTCATCCATGACCAGCATTTCTATTCCGAGGTCGGCTGCGTCCTTTGCGATGGCAACGAGCTTTTCGGAATCGAAATTGAAATACGTCGCCTCCCAGTTGTTTACGATGATGGGGCGTTTTTTCGTTTTCCATTCGCCGCGGCAGAGGTTGAAGCGGTAGAGCTTATGGTAAGTGCGGCTCATTCCGCCGACACCGTGATCCGAATACACCATAACGACCTCGGGCGCCTGAAAGCTCTCGCCCGGTTCGAGCTTCCACGCAAAATCAACGGGATCGATACCCATGAGCACGCGCGTCGAACGCATACAATCGACCTCGACCTCAGCCGCAAAGTTGCCGGAATACACAAACGAGAACCCGAAGACCTCGCCGCTCTCCTCCGTATAGCCGTCCCGCGCCAGAGCGATAAAGGGATTGTTGTTGTGGCTCGACGAGCCGCGGCGGGAATGTATCCCCTGAAGCCCGAATTCAAGGTGACGGGTAACGAGCGTGCGCTCCTTTGCCCATCTGCCCTGGAGATGGAGCATATCAAAATCCATTTCGGTAAAATCGACCGCTGCCGAATGCACGCGCTCGATGCTGAAGGGCTTGTCGGAGGTGTTTGCGATCCTCACGCTGCGCGTTATCACGTCAAGCTTTGAAAACGCCGCGTAGATAAGCGTGATCTCGGCGCCCGTGAGCTCATCGACGCACACTATCTCAAGCGTTTCCGCCTCGCTGTCGTCATTCGTATATGTGGCGGGCAGACCTTCAAGCTTCGGCTTGCCCGGGTAGATCCTGTGCGACCGGTAACGGATGTCGGTAACGCTCGAACCGTTCGCGCCGCGCACCGAAAGCGCGACCGAGCGGAAGTCGCCCGAGCCGTTTACGGGATATTCGAGCTGTGCGGTATCAAGAGACAGCCCGCCCTCCTCCGCCGATGCGACGCAGGCGCTGAAGGCGGCGTTGCGCTGCCTCATGCGCAGATAGTCAAGGTCTGTGTCCGGCACATATGCACCGTAGTAAAGATGAAGCAGATACCCGGTGGGGCTTATCTTCATCGCATAGCTTGACGATGGGGTGTCAAGCTTAAAAACTCTTTTTTCACTGTCAAAGACAACAGGCATTCTTTTATCCTCCTAAGATAGTTCCTTGTATGTTCTGATGTTTTTGCGGTAAAAGGCTACGAGAAATGGCACCGATATCAGAAATGTGGCGAAGTCGGCTGCGGGCTGGCTCATCTCGACTCCCGCACATTTGAAAAACAACGGAAGTATGAAGACTGCCGGAACGAAAAACACGCCCTGACGGCAGCTTGCGAGAAACGTTGCGGGAAGTTTGAAGCCGAGACATTGATAAAGCTGATTCACATACGTTGACACCGCCATAAACGGCATAACGGCGCACGCGAACAAAAGAGTCTCGGTGCCGATGCGCGCGACCTCGGCATCGTCGCAGAACCAACGCATTATCGGCGTTGAAAATGCGGCGATCACAGCGGCGGATGCAATGCACACGGCACTGCCGAGGACCGACGCAAACACGAACGCCCGCCATGCGCGGCGTCGCTTTCCCGCACTGTAATTGTAGCCCGCGACGGGCTGAAAGCCCTGCCCTATACCGAGTATGATATTTCTGACGAGCACATATATCTTGTTTGCAATGGTGACGGCGGACACCGCCGCATCCCCGTACACGACCGCCTGCGCATTAAGCAGCGCCGAGGCAAGACTGCCGAGCCCCTGGCGGCAGACGGTCGGCAGCCCGGTCGTGACTATCATAACGTAATCTTTTGCACGTCGGCTCACACTGCGCAGCCTTATGCGAACTATCGACTTGCCCGCAAGAAAGACCGCAAGCAGAACCGCAAAGCTGACCGCCTGGCTTATCGCCGTGGCAAGAGCCGCACCGGCAGTGCCCATATCAAATGTAAATATGAAAAGCGGATCGAGAAAAACGTTCAGGACACCGCCGATACCGAGCCCCCACATTGCAATGCGCGATTCGCCCTCGGCACGCAGCGTGTTATTGAGCACGAACGAAGCGCAGCTTAGCGGCGCGGCGGCAAGAATATATTTTGCGTACCCGACGGCATACGGCAGCATCGTGTCGGTGCATCTGAGCAGACGGAGTATCGGGCCGAGCGCCGCAAGGCAGCCCCAGCCTACGGCAGCGCCCGTCACAACGGCGGCAAAGAAGGCGCTTGAGGCGTACATATCCGCCGCGCTGTCGTTTTTTTCGCCGAGCTTGCGGCTGATAAGGCTCCCGGCGCCCATTCCGAGCCCATAGCCCACCGCCTGTATTATCGCCATGAGCGTATATACCATGCCGACCGCAGCCGATGCGGATTTGTTTATCTGCGAAACAAAATATGTATCCGCGGTATTGTAAATGACCGTAACGAGCATGCTCACGGTCGTAGGTATTGCCAGCGATGTGACAAGGCGCGGGATCGGAGTTTCCATCATGTGCCTGTACTGCTCTTCACTGTTGAGAATGCGCGGCATATTATTTTCCTTTCAGTTTGTCAGGATTGTAAACCATAGACGCTGCCGCCCTCACAGCAGCTTTTCGTACATATAAAAATCGATATCATACATCCGGCATTCGCCGCAAAGCTCAAATCCAAGCTTTTCATAGGTCCTGACCGCCGCGCGGTTACTGCGAGCGGCAAGCAGATGCACGGCGGGGCAGCCATCGTTTTTCAGGCTCCGCGTTACAGCCGAAATAATATCCGCAGCGTATCCGTGCCCTCGGCGGTCCGGGCGGACCGCAAGACGCGACAATTCAAGAACACCGTCCCCGCGCATCCGCCAGCCGGCGAGCGCTTCAAGCTCGCTCCTTATGACAGATACACAGCCGACGGTCGTTCCGCCGACTTCCGCAACATACAGTCCGTTTACCGCCAGGTCGCGTTCGGCATCCCGCCGGAGAGGGTAATATTCGTTCCATGTCGTACCCGCTATGCCGATGCACGAACGGTAAATCGCCGCGATATCGTCTATATCACTTGCCTTGGCACGGCGCAGTACGATCGCTTCGGCTTCATCCGTCATAGCGTGCCATGTATTCTGCGATATCCACCTCGCAGGAGCGCATGGCAAGTATCGTATCACCGAAAAGCCTGTCAAGCTCCCATCCGAGACGCTCCGCGCCCGTCCGTATCACATCGCGCGAGCATCCGGCGGCAAATTTTTTGTCTTTGAATTTCTTTTTTAGACTCGACACTTCCATATCCGTTACGCTTTTTGACGGGCGCATGAGCGCTGCCGACCAGATAAGCCCCGTAAGCTCGTCCGCGGCAAAAAGGACCTTCTCCATCTCGTGCTCCGGTTCAACGTCGCAGCATATGCCGTAGCCGTGCGAGCAAACAGCGTGTATCATGTCCTCGCCGACACCGCCCGCCGCGAGCAGCTCGGGTGCCTTTTTGCAATGCTCGTCGGGGTAAAGCTCGAAATCTATGTCGTGCAAAAGCCCCACGATGCCCCAATAATCAGCCTCGTCGCCGTAACCGAGCTTTTCGGCATACCAACGCATAACGCCCTCGACCGTCAGCGCATGCTGAATATGAAACAGCTCTTTGTTGTATTTGCGGAGAAGCGCAAACGCCTCGTCACGGGTTATATTGCTTTTTCTCATTTTTGAAACCTCGCAATAAAAATATTACCCTAAAATTATAGCACAAGGCAAAGCAAAAAACAAGAAAAATATCTTGGCGCCGCACAAGCGATCAAGCCGAGGCGGAAGAACGTCCGTCGGAGCCGTAATTTACACAGAGCGTGCGGATGCGCCGCACAAAAAAACGCCGGAAGGTCTTTTACGGCATTCTGCGGCGGGATTTATAATATAAACCAACGGTTTACCCGAACTTTCCTACGTCCGGTTGACAAACGGCGTAAAAGATGCTATACTGTTACCGTAATAAAAAGTTCAGCCGAAGGAGGCGATGATCGAGATGAAAACTTATATTTATCGGATGTCGCCCGTATCGCTTTCGGTATGCCGAACGTGATCTTTATACTGCCTTTTTTGCACATCCGATCTAGGGTGTGTTTTTTGTTTGCAACAAAATATTTTGCCACGGCAAACATATTCTCTTATGCACCCTTTGGGTGCTTTTTGTTTTTCACGAAAAGCCCTCGATATATATCCGGGGTCATGCCCGAAATGCCGAAAGGAGAATTTTAAATTTTAATTTTTATGATGAACACGAACGCGCTCACAACACTTTCAAAAAAACGAAAAAGGAGAGACTGATGAAGAGATTAAAAAACAAAATATTATCTATGGAGCCGGACACCGCATCATACAGTGCCATGTATGAGGGGAGTATGTACGTTGAGGATCCGTCGCACCCGACGATAGATCCTTATGTCGATCACTGTCCGATATATTATAATGAAAACGTCGGATTCGAAATAACCGTAACACACAAGCTGGCTCAGGATAAGCCGACGGTGGTGATCGGCATTCCCTGCACAGCACTCGGGATCGCCATTCCCGACAGTTCGACCGAGTGCGCCGAGGCGGACTTTTGCCTCCGCGCCTTCAAAAAATATATCGATGAGCTGAACGACGAGCTGTATAACAGAAGCCGTCCCGATGTTGAAAACGGCAAGTATTATATCTGCACACCGGGCGGAGAGGTGATACGCCGGAATTCGGCATACTTTGCGATGCGACCGCAAAAGGATTACACTTACGGTCCGGGTTCAACGGTTTATCTTTTGGCCGACGGTGTCGCCCGTCCGCCCGTTATGTGCCTTTGCATCCGCATTCAGGTCCAACTGCCGAAAAAGAAGCTGCGCCGGGCATCACGAATGCTGTACAAAGATCTGCCGGATGCGGTCGACCGATTCATTTCGGAGTTCGGCGGCACGGAAACGGCTGCCGCGCTCGCAAAAAAACAAGCGGCGATTCGTGCATGGCTTAAAAACAGCGACTATTGTGCTTTTGTGGCAAACGGCAGCATCCTCCCGCGCGCCAAAGGGACCGATCTGCCGATGCCGGATGCCGTTCCGTTCAGATCCGCGCCCGATGATGAGATCGAGATATTCGGCGTGAAAGGCATGGGCATCAAAAAGGGTGTTACCGTCATCACGGGCGGCGGATATTCGGGAAAATCGACCTTGCTCGATGCGATATCCGCAGGCATTTACGACCATGTGACCGGCGACGGCCGCGAGCTTTGCATTACGGACGACAGCGCAGTTACCATATCCGCCGAAGACGGACGAAGCGTAAAGCACGTCAATATTTCGCCCTTTATCAAGTGGCTGCCCGGCGGTGATACCCGTGATTTCTCTTCCGACCATGCCTCCGGCTCGACATCGCAGGCGGCGAACATAATGGAGGCGGTCGAATGCAATGCCAAGCTGTTGCTTATCGATGAGGATAGAAGCGCAACAAACTTTATGATACGCGACCGCATGATGAAGGCGCTGATCGAAAAAGAACCGATAACGCCCTTCACAGACCGGGTGAACGAGCTTTATAAGGCACACGGCGTATCCACGATACTTGTTATCGGAGGGAGCGGAGAGTATCTTTCCGTCGCCGATAAGGTATACATGATGGAGGACTATCTGATCCGCGATGTTACCGAAAAAGCAAAAAACATTTGCTGCCCCTATAATACGAATAACGTATTACCCCATCCTGCGGATTGGAAGCAATGCAGAGCTCTTTATTCCGACCGTTTTTCCTCTTATCCCGAGGGCAGCGGAACGGAAAGGCTTGAGGTCTCGGAGATGGGATCTATAATCATCGGCGACGAGAATACAGACGTTCGCGGGCTTCACGATATCGTTTCCCCGCGTCAGCTTGATACGCTCGGATTTATGCTGAGGTATCTGGAGGTGACCAATGCCGACAGAAGGATCGACCTCGATAAAAAAATAAACGAGATGTATGAGCGCATCGACGATGAAGGCATCGACTTTCTCTATTCACCCTTCTTTACGACCTGCGAAAGATTCCTCGACCTGCCGCGCAAGCAGGAATTGACGGCGCTCATAAACCGTATGCGAAAGATCAATATGGTAAAAAGCACACCGTAGATATGAGCGCGTCGCCGCGACTGTCGGTATAAAATAACAGGAAAGCTCGAATCGGATACGATCAGAGATACGGGACAAAAAACAAGAAAAATATCTTAGTACCGCGCGACCAATTAAGCCGATGCGGACGGTTATACTGTCCAACACTGCCCTTGCCGATCCTTTAAGATTGTGATATAATATAATCAAATCATATGAACGCATGGAGGTGTGGCATGAAAAGAAGCTGCATGAGGACCTTTCTTGACATTTTGTCGGCATCGCTGATAACAATTATCTTGTATATCGGTCTTTACTTCATTTGGGGCACGATTGCCCGGGAATCGCAGAACGAAAAATTGTTTCTTATATTGCTTTCAGCAATGACAAGCATCGTTTACGCCGTAATTTTGTTCTGCATAACAAAGGTGAGAAAAAGCCGGGGCGAGAAAGAGATGCTTGAAGATTACGGTGAAGCCGGTGTATATTCGCTGCGCGACGATATACTTATGATGCTGCGGCATGAGCGTATGTGTCTGATCCTGCTTGCCGTAGTGACCTTCGCCTGTCTTGCGATGAACAAGCTCGATGTTCTCATATTTCACAAAAAAACCTTTTCTGCCGTTACATTTATATTTTTTCCTCTGTGCCTTTTCAGCACCTGTTTCAATGCCGAAATTATAGGATACATCATCGGCGCAATATTGATAGAGGCAGCATACATCGTCCTTGTTCTCACATACAGAAGAAAAAAATACATTCACTGGAAGCATCCGTCGGAGAAATAAAATGCAGTTTAGCAGCAAATTGAAAGAGTTAAGAGCCAACGCCGGGCTAACGCAGGAAGAGGTCGCCAAACGCCTGTACGTATCCTCGCAGACCGTTTCAAAATGGGAACGCGGGCTTCTCACGCCGGACATCAAGCTTCTACCGCGCATAGCAGTGCTTTATCACACATCCATCGACTCGATATTCAGCATGGAATCGGTGTGGGACGAGGAACACGAAAAAAAGCTGCGTGAGAAAATAAACCTATTCCACGCAACGGGTAAATATGAGCTTGCCTACGATACCATGCTTGACGAAATAGAGCTTCGTCCCGACAAATTCCAGGATTACTGTAACATTATGCTTTATGTTTTGCAGCGAAAAATGTTTGACGAAACACATATCCGTCGTATGCTACAGCTTGCCGAATACGCAAATGAATACTGCAAATGCGATGATATACGCAATGAGATATGCAGGCTGATGCTTCAGATATGCAGTTTTTCGGGCAGTGCCGAAATAAGAAAAAAAGCCGTTGGATATTACAAGAAATTACCGCAGCTCAAGCACAGCCGCGAGGTGTATGCCAGGTTTGTAATGGAACCCGCCGAATATTCCGCTCAGCTCAGGAAAAACATAACATACACGGTCGATCTTGCCGAGTGTGCCATACGCGGACTGATCACCGGAGATATGACTGACGAAGAAAAACTGTTTTATTTTAAAAAAGCCGCCGCACTGTTTGAAACAATAAACGATGACAGGTATGCAGGCTTTTACGACCTTCCGCTCCTTTGCGACTACTGCGAAATAGCCCGGTTGCTTTTATCGCTCGGAGATCATGATGAAGCAGATAAATATGTTAAAAAAATTATTTTCATAATACAACGGCAGATTGACCCCGAAGAAACAGTTTCGCCGCTCATCGGCAATCCAATTCCGGAAGGATACACGCACCCGCTCACAAAATGCAAAATGCTTTTGAAAAACATGCTCTCATCACCGGCGTTCGCCGAATATCGGGAAAAACTGCAGCACATTGCAGCCGAGATAGACTCGAAGTGATCTGTCGGCAATGATTTTTTGATGTCGTGGAAACTGAAAAAAATATAAAGGCACGGGCAAAAAACTACCAAATATAATATCAATAAAAGCAAAAATGCCGGGATTTCGACCGGCATTTTTTCAGCACTCGGGACTATCCTAAGCTTTGTCTGTTCGTCAGTATGAGACCACGAGCTGCATTTTGAACTTTTCCTCACCGTAAACCGCGTGAGGGATATCCTTGGGCATGATGAGCGTTTCGCCCGCATTCAGAATGAACACCTCGCCGCCGACGGTGAAGCGCCCGGTGCCGTCAAGCACCGTGACCATCGCGTCGCCCGCCGCAGCGTGCGTCGAGATCTCCTCGCCCTTGTCGAACGAAAAGAGCGTCATGCTCACCTTGTCGTTCTGAACGAGGGTTTTGCTCACGACCTGTCCCGCCTGATATTCGATCTGATCCGCCAGAGTGATCTTTTCTTTTTTTGCGATATTCTTGTACATTTTTCTTTCTCCCTTATGTATGATTATCCCAGGAACAGGAAGTAACCCAGGACAAGAATACCGAGTACAATACGGTAGTATCCAAACGGTTTGAAATCATTTTTCTTGATGTAGTTCATCAGGAAT
>CAJLZE010000004.1 GCA_905210995.1 uncultured Anaerotruncus sp.
GTCGTTTAGCGGCAGCCTTCCCGTGTCCGGGAAGGTGGTGCCGCAGGCACCGGATGAGGAGGTCAACCTACCCACAAAAGTATGGGAGGGGCTTGCCCTTCCCATACATTCGATACTTTAAATTTACATCCGGTTCAGTCCTGCGCTTCAAGTCTGTCGATGTGCTCTTCAAGCTCGCTCTTGATGACCGATACCTGCGGACCGTAAACCACCTGTATTCCGTCGCCGCGGCGTATGACGCCAGCGGCGCCGCTTTTCTTCAGCAGCGCGTCGGTCACGAGTCCGGGATTTTTCACCGTAACACGCAGGCGAGTTGCGCAGGCGTCGATGTTTTCGATGTTCTCACGCCCGCCGAGACCACGCAGGATGAGCGACGACGTGCTCTCAAGTCCCACATCGGCGTCCGAAAGCGCAGGCTCAGAGGGCGGTACTGTCTCGTCGCTCGTGCGGCGGCGCTTCTTGCGGTCATCGTAATCGGCGCGGGTGTAAAGCTTCACCTCCGAGCCGTCCGTCTCGCGCCCCGGCGTGGCAAAGTTGAATTTTCTTATCATGAATCCGAAAAACAGATAGTAGACCGCAAAATAAACGATGCCGACAATCGGTATCATGATCCAGTTTGTCTTTTTCTGCCCCTGAAGGACGCCGAAAAGCAGAAAGTCGATAATGCCGCCCGAAAACGTCATTCCGACGCCGACCTTCAGAAGGTGCATGAGCATATACGAAACGCCCGCAAGCATCGAGTGGATGAAGTACATCGACGGCGCGACGAACAAAAAGGTAAATTCAAGCGGCTCGGTAATGCCGGTCAGTGCCGCAGTCAGCGCCGCCGAAAGGAGCAGACCGCCCGCGGCGCGGCGTTTTTCGGGACGTGCACAGCGGTACATCGCCAGCGCCATGCCGGGCAGCCCGAATATCATGAGCGGGAACTTTCCCGACATGAACCGTGTCGCCTCGACCGAAAACACCTCGGTCGCGGGTGAAGCGAGCTCGGCAAAAAATATATTTTGCGCGCCCGCGACAAGATTGCCGTCGATCACCGCCGAACCGCCGAGCCCCGTCTGCCAGAAGGGGAGATAAAAAACATGGTGCAGCCCGAACGGTATCAGAATGCGTTCGATAAAGCCGTAAACGAGCGTGCCGACATATCCCGAGCTGCGCACGAGCCCGCCGAGCGCGTATATGGCGGTCTGGATGTAGGGCCAGAGAAAGAACATGAGCACGCCGACGGCGGTGTATACGACCGTGGATATGATCGGCACAAAGCGTGTGCCGCCGAAAAACGATATCACGCCGGGCAGGCGGATCTTATAGAACCGGTTATGCAGCGCCGCAACGCCGAGGCCGACGATGATGCCGCCGAAAACGCCCATTTCAAGCGACTTTATGCCGACAACGTCGGCAATAGAGCCCTCGGGCAGCGAATTGTTTTCGATTTTTCCCGTTATGGTCAGCAGCGCGTGTATCGTCTCATGCATAACGAAAAATGATATCGCCGCGGCAAGCGTCGCGGTGGCTTTTTCGTTTTCTGCCATGCCGAGAGCCACGCCCATCGCAAAAAGTATGGGTAGGTTTGCGAAAATTATCGAGCCGACGTCCGATAGTACGGTAAGGACCGAGTTTGCGACGGTGCCGGGACCGAGTATCTTTTCAAGATGATATGCGGATATCATCGCCGTGTTCGTGAGCGACGAGCCTATGCCGAGCAGAAGCCCCGCTATCGGCAGCAGCGCTATCGGGAGCATGAACGAGCGTCCCACGCGCTGAAGTATGCCGAACAGCCGAGAGTCGCGCTTCGGTTTTTCGGCGGTCATTGAGTTGTTCATGATAGATTCACCTCAGTCCTCGGCTTTTTTGTAGGTCATAACGGTGCTCCTGCCGCCGGTCACGCTTCCGAGCTTCAACTTTACGCCTTCAAGCCCGTCGCCGTTGGCAACAAGAACGGGAGTCACCGCGCTGCACCCGGCAGCTCTTATAATCCCGAGGTCGGCGCGCACGATAGCGTCGCCGGCATTCACACGGTCGCCCTCGGCAACAAGTGGCAAAAAGCCCGCGCCGCCGAGCTTTACCGTGTCCACTCCGACGTGCACGAGCACGTCAAGCCCGTCGTCGGAGCGTATCGAATATGCGTGGCGGCTGTCTGTCACACCCTCCACGGTGCCGTCGACGGGGCTGTATATCGTGCCAGCCTCGGGCATGACGGCAAAGCCGATACCGAGCATCCCCGAGGCAAACGCCTCGTCGGGGACCTCGGCAAGCGGTATCGCGCGCCCGTCGGCTACCGACAGGAGCGCACCGCGATTTTTTGAAAATAACGGCATTACGGCCTCCTTTGAAAATTGACGTTATAAAGATGAACGTATTTTTTCTTTGATCTCCGGTATGCAGACTGCGGGGACCGACAGCTCGTCCACGCCCGCTTCGAGAAAACGCGCCGTCATCGACGGGTCGGCGGCAAGCTCGCCGCAAACGCCTATCCACCTGCCGCCGCCCGCCGCGTGTACTGCGTCGGCTGCGGTCTTTATCAGGCGAAAGACCGGCTCGGTGTTTTCGTCTATGAGCTGCCCGAGCCTGCCGTTCTGACGGTCGGCTGCGAGGGTGTACTGGCAGAGGTCGTTCGTGCCGACAGAAAAAAAGTCGCACACGGGAGCCAGTCTGTCGCACATCAGTGCGGCTGCGGGCGTTTCGATCATGATCCCCACCGGCATTGACGGGTCAAAGTGATATTCTTCAAATCTCAGCTCGTTCTGCACGTCGCGTATGAGCGAGCGCACGCGCCCGACCTCGTCGGCGGAGACCACCATCGGCAACATCACGCGCAGCTCTCCGAATGCCGAGGCACGGCATAGCGCGCGCAACTGAGTGCGGAATATCGCGGGGTTGAGCAGGCAAAAGCGAACGCCGCGAATGCCGAGCGCGGGGTTTTCCTCGTCGTCGGTCGGCAGCGCGTCAAGCTTTTTGTCGGCGCCAATGTCGAGCGTACGCACGATCACCGGCTGGCCGGGCATCGCAGTAAGCGCCGCGCGGTACGCCCCGAGCTGCTCTTCCTCGTCAGGCAGCGTATTTCTGCCGAGATAGAGGAACTCACTGCGGAAAAGTCCTATGCCGTCGGCGCCCGCGGCAGCGGCTGCTGCCGCCTCATCGGGTGAGCCGATGTTTGCCATCATCATCACGCGCCTGCCCGAGAGAGTGACGGCGGGAAGCGACGAGAGCGCCGCAAGGTGTTCGCGCCTCTCGCGCTCGGCACGTTCGCGGTCGGCAAACGCCTCAAGCTCGTCAAGGCCGGGATTTACCGTTACCGTTCCCGCCTCGGCATCGAGCATCGCGTCGCAGCCGTCGTAGCCGTCGGGTATCACGCCCGTCATGACGACGGCGGGAATGCCCATCTGACGCGCCAGTATCGCCGTGTGTGAGCTGCGCGAACCGCCGAAGGTGACAAAGCCGAGAACGGCGGCGGGGTCGAGCGTTACCGTTTCGCTCGGCGACAGGTCGGGCGCAACGATTATCGACGGTGCGTCCGCGCTCCCGGTCTCGGTCCTGCCGCCGAGACGCTCGCAAACGCTGTGCGCAACATCGCGCATATCCGCTGCACGGGCGCGCAGGTATTCGTCCTCCATGCCGTCAAACACGGCTGCGAGCTTTTCTCCCGCGTCGGCAGCGGCAGCCTCGGCGGTAAGACCGCCCGCAATGCCCTCGAGAGCGGCGGATATAAAGTCCTCGTCGTCAAGCAGCATACCGTGTATCTCAAAAATAGCCGCGGCTTCTTCGCCGGCCGCAGCCGCCGCGCGCTCGGTAAGCTCCGATACATGATCGCGTGCGGCGCCTCGTGCCTTCTCAAAGCGTGCACGTTCCGCCTCGGGCGTGAGCGTGCTTTGGCGCGTGGTTCCGTTGCCCGCGGCGCCGTGCCGCGCCGTGCGGAAGCTGAGCCTGCCGTGAGCTATGCCGCGTCCCGCGCCGACGCCGTGAAACACTGCCTTGCCGCCGCAGCCCGCAGCTGCCGTGCGCTTTTCATCCGGTCGCGGATCCATCACCGTACCATGTCTCCCTTCCTGTTCTCATAACGCGCAGCCCTCACTCGCGCTCGTTCTCGAACGCGCGGCGCAGAGTATCCTCAAGCGCGGCGGCAGCCTCGGCTTCATCGACGCCGTTTATAAAAAAGGAAAGCTCGTCTCCCTCGCGCGCGCCGAGGCTCATCACCGAAAAAAGCCGCTTTGCGTCAGCGTCGCGGTCGCCTTTTTTGATCGTTATATCCGAATGGAAGCTTTTTGCCGCGTTTACGAGCGCGCCTGCGGGCCGCGCGTGGATCCCGTTTTTTCCTTCCACTCTGTAGGTAAAGAATTTCATTTTTTGTAGTCCTTTCGTCGGATCGCTTTCGGTCTTCCTTATTATTCGCCCGCATACGGATTTTATACGGCGCGGCGCCGATGCGAAAAAGATCATTTTTAAATTTTTCTGCCTTGTTTTTTTATACATCGGATCGTATAATTGAAATAAAGAAGGTGAAGAGGAAGATGAACGGAAAAAGAACTCCCGAGAGTACGGTGAAGCGGCTGGGCGCCGCCATACTGAGGTCGGACGGTATGAAAAAAGAGAGAGGCTTTCTTCAGCACGGGAACGTCAGCGTGTATGAGCATTCGCTCGGCGTGGCGCTTGCGTGCGTAAAGCTTGCAAGGCTTTTGCGCATAAAGGTCGATGAGCGCTCACTCGTGCGCGGGGCGCTTTTGCATGATTATTTTCTCTACGACTGGCACGAGCACGACCGCAGTCACCGCTTTCACGGCTTTATCCACGCCGCGCGCGCCGCAAAAAACGCAGAGCGCGATTTCGGGCTGAACAAGGTCGAAAAAAACATGATACGTTCGCATATGTTCCCGATGAACCTCACCGTACCGCGCTACCGTGAAAGTGTTATCCTTTGCATCGCCGACAAGCTGTGCGCCACGCGCGAAACGTTTTCGACGCGCAAAAAACGGCGCGGATATAAGAAAAAATAGCATATTTTTCGACACCTTCGGACGAAATTTCTCTTTTCCCCGCGTTTTGTTGACAATATTCATTTTTATGTGTATAATATAGGTACGATTTTTTATTGTTTGTCGGAAACGGAGAAGAAAAGTGAAAACAAAACGTTTTTTGGCGCTGATATTATGCGCCGTAACGCTGCTTACATTCAGCTCGTGCAGGCCTACGGGAAACGAAGACGGCACAACGACCGCAGACCCGATATCCGGAACACCGGAGGCTCCCGAGACAACGCTGCCGTCCGCACCCACAGATACAGCGGAGCCTGCGACGGATCCCGCAGCCGATACTACGACCGAGACCGCTGCCGACACGACTCCGAGCGTGCCGAGCGTAAAGCGTCTGTCTGTCGTTGCGGTCGGCGACAACCTGATACATAAGGGAATAATCGACGACGCCGCTCTCGGCGGCGGAAAATACGATTTTCTGCCGAAATACACCGACATTGCGCGCCTCGTCGCCGACGCGGATATTTCGTTTATAAATCAGGAAACGCCGATGTGCGGCGAAAAATACGAATATACGGGCTACCCGCGCTTCAACTCGCCGCAGCAGCTCGGGCGCGACCTTGTTACTCTCGGCTTTGACGTTATCTGCTTTGCCAACAACCACATGGCTGACAGGATGAAATATAAGATCGGCGGCGTGCTTCAGGAGACCGAGGAGTCGGTCGGGTCGATGACGGATATGATGAACTTCACCGACACGCTCGACGCGCTCGTGCTGGGGCTTTATCGCAGCGAGAAGGATTACGAGAATATAAGAGTCCTCGAAAAGGACGGCGTGAAGATCGCGTTCCTCGGGTACACATACGCCACGAACGTGTACTGGAAGACGAAGGCACCGCGCGCGGGCGTTTATCTGCCTATAATCGAGGATGCTACGGTCCGCCGCCAGATAGCAAATGCAAGAAAGCTTGCCGATTTCGTTGTCGTTTCGATGCACTGGGGCACCGAGGACAGCCACACGGTCAACGACGAGCAGCGCAGGCTCGCCCGTCTTGCCGCCGATGAGGGAGCGGACGTTATAATCGGTACGCACCCGCACGTGGTGCAGTCGGTCGAGTGGATAGAGGGCAAGAACGGCAACAAGATGCTTTGCTATTATTCGCTCGGCAACTCGCTCAGCAATCAGGAAAATATAGATAACAACATCGGTTATATAGCCTGCTTCGACCTTGTGACCGACGGCGACAAAAAATATGTCGAGGCGAAGCCGGTCGTGCCGACCTTTAATTTCCACGACAAAAACAAGCGCAACGAAAAGATCTGGCAGTTCGATCACGTGACCGACGATATACTGAAAAACCATTTCAGCAATTGCTCGGGCGACAAAAAGGGAAAGATCACGTCGGCGCTTATAAAAAAGATAGTCACCGATAACGTCCCCGTCGAGTTCCTTCCCGATTATCTTAAATAAACCTGCCGTTTGAGCGGGAGACCTGTAAAATATGCGGGCGACGTCACCGGAGCTTGTCCGGGGGCGCCGCCCGGATCGGAATATACACAAAATTCAGCGGCAGTCGCGCCGGGCGCGACTGCCGCTTTGTATTTGCTTTTGTTTTTCCGATCAGACCTCGGGAACGTTGATCTCGACCTCGTGGCCGCATTCGGCGGAGCGTGCGATACCGTCGATGATAGCCTGATTGTAGATGATCTGGCTCGTGGGTACCGGCGCGGGAGTGCCGTTCTTGCAGGCATCAAGGAAGGTGCGGATCTTGAGATCGAACAGACCCTTCTTCATGGTGATGACGGGTATCTCGGTCTCGACCTGCTCGCCGCAGACCTCGTGATATATCTTCATGGGGCCGCCGACGGTGCCGTTCCAGCACTCGGTGGAGGGGATGCGCAGACCGCCCTTTGTGCCGAGAATGATGGTGTCGCCGGGGGTGTCCATATTCATAGCCCACGCGATGCGGAAGTCAAGAATGATGTCGCCCTCAAGACGGATGAACGCAGCAGCGAAATCATCGACCTGGAACGTCTTTGCATACTCGGCGCGCTTGTCGGCACGGTAGCCGGAGTAGTTGGGATCCTTTCCGAAGAAAGCGGACTTGTAGCCGGTGACGGTCAGGGGCTTCGGGTAGCCGATGGCGTTGAGCACCATATCGAGGGAGTAGCAGCCGATATCGCCGAGCGCACCGATGCCGGCGGTCTCGTCGGCGATGAAGGATGTGCCGTAGGGGGTCGGGATGCCGCGACGGCGGCCGCCGCCGGTTTGGATGTAGTAGATCTTGCCGAGCTCGCCCGACTGAACGATCTTCTTTATCATCTGCATGTTGGCGTCAAGTCTCGGCTGGAAGCCTATGGAGAGGACCTTGCCGCTGCGCTTTTCCGCCTTCATGACCTCGACCGCCTCGTCAAGAGTTACGGTAAAGGGCTTTTCAAGCAGAACGTTGATGCCGTGATCGAGCGCGTAAATGGCGGGGGCGGCGTGCTGACGGTTGTAGGTGCAGATGGACACTGCGTCAAGGTGGAGCGACTCGTCGTCGATCATTTCCTTGTGCGACGCATAGTCGGTCTTTACGCCCTCAACGCCGTATTTTTTGAAGAATGCCTCGGCTTTGCCGGGAACGAGGTCGGCGCCTGCCACGATCTCAACATCGGGCTGATTGAGGTACGCCTTGATATGCGAGCCGGCTATCCAGCCGCATCCGATAATGCCCACGCGCATTTTGCGGGTGGTGTCCACAGTCTCGCTTGTCTGGGCGGTAAAGGTGTTGAGACCGTCCATTGATTTGTCTGCCATTGTTTTTTCCTCCGGATAAAATATTTTCGGTTTACTGATAGTTCTTATTCCATGCGCGGACCTTATAAAATCCGCCGTCGGTCGATTTTACGCTTATGTACAGGTAGCTTCCGCCGTCTGCCGCGTAAAAATCAAGGTCGCGTCCCGTCCACGTCTTAAAGCCGCCGTCGGGAGTGATGAGGACCACGCTGCCGTCCTCGAAATTGCCGATGCCCTTTACGTTTTTGCGCTGTATCTTTGACGCCCCGGGGTAATCGGTAAGGAATTTTTTCTGCGATTTCGAGTACACATAAACTGCCGAGCCGGTAGTGACCCACATCCGATCCGTATTGCCGTAATACGGCTGAAGGTCGTGCGCCCAGTCGCTCGGGATGACGGCGCGCAGGTCGCGGCGCTCGGTCACGGTGATCTTTCCGCCGTCGAGCGTCACCTCGTATGCCGTCAGCACCGTTCTGCCGACAGCCCAGAGCACGCCTGCTGCGGGATCCCACAGAAGCCCGTGCGAATCCTCAAGCTTTTCGGCAACATATGTCTTGCCGTTGCCCGCCGCGTCGAAAAAGCGTATCTCGCCGCCGGTGGACGCCGCCACGGCTATGACACCGCAGGGGATAAGCTCGCACGCGTGGGGGTTGGAGGCGGTGAGATCGGTGCGCCACAGCTCTTCCTTTTTGTCGTCAAAGGATACCATGCTTGCCGAGTTGCCGCCGTATGCGGCAAGAACGACCTCGCGCCCGTTGTACTCGCGCAGGCGCGTGTCGGCTATGTTATAGTATTCGTATTTGCGGCTCCATATCGAATCTGCGACCGAAACGCTGCCGCCCGCAAGATCGCACACGCGCACGGTAGAGTTCTTCTGGTCGGTAAGACCGACAAGATAGCGCGTCTCGGAGGTCCCGGAGAGCGCAAGCCCGGCGAGGTCGAGCATAAGCCCGCCGTCGGTCTTTTCGGCACCCGAGAGAGCGCCGAGAAAAGCATTCACCGCCGCTCCCGTCGCAAAGTCGGAGCCGCCGGATATCACTATCTTTTTGCCCGCGGTGCTGACGCGCCACTCGTTTTTGCCGAGCCCCTCCGCACCCTTTTCCGATTCGGGGCGGTTGGTGCTGCCGATGAGTATCTCGGGCAGAGCCGCAACGCGCTCCGACGTGTAGTCACCCTCGGTGAGCCAGTCGTCGGATATCGCCGGTTCGACGCCGAAGCGGTCTTTTATTTCGTTCCGCATATTGCGCGCGGCGTTCGTGACATATGCCGACGAGCGTTCGCCGCGCACGATCGTGTATGATGCAAGATCAACGCGCGTGTCTGGCAGGTCGCCGGCGGGAGCGTCGGAGGTCCCCGTGCCGTCGCCCTTGCCGCCGCAGGCGGCAAGGGGCAATATCAGCAGGGCGAGCGCCGTCAGCGCGGCAATTATGCGCTTTTTCAGGCTCATACGCCTATTGATCTGAGATATTCGCGGCTCTTGGCAGCGCACTCCATCGGCGCAAGACCCATGGAGGGCTGATCCTGCTCAACGATGAGCCATTCGGTGCCCGATTCCTCGGCTGCTTTTATGATCTCGGGGAAGTTCTGCAGACCTGCGCCGACGGGGCGGAATTCAAAGCCCGAGGGGCGCTTGGGAGCCTTGCGGTCGATGCCGATAAGCTCGTACATATCGTCGCTCTTTTCGCCGAAGAAGTCCTTGAGGTGGACGACGGGGGCGCGTCCGGCATACTTTCTTATGTAAGCCGAGGGATCCTCTCCGCCTACGTTGACCCAGCAGGTGTCAAGCTCGGTCTTGAGGAGGTCGGCGGGGACGGTATCATAAAGGATATCGAGGGCGTATTTGCCGTCGAGCTTCATGAATTCGAAGTCGTGGTTGTGATAGAGCATCTGTATGCCGAGCTTCTTTGCAGCCTGCGCGAGAATGCCTATAAAGGACACAACATAGTCAAAGTTGGGTGTGCCGGGGCGGTGCTCCGGGACAAGATAAGGGACAGCCACGTATTTGCATCCGATCTCGGCGTACTGCGAAAGAACGCCCCACGGGTCCTTGAGCATATCTACAAATGGAACGTGAGCAGAGATGGGGTTGAGGCCCAGCTCGGCGCAGAGGTCGCGGACCTCAGCTGCGGAGTGACCGTAAAGTCCCGCAAATTCAACGCCGTCGTAGCCCATATCGCGCAGCTTGGTAAGAGTGCCGCGAAGGTCAGCCTCGGCATCCTTGCGGACGGAATAAACCTGGATTCCAACAGGAAGTGACATTTTGATTTACCGATCCTTTCGCTCGGCGACGGGCACAGTGCGCGTCCGCGCCGATCTTTAATGATGTAATTATATTATAAGACAATTAATGCGGATTTTCAAGACATTTTTAGTGAAAAGGGGGACAAAAATTGATATGCGGATGAAAACTTTGTGCAAAAAATCATACATCCGCAATTTTATATCCCGCTGCACAGGGCGAATAAATCCGAAAAGTCATATCTCACTGCACGTCCATAGCCGTAGGGGAGGGGCTCTGCTCCTCCCGCCGTTGAAGTCCGCTCAAACTTCATTGACGGGAGGGGTAAACCCCTCCCCTACATTGTTAAGTTATATTTACGTGATGGATAAGGCTCCGGCAGTGCCTGTGCGCATCAGACCTCAAACACGTCGTTGTCTCTTGCGAGGCATATGGGCTTTCCGGTGACTTCTGCCTGGAACTTCACCTCAAGCGCGGGCGGGTTCGTTTTCTGGTCCGAATAATGGTTGATGAAAATGCGCTTTGCGGGGCATGCGTTGAGCCGCGGTATGATAACGTCGGGTCTGAAATGCACGCACTCGCACACGAGCACGTTGCACGGCTCGTCGAGAATGATCTGCGGGAAGTCGGCTGCGTCCCCCTGGTGCAGGTCGCCGGTAAAGACGACGCGCTTGCCGCGGTCCTCTCCCGCACCCTCTCCGGTGCAGTCGATGACGAATGCATATGAGGGGTGAGCACCGTTCATGTGGTTCGTGGGTATCGCACGCACGGTCACGGTGTCATCCGAATATACCTCGCCCGCACCGTAGACGTGCATTCTCACGCGGTCGTCGGCTGTGCTGTCGAGGGATGCGCGTATCATAAGATGCAGCGCGTCGATGCATATCTGCTCGGGCAGATAGATGTCGTAGTTTGCATTCTTGTAAAACCATGTCGTCAGGTTAACGAGCATGGGCAGCCCAAAGGTGTGGTCGCTGTGGCGGTGGGTGATGAATACCGCGCTGAGGCTGTCAACGGGAACGCCGAGCGTGCGCATGATATCGACAACGGGTGCGCCCGCGTCGATGAGGTAGCGCTTGCCGCCCACCTCAACCAGCGTTGCCGAGCAGTGGCGGTCGGGCGAGGGAACGCCGTGTCCGGTGCCGAGAAATGTAATTTTCATGATATTTATGTCCTTTCATTCGGATCGGGATGTTTTTTCTGCTTTCGGTCATCCGAACCATGTAAAGTATACTACACATCGGCGTATATGTCAAGCCCGAGAGAGGTCTTGCGGGCAGGGATACCGGCGCGCGGCGACAGGAAAAATAACGCCATGCCGTCAGATATTTATACGACAAATTTCAGGCTAAACCCTTTACTTTTCGTGTGAAAAGCTGTATAATATATTTTGAGTCATTCTGACAAATTTAAATTTTAAATATATGGAGGAAAAGCAAATGGCAATCAATCGTCCAAAGCTTTCAATGGACGGCAACACCGCTGCGGCACACGTTTCGTATGCCTTCACCGAAGTCGCCGCCATCTACCCCATCACTCCCTCGAGCCCTATGGCCGAGATCACCGACACATGGTCGGCTACCGACAAGAACCTTCTCGGCAAGCCCGCCCGCAACATTTTCGGTGAAAGAGTAAAAATGGTCGAAATGCAGTCCGAGGCAGGTGCCGCGGGTGCCGTTCACGGCTCTCTTGCCGCCGGCGCTCTCACCACCACCTATACAGCCTCCCAGGGTCTGCTCCTTATGATCCCCAATATGTACAAAATGGCAGGCGAGCTGCTTCCCGGCGTTATCCACGTCTCGGCGCGCTGCGTCGCCTCTCACGCGCTGAACATATTCGGCGACCACTCCGACGTATACGCATGTCGTCAGACCGGTTATGCAATGCTCTGCGAGACCAACCAGCAGGAGATCATGGACCTCGGTGCCGTGGCTCATCTTGCCGCTATCAAGGGCAGAGTTCCCGTACTTAACTTCTTTGACGGCTTCCGCACCTCTCACGAGATCCAGAAGATCAACGTCTGGGAGCTTGAGGATCTCAAGGATATGGTCGATTGGGATGCCATCAAGGAGTTCCGCGCACGCGCGCTCAATCCCGATCACCCCGTTCTCCGCGGTTCTGCCGAAAACGGCGATATCTTCTTCCAGCACCGCGAGGCGTGCAACCCCTACTACGAGAAGTTCCCGGCTATCGTCGAGGAATATATGAATAAGGTAAACGAAAAGCTCGGCACCGACTACCGTCTCTTCAACTACTACGGCGCACCCGATGCAGAGCGCGTTATCGTTGCTATGGGTTCGGTCTGCGACGTCGCCGAGGAAGTCATCGACTACCTCAACGCGCACGGCGAAAAGGTCGGTCTTGTAAAGGTAAGACTTTATCGTCCCTTCTGCGCGGACAAGCTCGCAGAGGCTATTCCCGCCAGCGTAAAGAAGATCGCGGTGCTTGACCGCACCAAGGAGCCCGGCTCTCTCGGCGAGCCTCTCTATCTTGACGTCGTTGCCGCTCTCTCCCGCGAGGGCAGAGGAAACATCGAGGTCGTCGGCGGCCGCTACGGTCTCGGCTCGAAGGACACCACCCCCGCGTCGATCTTTGCCGTTTACGAGAACCTCGCAGCCGACAAGCCGAAGCAGGGCTTCACTATCGGTATCGTTGACGATGTGACCGGTCACTCGCTGCCCGAGCACGCCGTTCCCGACACCGCGGCTGCCGGAACGATATCCTGCAAGTTCTGGGGTCTCGGCGGTGACGGTACCGTCGGCGCCAACAAGAACTCGATCAAGATCATCGGCGACCACACCGACAAGTACATTCAGGCGTACTTCCAGTACGACTCAAAGAAGACCGGCGGTATCACCATTTCGCACCTGCGCTTCGGTGACAACCCCATAAAGAGCCCCTACTACATCACCAAGGCAGACTTTGTTGCCTGCCACAACCACGCATACCTCGATAAGTACGACATGGTACAGGATGTAAAGCCGGGCGGCACATTCCTGCTTGACTGCGCATGGAAGCCCGAGGAGCTTGACGCTCACCTGCCCTCCGCCGTCAAGAAATATCTTGCCGAGAACCACATCAACTTCTATATCATCGACGGTACCGGTATCGCCATAAAGCGCATCGGCAACGCAAAGGTAAAGAACACCGTTCTCCAGTCCGCATTCTTCGCGCTCGCCGGCATCCTTCCCAAGGATGAAGCCATTGAGTACATGAAGAAGATGGCATACAAGTCCTACATCAAGAAGGGACAGGCGATAGTTGACCTCAACTATGCCGCCATCGACGCCGGAGCGGATGCGATGGTGAAGGTAGACGTTCCCGCAGCGTGGGCAAACTGCGCTCCCGACGCGCCCAAGCCCGAAGCCACCGGCGACCGCAAGGATCTTGTCGATTTCGTCAACCGCATCGTTGAGCCCGTTGATGCCATGCGCGGAGATTCTCTCCCCGTTTCCGCATTCAAGGACTGCGCCGACGGTACATATCCGCAGGGCGCTGCCGCATATGAAAAGCGCGGCGTTGCGGTCTACGTTCCCACATGGAAGCCCGAAAACTGCATCCAGTGCAACAACTGCGCGTTCGTTTGCCCGCATGCAGCGATCCGTCCCTTTGCAATGACCGAAGAGGAAGCCGCCGCCGCGCCCGCAGCGACGAAGTTCACCGCAAAGCCGGTCATAAAGACCAACTACAAATTCACCATGGCGATAAGCCCGATGGACTGCATGGGCTGCACGCTCTGTGTAAAGGCTTGCCCCGTTACAAAGAAAGCGCTTGAAAACGCCGCAAAGACGGTCGCTGCCGAGCATCCCGAGTACGATCCCAAGACCGCTGCCAAGGAGAGCGCAAAGCTCGCCTCCGCAAAGAGCGCGATCGAAATGGTCCTTCAGCCCACTCAGCTCGACCAGCAGGCCCCGTTCGACTACGCCGTGGCGCACGTCTCCGAAAAGCCCGAGCTTATCAACGCCACCGTCAAGGGCAGCCAGTTCAAGCAGCCGCTGCTTGAGTTCTCCGGCTCCTGCGCGGGCTGCGCCGAGACCTCCTATGCGAGACTCGTAACACAGCTCTTCGGCGAGAGAATGTATATTTCCAACGCGACCGGATGCTCCTCCATCTGGGGCGGCTCCGCGCCTGCGACTCCTTACACCGTCAACCGCGAGACAGGCAGAGGTCCCGCGTGGGCGAACTCCCTCTTTGAGGACAACGCCGAGCACGGTCTCGGTATCTACCTCGGTCAGAAGACCATCCGCGAAAAGCTCAAGGGCAAGGTAGAAAAGCTCGCCTCCATCTGGGCGACCGACGACATCAAGGCAGCAGCCGCAGAGTGGCTTGCAAGCTATGACGACGGCAAGACCAACGAGGCAGCCACCGAAAAGCTCATCGCCGCGCTTGAGGACGGCATCCTCACCGCCGATGAGGGCATCGAATTCCTTTCCTCCGAGGCGGGCAAGGCTCACTTCGGCGACAAGGCGGAAGGAATGCTCGCTCACATGAAGGAGCTGAAAGCCGCCGGCAAGAACTGCGACTGCGAGGCATGCACTCTCGCCGCGGAGATACTTGCAGAGAAGGATTACCTCTCCAAGAAGTCCGTGTGGATCTTCGGCGGCGACGGCTGGGCCTATGACATCGGCTTCGGCGGACTTGACCACGTTCTTGCCTCCGGTGAGGATGTCAACGTCATGGTGTTTGATACCGAGGTGTACTCCAACACCGGCGGACAGGCGTCGAAGGCGTCGCAGATCGGTCAGGTCGCGCAGTTTGCCGCAGCCGGTAAGGCGATAGGCAAGAAGAACCTTGCCGAGATCGCAATGTCCTACGGCTACGTTTACGTCGCACAGGTCGCCATGGGCGCCGATATGAATCAGCTCCTCAAGGCTCTGACCGAGGCTGAGGCATATCACGGTCCGTCGCTCGTCATCGGCTATGCTCCCTGCGAGATGCACGGCGTAAAGGGCGGTATGCAGAACTGCCAGCAGGAGATGAAGCGTGCGGTCGATGCTGGCTACTGGCAGATGTTCCGCTACAACCCGCTGCTTAAGGCAGAGGGCAAGAACCCGCTGACCGTTGACTCCAAGGCTCCCACAGCCGATTACCGTGAGTTCATCACGAGCGAGACCCGCTACAGCAGACTTGCACAGCAGTTCCCGGAGCGCGCAGAGAAGCTCTTTGCAAAGGCCGAGACCGCTGCCAAGGAAAAATACGAGAGACTGATAAAGTACAGCAGGCTCTTTGACTGAGGTATCGGGATCGGATATTTAAGATCCTGAAGTACGGTCATCCGTGCCGGGGCGCACCCCTGTGCGCCCGGCACGGGTGAGGAACGGGATCTGCCGTAAACGAAAAAACGGTTGCCGCACTTTATGTGCGGCAGCCACGCTTTTCAATGGTATATTTCCCTGCGGGGATCGAGGTGAATGTCAGAATTTCGTCGGCGAACGCCGCTGCGAGTTCTGCGGAGTGTATCACGGCAACGGATGCCGCGTCGGCGGTGCGGCGCTTTATAAGCTCCGCGCACATGAATGCCGTGTCACGGTCGAGCGACGCAAACGGCTCGTCGAAAAGGTAGAGGTCGGCTTTTACCGCAAGAGCACGGACGATCGAAACGCGGGTCTGCATACCGCCGGAAAGCTCGACGGGGAGCTTGTCCTCGTGCCCGCCGAGTCCTGCCTCGCGCAGCAGCGCACGTGCGGCGTCAAGCCCTTCACGGCGATCACCGGTGACGAGATTGACGTTCTCTGCCGCCGTGAGCCACGGCAGCAGTGTCGGCTCCTGAAATGACACCGATATCACCGGCGGTCGGTCGCTGCCGGTGAACGAAAGCGTACCGTCATAGTCGCGGTCAAGTCCCGCAATGATTGAGATGAGAGTGGATTTGCCGCAGCCCGAAGGACCGCACAGCGCAAGACGACGTCCCGGAGAGGCATCAAATGCATACGAAAAGCCGTCAACGGCGAGCTTTGAGCCGTATTTTTTTGTGAGAGATGAAAATTCAAGCTTCACTTTTTTCGCTCTCTCCTTTCCGTGTTTTCATCCGGTGCGAGGCGGCGACGTCGATAAGCTTGCCGAACGCAAGCTCTATCAGAAGGCTCATGATTATTATCACGAGCGTCCATGCAAACAGATCGGTGGTCTCAAAGTAGACCTTTGATTGGTAGAGCATGGCCCCTATCGAATATTTCGGCGCCGCTATGACTTCGGCGGCTATTCCGGCTTTCCATGCAAGCCCCAGCGATGCTTTGACGGAGGTCACAAAGTACGGATATGCGGTCGGGATGTAGATCCTGCGTATCCGCTTGGCGGGCGAAAGCCCGAAAACGTCGCAAAGGCGCAGGTGCGCGGGATCGACGCTGCGTATCCCGGCTCTGACGTTCGTGAATATGAGCGGATATACCATGAGGAACGAAATGAATGCCGGAAGCACCGATGTGCCGAGCCAAACGAGCGCCAGAATGATGAACGACGCGACGGGCGTGGATTTTATCACCGTCATAAAGGGGAATACAAGTCTGTCTGCCGCACGCAGCGCGCAGCAGAGAGCCGCCGTGAGGATGCCCGCGACGACGGCGGCGATTATACCGACGGAGACGCGGAGGAGCGATGCTGCGGCGCATAAGAAAAGGTCGGAGCTTGCCGCAAGTTCCGCAAGGCGTACAAGTGTTTCATATGGCGACGGAAGCAGCAGGCTGTTGCCCACAAGCGCCGATGCTGCCCACCATACGCCGATCCAGAATGCGGCAACGCCGAGCGCCGACGCCGCGCGAAGAATGCGCGGCGCCCGGCGCCCGGTGTTTTCTTTTTTATTCCGCCTCATTATTTAATGGGGGCGGTCGCGGCATCGTCGGGCAGCTTGCCGCCTACTGATTTGGGATTAAGTTTAAAGAGAGCATCCCAGAAGCCGTTCAGAGCGGTGCGCATATCCTCACCGTCGAGGTATGTGATGTTGCATCTCGGCAGCGCCGCCTGTGCTGCTGCGGCATTTCCGGCAAGACCCGCCTCGGCGATCATCGCGGCTGCTTCCTCGGGGTTCGAGTTGACGAGATCGACCGATTTTTTGTATTCATCGAGGAATTTTTTTACAAGAGCCGTGTGCTCTTTGAGGAAATCCTCACGAACGATTATGCAGCCCTGGACCAGCGGTGCAGAGGTCTGCTTTTTCCATTCTTCGGTGAAGTCGAGAGCCACGCGAAGGGTAGGCTTTTTCGAGGTTATGGCTGTGACCTTGGGCTCGGGGAGCACGCCGAGCGACGCTTTGCCGCTTGCAAGAGCTGTTGCAAGCTCGTCGGGGGAGGAATACGTGTAGTCAAAGGTAACGTCGGCAACGCCGGCACCCTCTACAAGCGCGCGGAGGACAAATTCGGGGTTCGATCCCTGACCGGGGAGGTAAACCGTCTTGCCCGCAAGGTCGCCGAGGCTCTTCACTGTTTCGCCGTCCTCTATGAGATAGAGCACGCCGAGAGTGTTGACGGCAAGCACGCGGATGTTGCCCTCGGTCTTATTGTAGAGCACTGCGGCAAGGTTGGTGGGCACTGCGGCAATGTCCGCATCGCCGTTGATGATAAGGGGGCTTACAAGATCGGCTGCCGTATAGGTGTCGATCTTGGCGTTGAGGTCGGATTCACCCGATTTTATGCGGGAAATGAGGGGAGCGGCGCCCCAACCCGTAGTGCCGTTGAGAACGGCGACGCGAAGCTGTGTGTCGTCCTTTTTTGCGCAGGAGACAAGACCTACACAGGCTGCAAGCATGACTGCGGCAAGCAGGAGCGCTGCCGCTGAGAGAGTTTTTTTCATGGTGTTGTAATCCCTTCTTTTTATTATTATTGTATTATTATTGTATTGTGTTTTTTGATTCGTGCCGGTCGGCTGTCATGCGTCCAGCATTGCCTCGAGAAGAGCGGGGAACACGGTCATATCATACCCGCTGCCGCGTTTTATGGCTCCGGACGCCTCGAGCGAGTCGAGCGCGCGGTAAAGCGACGCTCTGCCGACGTCGATGAGATGCGAAAGCTCGGTGTAGTTTGACGCAAGCGTGATGCGTACGCTGCCGTCGGACTCACGCGGCAGACCGTCGGAGAGTGAGAGCAGGTGCACGGCAAGCCGCCTCTCTGCGCTGCCGCCCGTAACGCAGGCGATCTTGCGGTTGAGAAAGAGCACGCGTCCCGACATGAATTCAAGATAGCTGTCGAGCAGCGCCGCGTCTTCGTGCAGCATGGCACGGACAGCCTCGCGCGGGAGCTTCAGCACGGTGCAGTCGCCGCCCGCAACGATACGCGTGGGCGGGGCTGCCGCGGCAAAGAGCGCCGCGACGCCGTATATTCCTCCGACACTGAGAAAGCGCATGAGCACTCTGCGGCTGCTGTCGCCGGAATAGACCGACGCGCTGCCGGTGCGGATTATGCCTATCCCGCGGTCGGAGGCACGGTCGGACGGAGACAATATAAGCTCGCCCTCGTCGTATGCGGTCACGACCGTGCTGTTTTTCATGTGCTTTTCAAAGCAGGCGCGTGACGCATTGCGGAATATGGCGCACCTTTCGGATATGAATTCAAAGGCTTTCGCCGGCTCGCATATTTCTGATCTCGGCATTGATGCTGCACCTTTCGTGTCTCATTTGATACATCATGTTGATTATATCACAAAAAATATGCTTTGTCAACCGTAATAATTCGGGCCCGGGACGTGAAATGTTGTAAATAAAGTGTAAAAAACGCGAAAATATTATGTACAAAAGCGGCGTTAAGTAATATAATAATACAATATGGGTCTGTATGTCCTGCGGAAGCTTTCGCGGTCATGAACGACCCGCAAACCGAAAAAATACGATCGCTCCCGTTGACCGCGCGCGGAGATCCGCCGTCGGGCTTCGGGAACAGGAAAGGTACGGTATTCGACATGACACTTGTTATACTTGCAGCCGGTATGGGCTCGCGCTACGGCGGAATGAAGCAGATCGATCCGATCGGTCCCGGCGGAGAGTTCATAATAGACTACTCATGCTTTGACGCCGCGCGCGCCGGGTTTGACCGTGTGGTATTCGTTATAAAGCGCGAGAATCTCGAAGCCTTCCGTTCGACGGTCGGCGCACGCGTGGAAAAATACATAAAGACAGAGTTCGTATTTCAGGATATGAACGACCTCCCCGAGGGATATGAAGTTCCCGAGGGACGCAAAAAACCGTGGGGCACGGCGCACGCTCTGCTTGCCGCACGCAACACGGTCGATGACTGCTTTGCGGTCATAAATGCCGATGATTTTTACGGCAGAGAAACATTTGCGATAATGGCGGAGCACCTGAGAGCTGCCGAGGCGCGCTCCTGCCGCACACCCGGCGGCAGATACGACTGCTGCATGGTTGGCTTTCGCCTCGGCAACACGCTGACCGAAAACGGCACCGTCTCGCGCGGTATATGCCATGTTGAGGACGGCAGGCTCACCGATGTTACCGAGCGCGCCGCGATACGCCGTTCGGCAGACGGCTCATGCGCCGAATACGAGGAGAACGGTGTTTGGACACCGCTCCCGCTCGATGCGGTGGCTTCGATGAACTGCTTCGGGCTTACACCGTCGGTGTTCGGGTACATATCCGCAGGGTTTGCGGAATTCCTCTCGGATCTTCCCGATCCGATGAAATCGGAGTATTATCTGCCTTTTGCTCTTGACAGACTCGCAAAAAATGGTATAATTGATATTGCTGTCGAAAGGACTCCCGCAAAGTGGTACGGCGTGACTTACGCCGCCGACAAGGAGCCCGTAAAGGCAAGCATACGCGCACTCATCGCTGCAGGGGAGTACCCAGAACCGCTCGCGCTCTGAGGCACCAGTGATCCGTTACTCAGGAGATACGAAAGCTTATGAATAATAGTGAAGTACTTAAGATAGCATCGGAATTCAACCTCGGCTCTGCGCCGACCGGCTTTTCCGAATGCACCGACGGGCATATAAACGGTACTTTTTTCGTTGACACGGCAGACGGTAAAAAGTATGTTATCCAGAGGATAAACACCGGTATATTCAAGGATCCCGACGGGCTTATGCGCAATGTGATAGGCATTACCGAGCATATCCGCCGCAAGCTTGCTGCCGAGGGCGGAGACGTTGAGCGCGGGACGCTGCATTTTATAAAGACCGTTTCGGGCGACAACTACTACGAGGATCGCGAAAACGGCAGCGCGTGGCGCGCTTATGTGTATGTTGACGGCGTTGAGAGCTTCCAGTCAGCCGGATCGACCGATGTTTTTTCACAGGTGGGACGTGCATTCGGGCATTTTCAGATGCAGCTTGCCGACTACGACGCATCGGGGCTTTGCGAAACGATACCGAATTTTCATAATACGCCGAGCCGCTATGCCGATTTTGAGGCGGCGCTCGTGCGCAACGCTTCGGGGCGTGCCGACAGAGCTGCGGATGCCGTTGAGTTCGTCAAGGCGCACAAGGATGTCTGCTCGTATATCGCCGACCGCATCGCCGCCGGCGTGCTGCCGCTGCGTGTGACGCACAACGACACAAAGCTCAACAATATACTCATCGACAAGGCGACGGGAAAGCCGATCTGCATAATAGACCTTGATACCGTTATGCCCGGCTCGGTGCTGTTCGATTTCGGCGATGCCATCCGCTTCGGCGCTTCGAGCGCAGCCGAGGATGAGAAGGACCTTTCCGCCGTTTTCATGCGCGAGGATATGTTCGAGGCGTTTGCCGGCGGATTTATCGGAGGGCTCGAGGGATCGCTTACCGACACCGAGATACTTGAGCTGCCGATGGGAGCGCTGGTCATAACGCTTGAGACGGGCATCCGGTTCCTCACCGACTATCTTGACGGCGATACATATTTCAGAACGCATTATCCCGAGCACAACCTTGACCGTGCGCGCAATCAGTTCAAGCTCGTTGCCGACATGGAGGCTAAGATGCCCGAAATGCTGAAAGTCGTAAAAAAATATCTTTAATTAATAAGACCGATATAATAAAACCGATTTCATTTTCATTCAGGAGTAAAGCTATGACCGTTCTTGTTACCGGCGGTGCCGGATTCATCGGATCGCATACCGTTGTCGAGCTTCTCGGCGGCGGATACGACGTTGTTGTTGTCGATAATTATTCAAACAGCAAGCCCTGTGTCAACGACAGGGTGAGAAAGATCACGGGGCGTGATTTCAAGGTCTATGACTGCGATATGTGCAATCCCGCGGCGCTTGACGCGGTGTTTGCCGCCGAGCATATCGATGCCGTCATCCATTTTGCGGGACTGAAGGCAGTCGGCGAGTCGGTGGCGCAGCCGGTGCGCTATTACCGCAACAATCTTGATTCAACGCTCAATCTCATTTCGTCGATGAAAAAATACGGTGTGGGAACGGTGGTGTTCTCATCGTCCGCAACGGTGTACGGCAGCCCGAAATCTGTCCCGATCCGCGAGGACTTCCCGCTTTCCACTACAAACCCCTACGGTGAGACAAAGCTGATGATCGAGCGCATTCTCGACGATTGCCGCAAGGCGGGGGACATTGCAAGCGTTTCCATACTGCGCTACTTCAACCCCATAGGAGCGCACGAGAGCGGCATGATCGGCGAGGATCCCAAGGGCATACCGAACAACCTGCTGCCCTATATTTCGCAGGTGGCAGTCGGCAAGCTTGCCGAGCTGAAGGTCTACGGCGACGATTATCCCACTCACGACGGCACCGGTGTGCGCGACTATATCCATGTAGTTGACCTTGCACGTGCGCATCTGAAGGCGATAGAACGCGCCGTGAGCGTTACGGGAACGGAATATTACAACATCGGCACCGGCGTAGGCTACTCGGTGCTTGACATAGTGAAGGCTTACGAAAAGGCAACGGGGAAGAAGATACCCTATCGTGTGGTTGCACGCCGCCCCGGCGATATAGCCGAATGCTATGCCGACCCCACTCTTGCCGCCGAAAAGCTCGGCTGGCGTGCCGAATACGGCATTGACCGCATGTGCCGCGATGCCTATCACTGGCAGTCGATGAACCCCAACGGCTACGACGACTGAAAAATAAAATATTCATCACGGGCTGTCGCTGAAAACGGCAGCCCATATCCGGATACGGGGGGGCGATCCCGTAAAGCGGAAGGGAAAGGACGGTCATGAAAATGGACCATATCGTAAAGGAAATATTCGGTACGCTGCCGGACGGCAGAGCCGTGACCGCATACACGCTCACACGCGGTGATATAACGGCAAAAATACTCGATCTCGGCGCGACCGTCGCAGATGTCCGCGTGGCGGGCGTAAGCGTCGTGCGCGGCTATGACACGCTTGATAGCTACCTTCATGCCGACGGATATCTCGGCGCTGTGGTCGGCAGAGTCGGCAACCGCATAGCAAAGGGTCATTTTACGCTTGACGGAAAGGAGCACACCCTTTTCCGCAATAACGGCGAGAACCATCTGCACGGCGGCAAGATCGGGTTCGACAAACGGCTCTGGCGTGCCGAGATACACGACGGAGACGAGCCGTCGCTGCTGTTCACATATGTGTCGCCCGACGGCGAGGAGTGCTACCCCGGAGATCTGACGGTCCGTGTGCGCTATACGCTGACCGCGCGCGGCGGGCTTCGCCTTGATTATACCGCCGTCACCGACGCGCCCACGCCGCTCAATCTCACAAATCATATGTATTTCAATCTCAATGGCAAGGGGGATATACTTTCTCATCACCTCACTCTTTCGGCGGACAGATATCTGCCGACGGATGCCGGGCTTATCCCGACCGGAGAGATAAAAAGCGTTGCCGGAACGCCGTTTGATTTTCGCACCGGAAAAACCGTGGGCAGCAGCCTCGATCTTTCGGACCGCGATCTCGGACTTGCCGGCGGATATGACCACTGCATGCTCTTTGCGCCTGCGGATAACGCGGAGACCGACGCACGCGTGACTCTTTCGGGAGATGCAGGCAGCCCCGTCATGCGGGTTTATACCGATCGCCCTGGCGTTCAGCTTTATACCGGCAACTTCCTCGGCGATCCCGACTATCCCTTCCGCGGCGGAGAGGCGCAGGTGAAGCACGCCGCGCTCTGCCTTGAGACCGAGGCCGCACCCGATGCGGTGAATCAGCCTGCGCTCAATAGGCTCTGCGATACCGTCCTGCGCCCGGGAGAAGAATACAAAAGCTTTACGGAGTATGTGTTCGGCAAGTGATGCGCCGACTCGGCACGTAATATCCTGTGCTAATCACGCCGTTCCTTTCATATAAATCTTTAGAGATGAAATGAAAGGAACGGTCTTTTTTTATGAAAATACTCAACAGGCGTTATGCGGCAGCGGTATTGGCGGCACTTGTGCTTGCGGCAGTGATACTCGCGGGAGCGTTCCCGGCGTCGGCAGCACCGCTCAATACTGAAGATCCCGATCTGGGGCTTGACTGTGTGTCGGCAATACTCATGGAAGCCGACACCGGAACGGTCCTTTACGAAATGAATGCGGGCGAGGCACTGCCGCCCGCGTCGGTCACAAAGGTCATGACGCTGCTGCTCGTTATGGAAGCCATAGACCGCGGCGCTATGGATTACGACACCGTGCTTACGACCTCGACACGCGCGTCGAAGATGGGCGGTTCGCAGATATACCTCAAGGAGGGCGAGCAGATGAAGGTGAACGACCTTATAAAGTCTGTTGTGATATCCTCCGCAAACGATGCCGCCGTCGTGCTTGCCGAAGCCGTTGCGGGCAGTGAGGAGGCGTTCGTCGCTGCCATGAACAAGCGCGCAACCGAGCTCGGCATGAAGACGGCGCACTTTGAGAACACGAACGGGCTTGACGACACAGTGACGAATCATGTGCTCTCGGCGCGCGATATCGCCATTATGTCACGCGAGCTTATGAAGCACAAAAAGATACTTGAATTCAGCTCGACATGGATGGACACCGTGCGCGACGGTGCCTTCGGGCTTACGAACACGAATCGGCTCATCCGCTTCTACCGCGGTGCCACAGGACTCAAGACGGGCTCGACCTCAAAGGCGAAATTCTGCATGAGCGCAACGGCAGAGCGCGACGGGATGTCGCTTATCGCCGTGATAATGGCCGCACCCACGCGCGACGCTCGCAATTCGGCAGCCGCCGCACTGCTCGACTGGGGCTTTGCCAACTATGCCGTTTACCGTTATGCGGAGGGCGACGCTGCCGAGCTTCCCGTCATAGGCGGTGTGTCCGATGTCCTGCACACCGTTCACGGCGGATTTACGTCGGTCGTGAGAAAAGGCGAGGAGGGAAAGGTCACGGCAGTACCGTCACTTCCCGAAATGGTCTCGGCTCCCGTAAAGGAGGGCGACGTCGTCGGCGGTATCGACTTCATGCTCGGAGACACGCAGCTCGGCAAGGTCGCCGTCACCGCCGCGCACCCGGTGGATAAAATATCCTTCGGCGGTCTTTTTGCGCGGATGCTGAGAAGATTCTTCCTTACCTGAGCGCGCATGGCGCAAAAAATGCGATAAAAAAACGATGAAAATAAAAAATCGCACGAAATAAGGTTGAAAAAGAGTCGCTTTGGTGATAAAATATACTGTGTATGGATTTTCTTTTTTAATCAAGAAAGGTGTATATCGCTATGACTCTTAATCTGAGTGAAAAATTCGTATCTCCGTTTGTTTCGGACAAGGAACTTGAGGCAATAAAGCCCGAGGTCGAGGCTGCCGACAAGGCGCTGAGAAGCGGAACGGGCGCCGGCGCCGAAATGCTCGGCTGGCTCTCTCTTCCCGAAAAATACGACCGCACGGAATATGACAGGATCAAAAAAGCAGCCGAAAAGATCAGAAAAAGCTGCGACATATTCGTCGTGATAGGCATCGGCGGATCCTACCTCGGCTCCCGTGCCGTTATCGAATTTCTGAGATCGCCGCGCCACAACAGACTCGTCAAGGATGCGCCCGAGATCTTCTTCTCCGGCTGCAATATAAGCTCCTCCGATCTCTCGGAGCTGCTTGAGCTGTGCGAGGGCAGAGATGTGTGCATCAATGTCATTTCAAAGTCGGGCACAACGACAGAGCCTGCGGTCGCCTTCCGCATTTTCCGCTCTCTGCTTGAAAAGAAATACGGCAAAAAAGAAGCCGCCGAGCGCATTTTCGTGACCACAGACCGCGCACGCGGCACGCTCAAGGCGTTTGCCGACCGCGAGGGTTATGAAACATTTGTCGTTCCCGATGATGTTGGCGGCAGATATTCGGTGCTTTCCGCTGTCGGACTTCTCCCCATCGCCGTTTCCGGCATAGACCTTGACGAGCTGATGGGCGGCGCTGCCGACGCAATGCGCGAGCTTACCTCGACCGATCTTGAAAAGAACCCTGCATACAAATATGCGGCGCTGCGCAACATTCTTTACCGCAAGGGAAAGAAACTTGAGATCCTCGTGGGCTATGAGCCTTACATGCTTATGTTCAACGAGTGGTGGAAGCAGCTCTTCGGCGAGAGCGAGGGCAAGGACGGCAAGGGTCTCTACCCGGCATCCGTTGTTTTCTCTACCGACCTGCATTCGCTCGGTCAGTTCATTCAGGACGGCGACCGCACGATGTTTGAAACGGTCATATCGCTTGAGGATCCCGGAGCAGCCGTCACGATCCCCGAGGACAGCGAAAATGTCGACGGTCTCGGCTTCCTTGCCGGCAAGCCGCTGACATATGTCAACGAAACCGCAATGAAGGGAACGCTTCTTGCCCATGTCGACGGCGGTGTGCCGAACATTCTGCTGACACTCCGCGACCGTTCGGCGCGCTCTCTCGGCTATATGATCTACTTCTTCGAGCTTGCCTGCGCCGTTTCGGGCTATCTGCTCGGCGTCAATCCCTTCAACCAGCCCGGTGTCGAGGCATATAAGAAGAATATGTTCGCGCTGCTCGGCAAGCCCGGTTATGAGGAAATGACCGCCGCGCTCAAATCCCGTCTTTGATTTTTCGTTCTTTCATAAGAGCGCGAAAAAAACACTTGATTTTTTACTGCTTTTAGTGTATAATATAAGTAGCGTAATGGTATTCAAAACGCAGTGCGGATGCCGGTGTGAAAAAACGGAGACAAATGCTCCGAATACACTTTTTTCACGCTCTGTTTGCTGCGGCAAACAGCCGGGAAAGGTATGGTAACTGATATGCTTAAATTATTTATCGGGGTCAAGGGCTCCGGCAAGACAAAAAGTCTTATCGATCTGGTCAACAAGGCAGTTGAGGCCAGCGAGGGTTCGGTCGTTTGCATCGAAAAGGGGATAAAGCTCCGCTATGATGTCAACTACCGTTGCAGACTCATCAATGTTGACGAGTACTTTGTCTTTGACGCCGGTGCGCTTTACGGGTTCATTGCGGGCATTCTCGCCAGCAATCACGACGTGACTCATGTTTTTGTTGATTCTGCGCTTCGCATCTGCAACAATGACCGCGACGCCTTTGAAAAGCTCCTTCTGTCTCTTGACGAGCTTTCCGACAGCCACAAGGTCGACATAGTGATGACGTCCTCTCTCCCCGTCGAGGATGCCGACGACATCATAAAGAGATACATCTGAATATCACTCCGGGCTGTTGCGCTTTGCCGCAGCAGCCCGGTCGCGGAATGACGTGCCGCCGGCACGTTTCCACGGCATTTTTTTATATTACGGAAAATTACGTTTACCGCTGTGACTCACAGACAATGAAAGGACGCTAAAATGGCTTATTTTTGTCCCGAACCCTCACACACTTTCAGCGAATATCTTCTGATCCCCGGATATACCTCTCCCGAGTGCATCCCCACGAACGTATCGCTGAGAACTCCGCTCGTCAAATTCCGTCGCGGCGAAACGTCGGATATCAACCTCAATATCCCGCTCGTTTCTGCCGTCATGCAGTCCGTTTCGGACGACAGAATGGCAATAGCGCTCGCGCGTGAGGGCGGCATTTCGTTTATTTACGGCTCGCAGAGCATCGAGGATGAGGCGGCGATGGTCGCGCGCGTGAAGAGCTACAAAGCGGGCTTTGTCGTGAGCGACTCAAACCTCACACCCGACAACACGCTTGCCGATGTTCTTGAGCTTGTCGAGCGCAACGGTCACGGCACCATTGCCATCACCGATGACGGCACACATAACGGTCACCTGCTCGGTATCGTCACCGGGCGTGATTACCGCGTTTCGCGTATGTCCCCCGATCTCAAGATATCTGAGTTCATGACCCCGCGTGCGCACCTTGTCACAGCCCCCGCAAACACCACGCTGAAGGAAGCGAACGATATAATCTGGGATAACAAGCTGAACGCCCTTCCCATTGTGGATGATGAGGACAGGCTCTGCTATTTTGTGTTCAGAAAGGACTATTCCGAGCACAAGGAAAACCCGCAGGAGCTGCTTGACAAGCAGAAACGCTTTATGGTCGGCGCGGGCATCAACACGCGCGATTACGCAGAGCGCGTTCCGGCTCTTGTCGACGCCGGTGTGGACGTGCTGTGCATAGATGCCTCCGAGGGCTACACCTGCTGGCAGAAGCAGACGCTTGACTTTATACGCGGGCGCTACGGCGACAGTGTGAAGGTCGGTGCGGGCAACGTGGTTGACCGCGACGGCTTCCGTTTCCTTGCCGGGGCGGGCGCGGATTTCGTTAAGGTCGGCATCGGCGGCGGCTCTATCTGCATCACGCGTGAGCAGAAGGGAATAGGCAGAGGTCAGGCGACGGCTCTTATTGAGGTCGCCGCGGCACGCGACGAATATTTCGAGGAGACGGGAATTTACGTTCCCATCTGCTCCGACGGCGGTATCGTTCACGATTATCACATGACACTTGCACTTGCCATGGGCGCCGATTTCATCATGCTCGGCAGATACTTTGCCCGCTTTGACGAAAGCCCCACGAACCGCCTGTTCGTAAACGGTCAGTATGTCAAGGAATACTGGGGCGAGGGCTCGAACCGCGCGCGCAACTGGCAGAGATACGATCTCGGCGGCAAGGGCGGACTGAACTTTGAAGAGGGCGTTGATTCCTATGTCGTATACGCAGGTCCTTTGCACGACAACGTTGCAAAGAGCCTCTACAAGGTCAAATCGACCATGTGCAACTGCGGAGTCAACAATATCCCCGATCTGCAGAAGAACGCGCGTATCACGCTCGTCTCATCCACAAGCATTGTCGAAGGCGGGTATCACGACGTTATTCTGAAAACGACCAACTCCAAATTATGAGCACGCATGACGGGCACCGTGCGCGGCTGAAGGAACGCTTTCTCAATGAAGGACTTGATTCCTTCAGCACGCACGAGGTCGTGGAGCTTATGCTGTTCTATGCGATCCCGCAGCGCGACGTAAACGAGACGGCGCATCTGCTCGTCGAGCGCTTCGGGTCGCTTGCCGGTATCCTGGAGGCTGATATCGACGAGATAAAGGAAGTGGAGGGTGTGGGAGCGCACGCCGCAACGATGTTCAAGATGATCTGCGCGGTCACGCGGCGCTATGAGCTTGAACGCGGCAGCGCCGAGCTGCGCTACACTTCGATCGGACAGATAGGAAAATATCTTGTAAGTCTCTATATAGGGCTCACCGTAGAACGTGCGTACATACTGCTTTTTGACAACAGCATGAAGCTGCTCGATGTTGTCAATGCCGGCGACGGTGTTGTCAATTCGGTGAATGTTGCGCCGAGATTTGTGATAGAGAAGGCGCTGAGGCGCAATGCGTCGGTCGTTGTTCTGGCGCACAATCACCCGAACGGCGTAGCAACGCCGTCACGTGAGGATATTGCGCTCACGATGCAGTTGCGACAGATACTCGACGTGTGCGGTATTACCCTGCTTGAGCATTTTATAGTCGCGGGCAAATTCTACAATGTTGTGCTCGGTCTCAACGACCGCAAGCTGAGCTCGCTGAACGCGACAGAGATAGACCTTGACAGGTTCTACCGTGATTTTTCTGATAATAACCCTCGGACGTGATGCTTTATGACACTTATCATTGCCGATAATATCGATGACAGGCTTGATTTTCGCGGATATTTAAGAAAAAACGGAATACTTGCGGCGGCACCGCCGCCGTCAGACTTTGAGGCGGCAGTCATGTCGGGCAAAAGTGAGGTCATAATTTTCATTTGCCCCTTCAGACCGTCACTCGCGGCGGTCGCACCGCCCGACAAAATATGTATTGCCGTCGGCACGGGCGCATCGTCAAACAATTCATATATGCTCGGGTTTGACGATCCGTTCGATCCGGAGCTGCTTGAATTTCTGAAGGATATAGAAGAAAAGGCTGTGCGGCAGCGGGTCGGTGAGCTTGTTCGCCGCGACGGAAAGCTTTACTGCGCGGGGTATGAGTTGAGGCTCACGCCCGCCGAGCGCGCTATTGTCGATCATCTTATGCTGCGCGGCGCGTCGGGCTGCTGCGATCTTGCCGCAGTCTGCCTTGACACGGTCTTTCCCGGCAGCGACAGCCGTGAACGCCGCAACATCGCCGCGCTCGTCTCGCGCATAAACAGCAAGGCGACGGATGTCAGCGGCAGAAGGCTGATCGTTTTCGAAAGCGGCAAATACGTGCTTTGCACATATGACGGATGATATTTGGATACCTCGGAGCGAAAAAATCAAAAAAGGGATTGACAAGATCCGCTTTTCAGTATAAAATATATACACTTGTAAAGGCAATGACGGAGAAAAAAGCTCAGTCGCCGGTCAGAGACGTGGGATCATGGCTGAAAGTCCCGCGGCGGCAGACAGGTCATATCCACTCCCGAGCTGCCCGCGAAGAGCGGAGCCGCGTGTCTGCGTTAAAGGACATTGAGTTAAAAACAAGGTGGCACCGTGTTTATTCACCCTTGGCGTATGCGTGACGTATGCCGGGGGTGTTTTTGTTTTCGTGTGATCAATTATTATAAATAAAAACGGAGGAAAGAAAATGCTTGACATCAGATTTGTCAGGGAGAACCCCGACATTGTAAAGCAGAACATCAAAAACAAATTTCAGGACGCAAAGCTCCCCCTCGTTGACGAGGTGATAGCGCTTGACGCCGAAAACCGCAGCACCATACAGGAGGCGAACGAGTTGCGCGCCGAAAAGAACCGCTGCTCAAAGCAGATAGGCGTTCTTATGGCTCACGGTCAGCGCGCCGAGGCTGAGGAGATGAAGAAAAAGGTCGCAGAGAGCGCCGCGCGTCTTGCCGAGCTTGAAAAGAAGGAGCCGGAGCTTGAGGCAAAGATAAGAAAAATCATGCTCGTGATCCCGAACATCATCGACCCCAGCGTGCCGATCGGTCCCGACGACACCCATAACGTTGAGGTGCAGCGCTTCGGCGAGCCTGTTGTTCCCGATTTTGAGATACCCTATCACACCGATATAATGGAAAAGTTCAACGGTGTAGATATGGATGCTGCGGGGCGTGTTTCCGGCAACGGCTTTTACTATCTCATGGGCGATATCGCGCGTCTGCATTCCGCGGTGCTTGCATATGCCCGTGATTTCATGATAAATAAGGGATTTACCTATTGCATACCGCCCTTTATGATCCACGGCAACGTCGTTGAGGGCGTTATGAGTCAGAACGACATGGATGCCATGATGTACAAGATCGAAGGTGAGGATCTTTACCTTATCGGTACCTCCGAGCATTCGATGATAGGCAAATTTATCGACCAGATCATCCCCGAGTCGAGCCTGCCGCAGACGCTCACGAGCTACAGCCCCTGCTTCCGCAAGGAAAAGGGTGCGCACGGCATCGAGGAGCGCGGCGTTTACCGCATCCATCAGTTCGAAAAGCAGGAGATGATAGTCGTTTGCCGCCCTGAGGACAGCATGGCATGGTACGAAAAGATGTGGCGCTTCTCGGTAGAGCTTTTCCGCTCGATGGAGATACCGGTGCGTCAGCTTGAGTGCTGCTCGGGCGACCTTGCCGATCTCAAGGTCAAGTCCTGCGATATCGAGGCGTGGTCGCCACGTCAGCAGAAATATTTTGAGGTCTGCTCCTGCTCCAACCTCGGCGATGCACAGGCGCGCCGCCTCAGAATGCGCGTCAAGGGCGCCGACGGCAAAATGTATCTGCCGCACACCCTCAACAACACCGTTGTTGCACCGCCGCGTATGCTCATTGCATTCCTTGAGAATCATCTCTGCGCAGACGGCAGTGTGACCATCCCCGAGGTGCTGCGTCCCTATATGGGCGGCACCGAGGTGCTCGTGCCGAAGAAGAAGTAATTTTGAATACAAAACAGGCTGTCCCGATTCGGGACAGCCTGTTTTGTATTTGATTCAGTTTCTGTGACCGCGAAGTATCTCGGTGAGCTGCGTGAGCAGGTCGCCGCCGCCCGTGACGTTGATGCTGCCGACATTGCGGCATATCTTTTCGACATATTCAAGCTCCTTGAGCTTGTAGAGCGTCTTGTTTTCCTCCATGAGCTTTGCGGTGTTGAGCAGCGAGCGGGTCGAGGCTACCTCCTCGCGGCGCGTGATGACGTTCGCCTGCGCCTGTTTTTCGGCTGTAAGCACCGAATTCATGATGTCGCGTATCTCGCCGGGAAGGATGATGTCCTTTACATCGGCAGCCTTTATGTCGATGTAAAGCTCCCGAGCCTTTGCCGTGAGGTCGGCGAGCACCGTGCGCCCCATTTCTTTTTTGTTCTCAAGTATCTCGTCGAGCGTGTGCGCGCCGATATACTCACGCAGCGAAAGCTGTGCTGCCGTGTAGAGCTGACTCTCGTAATTGTCGATCTCGGTGTCGATCTTTACGAAATCGGTGATGCGGTAGCTGCATACGAAATTCACGCGGATCGTCACCTTGTCGCGCGTCAGCATTTCCTGACCGGAAATATCGCATTGCATAAGACGTGTATCAACAAGCTCGGTGCAGACATTCGTCTCGGTGTTCCAGAAGAAATACCTGCCCGCGTCCAGCACAGAGTGGAGCTTGCCGTTGAAATAAATGCGCGCCTTTTGGTATTCGTATACATTTATCTCGGTATAGCTGTCCTCGGGCATCGATTCGAAAACATAAGGAGGAATATCGTCCGGCACCTCGGGGGAGGAGGTATCGACGGTTCTGAATTCATGTTTTCCGACAGCGTTGAAAAACGCGTGCTTTCCGGCGGTCAGCGCACCTATGTAGTTGCCGTCCACATAATGGAGGGCGACAGTGCGGTCACCGACCTCGACAACGGTAACGAGTTCGGCTCCCTCGGCGTTTTTGAGCGCCTCAGCGGTGCATCCGGACGACGCTATCAGGTCGCAGCGGGCGGGGAAGGAGGTGTATCGCCGTCCGCCGAGCGTCGAATACCTGCCGGGGCCGCGAACTGCCGCAAGCTTGCCCTTTTTGTACATCAGGGCGCATTCGGATTCATTTACCGTAAAAAATAATGCCATTGTAATGCCTCTCTTTCATTGACAGTGAGGAGCCGGGGCGGCTGCCCGCATGGGCGGCGCGGCGCTTCGGTTCAGCGCGCGCTGACTTTGAGCGGAGCGCGTGGAGACTTTGCATCCCTTAGCTCGGCTCGCGTGAGCGCGTGCGGTATCCCCGAGGCGGCAAGGCGCGGCTCATGCTGCCATGGGGCAGGACAAACCGCCGCGTATCCTCTTTGATAATTTTGATTCTGCTGAATCTGTTCACCACATAAACACTTGAAAGGTGTTTCACGGATTCGAACCGCTCGAAAGGAGCATCGCCTTGCCGCCGGTATGGCAGCCGACGTGACCCTTCTTTAACCATGCACATTCTCTGCCGCGGGACGCGCTGCGGAGAAGCTCCCGCGCGCCGCTGTGCTCCGCTTTCGCGGCAAACACAATGACATCCGAACATGCAGATATAGTATACAGCCGATATATGAACTGCGTGTGAACGCATGCGATGCGGTATGGGGCAAAATAAACGCATACAATGTGATACAGAGCAAAATATGAAGGCGGGTATTGACTTTTTTTCGATATTACGTTACAATTAATGTAATAACAGCAAAGGAGACGGTTATGGCAGTATTTGATAAGCTGATCTCGGGGCTTGAGTCGGACGGCAGCTCATTTGCCGAAAAAGGCCGCATTCTGGGCTATGCCGCAAATGTGCTCGATGATATCGGTGACCGCCTTGCCGACGACGATCGCACGGCGCTTGCGGATTTTGCGTTCAGAGAGGCGGACGGCATTCAGCGTGACCTTTCCTCAGCGGCGGATTACAGGGAAAAGGATGCGGTGCTCAATTATTTTGAAAGTCTTATGACGGTAGTTCAGAAACTTTATCCGGTAGCTTCAAATATACCGGAGGCAGAGCTTGAAAAAATGAAGACGCTCGCCGACATTGCCGAGCGCGAGAGATATCTTGAATGTGCCGTTGAAGAGATGTTCGGCAAGGGGACGATAGAAAAGGCTGATGTCGAAGCGGTCGTTGATGTTGCCGAGGGGATAACCGACGAGTTTCAGCGCGGTCAGCTCTATGCGGGGATAGATCATTTCAAGGGGAAAATCGGAAATATGAGCGACGGCGCGGTGCGCGCTATTGGCGAGTATATGGCATCGGAAATAAAAAGATACACCGAGGTAGCGGCGCTCGGCAGCGATGCGGAGGCGGCGCTCGAATATGCCGTAGATGTATCGAGATATTTTCCCGTGCGCGACACTGCGGATGCGCTTTACGGCGCACTGCGTCTCGGACGCAGCAACGTGAGCTATTATGCCGTTGCATCGCTGCTTGAACTCGGAAGGGACGTTCCCGCAGACGCCGTGGATATGCTGGCGCACGACCTCGTTTATGCCGAAATGACATACGGAACGCTTAAGGATCACGGCGCCGCAAAAATGTTTCCCGAAGAGTGCACGGCTCCCGAATATCTTGCCGAGAGCGATATGGTGCATTGGCTGACATATCCCACCGAGCTCGGCGAGCAGCCTGATGCGATAGAATATCTAGGCAAGGTGACGTATCTGTTCAAAAAGGACGTGTATTATATTTTCAGATTCCGCTCGGACAGCAAAAATCTCGATGACGAGCTGCGCGGGCAGTGGCTTATCGGGTGGTCCGACTGTGGAGGTGGGACCTTCAGCAACTTTGACAGGTATGATCTTTACGCCGGGGCTACGCCGAAGAAGACACTGAAAAACATAAAGAAAAAGCTGCTCGGATAAATTTATCCGACAGCCTTCATGAAAGCCCAAAAGGCGGTCAACGACCGCCTTTTTGTTATTTGTGTTGGCAGGGGTGATCGAAAAAGCCCTTCAGACCGACCTTCAGCTTTCCGTCTTCATCCGCGCGGAAGCCGATAGCGCCGACAAGTGTTTTATCGCGCAGCGGAGCCTCATAATACGCGGTCTCGGCGCCGCAAAGCTCCATAAAATTCAGCGCGGCGCGTCCCATGACGAACATCGGTTGAAGATCCTCGTTGCCGGGGAGGGAATCGAGCGTCAGCATATGCCCGCCGTCGGGGTCGACCGTAAACTGGCACATACCGACGAATTCACCTTCCGAATCGGCACGGTAGGCAAGGGCATCCGGAATGTATTCCGCACCGACGCGTGCCGCAAGCGCCTCCTGCTCGGTCTTTGACTGGATCGGAACGACTACAAACATTGCCGCCTCCTTATTTTACCGCCCGTTTGAGGTTTATTACCTCCTGCGGGTCGAGATAACGCCACTGACCGCATTTCAGCCCGTGCAGCGTCAGGTTGCCTATCGCGGTGCGCTTGAGCCTTACAACGTCAATGCGCGCGATGTCGCACATCTTGCGTATCTGACGGTTCCTGCCCTCGTAGAGCGTCATTTCAAGCGTTGCGCCGTCGGGGTAAAGCTCAAGGACAGCCACTTTGACCGGGCGTATCTTTTTGCCGTCGATCGTTAGCGGCGACGAGAGCAGCTCAAGCGTCCGGTCGGTGATCTCGCCGCGCACGCGGACGTGATATATCTTCGGCACGTGACAGCGCGGGTGCGTCATCATGTTGGCAAATTCACCGTCGTCGGTGAGCAGCAGCAGTCCTTCGGATGCCATATCGAGTCTGCCGACGGGATAAACACGGCTGCCCGCCTCAGACACAAGGTCCGTCACCTGTCTGCGTCCTTTTTCGTCGGCAAGGGTGCAGACGTATCCGCGCGGTTTATAGAGCATTATATATTTGCGCTCGCGCGATCTCTCGGGTGTTCTTATGCGCTCGCCCTTCCATGCCACGACGTCGGACGACGGATCTACCTTGTCGCCGAGCGACACCGGTCTGCCGTTCACCGTAACGTGTCCCGCGGCTATCTCTGCCTCGGCTGCGCGGCGGGAAAGCACTCCGCAGTCGGAAAAATATTTCTGGATCCTTATCTTTTCCATATATCTTTAGTCTTTTCTTATATTTTCAGCCCGAAAAGCGATAAAAACCATCGCCAAAGGCTGAATTTTTTGTTTTTCACCGCAGCTGCGTCGTATTCGGCGCATACATCGGTCGAGGCTATCTCGGTCCCGTCGCACATCCATCTGACTCTGCCGAGCGCATCTCCGCGGCTGACCGGAGCAACGGCGATGTCCGACAACTCGTTTTCAGCCGTTATCTCACCGTGAGAGCGGGGAAGCGTGACGCGCACCGCCGAGGTGTTTGCCGCAAGAACGGTCCCCTGTTCGCCGCCCGATACCGAAACGGCATATTCGAGCTCATTGGCGTCGGCAAGAACGATGTTTTCAAAGCCGGCAAAGCCGTAGTCGAGCAGGCATTCGTGATCCTTCCAGTCGTCGGGTGCCGACAGTGTGACCGCAACAAGTCGCAGCCCGTCACGCTCGGCTGCCGAAACAAGGCATCTGCCGCTTTTTTTGGTGAAGCCCGTTTTGCCGCCTATCGCACCCGGATATGAGCGCAGCAGGCGGTTGTGGTTGATGAGCAGCCGCGCGCCGCTTTCGTCGCCCAGCGGCATTGACGAGCGGTAGGTCCCGGCTATTTTGCGCAGCTCGGGATTTTTGAGTGCCTCCGATGCGATGAGGGCAAGATCGTATGCCGAGGTGAAGTGCTCGGGTGCGTCAAGCCCGTGAGGGTTCACAAAATGCGTGTCGCCGAGCCCCATGTCGGCTGCGCGGCGGTTCATAAGCTCCGCAAACGCTTCGACCGATCCCGCGACCGCTATTGCTATCGCCGTCGCGGCGTCATTGGCGGATTCAAGCATCATGGCGTAAAGCAGCGCTTCAAGCGTTTGCTTTTCGCCCTCGCGGAGATAGACGGACGAGCCTTCGACTCCCACCGCCGCTGCCGGGATCTGTATGGCGGTCGTGAGCGGCAGCGATTCGATGGCAACGAGCGCCGTCATTATCTTTGTCGTGCTTGCCATGGGCATACGCGCATGTGCGTTTTTCTCCCACAGCACGCCCGCGCCGCCCTCACTCGCATCATAAAGCACCGCACCTCGGGCCGAGACCGAAGGGAGGCGTGCTGTTGCCGCGGGAGTCGCGGCAGAGGGGAGCGCAAAAGTCAGAAATGCAAGCAGCACGCAGGCAAGGCGCGCCGCATTGTGCCGTATCGTAGCTTTTCTTTGCATGATCGTCTCCGGGGTAATAAAATTATTTCATAATAATTTTATTACCCCGGAGACCGGCTTATTCTTTATTTATCGTCGTCCTTGTCCTTGGAAAATACGGATCTGATCTTGGCTATGATCTCGGGAGAGCGCTCGATAACGCCCGCGACCTGCTCGATAGCGCCGCTCTGGGCTTCCATACCGACGTTTATCATATCGACGCTGCCGTCAGCACCGACAACGAGAAAGCCAACGGGGGATATCGAAAGACCGGTACCGCCGCCGCCGCCGAAATTCTGAAGTCTTGCGCGCATTGCCTCTTCGTTTTTGCCGTTGAAGTCCATGCCGCCGGAGGCAAAGCCCATCGATATCTTTGAGACGGGTATGATAACGGTGCCGGAGGGGGTGCTGATGGGGTTCCCGATAACGGTGTTCGCGTCGATCATGGAACGGATGTTTTCAAGCGATGACTGGATGATTTCCTGAAGTTTGTTTTCTGATGAAGCCATGACGGTTTCCTTTCGTATATGATTTATTTCCTGATCTCTTTCTTTATGAAGGTGATACCGGTGCGTATCAGTATGTCTATGACCTGCCAGACACGGAGAGAGAAGCCTATCTCGATGTCGGCGGTCGTTTTTTCGGAGAGATAATCGGCGTGGATATCAACGTCGGCGCGTGCGGCGTTTTTCAACGTTTTGGTGCTGTCGAGCAGCGCGGCGATGTACGCCGCCGACTGCGCCACCGTGCCGTAGAGTATTGCGGTGCTTGCCGCGTCGCCGGTCGCAACGTTTATGTGCAGGCGCGCCACGCGCACACGCAGATGCTTTGCAAATCTGCCGACGGCAGTCTTTACGAGCGCAAGGATAAGTGATATCGTTTCACCGAGCGGCTTTTTTTTGACCTTGCCCTGCTTTTTCAGTTCTGCTTTTTCAGCTTTTTCGGCGTCCTTGCGGGCTTTTTTCGCCTTTTTCTTCTGCGCTTCCTTTTCGGCTTTGCGCCGTGCCTTTTCCTCGCGTTTTGCGATCTTTTTGGGAGTGAAATCGCGCGGACGCACTTTTTTCGGTTTGCGCGGCATTATCGTCAGCTTTATGCCGCATATGCGGACGGCGAGCCCGAAGTCGTCGGCGTATTTGATGATAACCTCGGCGCGGATCATTGCAATGGCAAAAAACACGAGAAATATCCCGCCGAGAATATACAGTGCCGTCAACCGATCACCTCCATCTGTGCATTCGCGTTAAGCGTAAGCGGATCAGTTTCCGCCTTCGCCGTCAGTCTCCGCGCTGTTTTCTTCATCCTCGCTCTTGTTTGCCAGAGCATCTACCGCGGCAAGGACCGACGACGCCTCGGGAAGCTCACCGAGCGACGAGAGCCCGAAAACGCGCAGGAATTTGTCTGTTGTGCCGTAGAGCATCGGTCGCCCGGGCGCGTCGAGCCTTCCGACGGGCTCAAGCAGCTCTTTGTCGAGCAGAGCGCCGACGGCATATGCCGAGTCAACGCCGCGCACGGTGTCGATAAATGCGCGCGTGACAGGCTGATTGTACGCTGCGATGGCAAGCACCTCGAGTGACGATGCCGAAAGGTTGCCGCCGCGCTTGATGCCGAGCGCCTCGCGGATGTAGGGAAGATATTTTTCGTTCGTGCAGAGCTGGCAGCTCTTGTCGAAGGTCAGCAGCATGACGCCGCGAGTTTCGTCGGAGTTCCAACGCTCCGCGATGTGTCCGGCGAGCTGCTTTGCATCACGCGCGCTCAGCCCCAACACATCGCCGAGCTTTGAGTATTCCATGGGATGTCCCGCAGCGAAAAGGATAGCCTCTATCGCGCCTTCGAGCTGCTTTATATCGGTAAGCTGTTCGTTTTCCAATTGAATTTACCCGTTACCTTCCGTTTTTATCTGTTCATTTCGGCAAGATCGGCGTTCTCGGCTTCCGTATCATCGGGAGCGACGCCGACGGCAAATCGTGTGCGTGTGCCGTGAAGAGTTTCGAATTCGTCGGCTCCCTCTATTATCACCAGCCGGCGCATTTTTACGAGCTCGAGCACGCCGATGAAAATTGCGACAAGATCGGGGCGGGACACGGCGTCGTCAAGCAGCGTGCCGAGGTCGCATGACTGCACGCCGTCCGAGAAATGCTTCATGATGCCTATTATCTTCAGCTCCACCGGGATTATCGGCTTTGCCATAGGGCGCACAAGCTCCCCGCGCGCCTCCTTGTGCGTGTTTGCATAGGATAGCACGCGCCGCATCGCGTCGTAGAGCTTCTGCGGGTCCTGATCGGCGACGAAGGTCTTGTCCACCGATATCTCGTCGGTATCCTTTGCCATTCGTCCGCCGTAGATCTTGAAGCGCTCGCCGAGCTTTTCGGCTGCCTTTTTTGCCGCCTCGAGCCTTGCGATAGCCTCGGCAAGCCGTGCACGCGGGTCTTCCTCTTCGGGCACCTCACGCGGCAGCAGCATACGGCTCTTTATCAGCATGAGCTCGCTTGCCATGCTGAGAAATTCGACCGCAAGCTCAATGTCAAGCTCCTGTGCCTTTGCGATATATTCGATATACTGGTCGCAGATGAGCGAAATCGGGATATCCTCGATCTGCACCTTGTTTTTGTGTATCAGGTTCAGAAGAAGGTCAAGAGGACCTTCGAATTTTTCAAGCTTATATGTGATCTCTTCCACAGTCTCTGCTCCTGTCCCGATCGGTCAGCGGAATATCGGAATAAGGCTCCACAGCCCGTACATTCCGTCGAGCACATGATTCGAGATCCATGTGAGCGGTACCGACAGAACGCCGAGCCAGAGCAGGGCGAAAAGAGCGATCGAAATATATTTTTCGTATTTCATTATGCCGAAATACCATTTTACGGGCAGGAAGATATAAAACAGGCGCGAGCCGTCAAGCGGCGGCACGGGAATGAGGTTGAACACGGCAAGGTATACGTTGAGTTCGGCGCCCATCTGAAGAAATGTCAGCCAAACGTATATCACCATCGGCGCCGATGCCGCCACAGAGGGGAACAGGCGGACGGTCAGCAGGTATGAGATCTCGTAAAGGGAAACAAAAATAAAACCGAGAACAATATTTGAGAGAGGTCCCGCGGCTGCCGTGAGAGCCATATCGCGGCGCGGTTTTTTGAAATAGCGCGAATTCACCGGCACGGGATTTGCCCAACCGAAGCCGAAAAGCAGCATGCAGATGAATCCGACAAGGTCAAGATGCTTGAACGGATTGAGCGTGAGCCTGCCGAGGTTGCGGGCGGTGGGGTCGCCGAGCTTGTTTGCCATCCATGCGTGAGATGCCTCATGCACGGAGAGCGAAAGCAGTATTATCGGCAGTGTCAGAAGCAGACTTATCAGGTATGACGAGATGTTGCCGCCTTTTGTTATGAGATATCTGAACATGTCAAATCCTTTTTGTTCCCGTCGTTACGGTTATTTGGAAGCTGCGCCGATAATGAGCCGCCAAAGCTCGTCCTTGCCCTCTCCGTTCACGGCGGAGAAGGGAATCACCGGTGTTCCGGCGGGTATCTGCGGGCAGGAGACGATCTTTTCCATAGCTTCGGTGCGTGCTTTTTTTGATGAGAGCTTGTCGGCTTTTGTTGCGGCGACTGCAAACGGAACACCCGAGGCGCCGAGCCATTCGAGCATCATTACGTCATCGGCTGTCGGACCGACACGCATATCTATGAGCTGAAGGACCAGCATTATGCGGTCGTGTGAGGGATTGTTCGTGAAATATCCGTCGGTAAGCTCCGACCAGCGTGCCTTGTCCTCCTGCGGGCGCTTGGCATAGCCGTACCCGGGCAGGTCAACGAGAAAAAGCTTTCCGTCAACGTCGTAGAAATTGACGGTTATCGTTTTGCCCGGCGCGGAGCTGACACGCGCAAGCGCACGTCGTCCGAGCAGGGTGTTTATGAGCGAGCTCTTGCCGACGTTCGAGCGCCCGGCAAGTGCGATCTGCGGTGTTGCCGAACGCGGGAACTGACGCGGCATGCCCGCAGTTATTTTAAGCGATATGTTATTGAGATTGAGCGCCATCGGCGGTTACTCCTTGAACAGGTCTTTCGCAGAGCGGCGGGATCACGACAAGCGTCTCGCCGGTGCTCTTTTTTGCTGTGTCGTTGACTGTGATGGGAACTGCGTTGCGGCGCAGCGCGTTATCAAGCACCTCACGGACGTTTGAGATCGGAATGAAACGGAGTGCTGCGCGCGCTTCGGGATCGATCTCGTCAAGATCTCCGGTGTTTGCCTTCGGGATGAGCACGGTCCCGACTCCCGCGGCATATGCCGCCATGGTCTTTTCGCGCAGCCCTCCGATAGGCAGGACTCTGCCAGTGAGCGTGACCTCGCCGGTCATTGCAACGTCGTGCGCCACCGGGATGTGCGCGAGCGCACTGACAAGTGCCGTTACCATTGTGACTCCCGCCGAGGGACCGTCCTTCGGCACGGCTCCTTCGGGAACGTGAATGTGTATATCCTTGGTCTTGTAGAAATCGGTGGGTATGCCGTACTCGCGCGCGACCTGACGGACGTAGCTGAGCGCGGTCTCGGCGGATTCCTTCATAACGTCGCCGAGCTTACCGGTGAGTTCAAGCTTGCCCGTGCCGTCAAGCACAGCCGCTTCGACCTTAAGCATATCGCCGCCGTCTTCGGTGTACGCCAGCCCGTTCACAACACCGACAAGATCCTCGTCGTCTATCTTTTCGGGCATTATCTTGCGTGCGCCGAGATAGGATGCGACGTCTCCCTTGTCTATCGTAACAGACTTGAGCTTTCCGTCGCTGTCTACTATCTTTTTTGCTGCTTTGCGGCACAGCTCGGCTATCGTGCGTTCGAGATTACGTACGCCCGCCTCGCGTGTGTAGCAGTCGATGACCTCGTATATCGCTTCATCGGTGAGCCTGAGCGTGCGGCGCGTGAGCCCGTGACGTTTTATCTGCTTGGGAATGAGATGATCTTTGGCTATTGCCAGCTTTTCGCGGCGCGTGTAGCTTGAAAGCTCAATGACCTCCATACGGTCTATGAGGGGACGCGGCACCGTTTCGAGCGTGTTTGCCGTCGTGATGAAAAGGCATTCCGAAAGGTCGAAGGGAAGCTCGACAAAATGATCGCGGAATGTCTTGTTCTGCTCTGGGTCGAGCACCTCAAGCAGCGCCGAGGCAGGGTCGCCGTGTGCGTCGGAGGTCAGCTTGTCGACCTCGTCGAGCAGAATGAGCGGGTTTTTGACCTTTGCCTTGATAAGAGCGTCGATAATGCGCCCGGGCATTGCGGCAACATAGGTCTTTCTGTGACCGCGGATGTCCGCCTCGTCACGCACGCCGCCGAGAGATACGCGGACGTACTTGCGGTTCATCGCATGGGCGACGGAGGCTGCTATCGAGGTCTTGCCGGTGCCGGGAGGGCCCACAAGACATATTATTTGGTTCTTCAGGTCGGGATTAAGCTGTTTTACCGCAAGAAATTCAAGAATTCTTGTCTTGACCTTATCAAGCCACTCGTGATCGGCGTCAAGTATCTTTTTTGCCGCCGCAACGTTCACGCGGTCGCGGGTACGTGTGTTCCACGGTATCTCAAGACAGGTGTCGAGATAGCTGCGCAGCACGGTCGCCTCGGCTGAGCCGAAGGGCGTGCGCGATAGGCGCTCGTTTTCCTTGAGGAGCTTTTCGCGCACCTCGTCCGGCAGATGCGCCTTATTAATCTTTTCGGCATAATCGTCGGGGTCGTCGCCGCCTCCGAGCTCGTCCTCAATGACCTTCATCTGCTCGCGCAGATAATAATCGCGCTGACTGCGTGCGATGTTGTCGCGCACCTTGCGGTGTATATCCTGCTCGCACTCAAGCAGCTCGCACTCGCGGTTGAGTATGCGTATGAGCTTGAATATACGTGCAAGCGGTTCATACTCGTCGAGCACCTCCTGCTTGTCTGTGTATTTCACAAGAACGGCGGAAGCGATGAAGTCGGCAAGCAGACCGGGGGATGTCACACCGTGGGCGGCAAGCTTGATGTCGGAGGTGACATTGGGCATAAAGCCAACGATCTTATCGAAGATATCGAGCGCTTCGCGCATATACGCCTCGCCCTTTATGCCGCCGTTGTCGGCGATCTCCACCGTGCGCGAAAGCGCATCGGCGTCGATCAGCTTGCCTGTCTTGCGGTATTCGGTGACCGTTGCGCGGGAAAGTCCCTCGCAGATTATTCTGACACCGCCCGACGTTTTTGCCGTCTGGCGCAGGCGTGCCACGGTGCCGGTCCTGTAAAGATCTGCGGGCTTTACCTCGCTGTCTGTCGTGACCTTTGCGCAGACGATAAGGCAAAGCCTGTCTGCGGAATTTGCGGCGTCTATTGCGGCACGGCCGCATTCGTCGCCGATCTCAAAGCTTATCGGAATGCCGGGAAAAGCGACAGCCTCGCGCAGCGGGAGCACCAGGAGGGTCAGCTTTTCGGCTTTTTCTATGTATTCTGACATATTGTCGTCGGATCCTTTCGTATGGGAACGCATATGCGTTCCCGCAATTCATTTTTTCAGTCTTTTATCTCAATAAAACCGTCAAGGGTAAGTTTGTCTATCGCAACACCGGAGTATTCGCCGCGGAACTGCCATGAGGTCGAGACCTCGGCGCTGCCGCAGCCGCCGACGAGCGGCATGGTTATCACCTGCTCGCCGAGAAATATCTCGGTGCGGTCGTCGCCGCTGTATTCGATGTCGGGGGCATCGTAGTAATATGTCTTGCCGAGGACCTCAAGCGGGCAGCCCTTGCGTTCGGACACCGAGAGAGCGTGGGTGCTGATCTTTACGGTGACGCGCACCTTTGCCGTGTCCTGCGTGCGCGAGAGCGTTTCCCAGTAGAGGACAAGATGAAGGAGCCCCATGTCCGGCGCCTCTATCCTGCCCGAGCGTGCAGGGTGTTCGGGCACGCGTTCGGATGATATCGGGACTATCGTGGCGGGATGTGAACCGTCGGGATCGGGCACCGGTGCGTCCGTTGCCGGATGGTGTGCTCCGCCCGTGTCATGTGAGGGACGGGATATGCTGTCTGAGGAAGCTCCGCCGTTTTTGCCGAGTGCGAACCCGCCGTATATCAGGAGGGCGACCAGCAGGACGGAGGTGGTCACCAACAGCACTATCATAAGTTTTTGTGAGTTGATCTTCATTTTTTCTGTTTGTGTGTGAAAAGCCTTTCGTGTTCATGCTATGACTGCGCGCCCTGCGGCGCATGGGTCAGGATCTGTATTTTGCGTACTGAGCGACCGCGAGCGCGTCGCAGCGTTCGTTGTATTCGTGTCCCGCGTGTCCCTTGATCCATGATAGCGTGACCTTGTGCGTTGCCGTCAGCTCGAGCAGACGCTCCCAAAGGTCGGGATTGAGCGCGGGCGAGCCGTCGCTTTTCTTCCAGCCGCGCTTTTTCCAGCCGAGTGCCCATTTTTTTTCAAGCCCGTCGCAAAGATAGCGCGAATCCGTCGTGAGCGTTACTTCGCACGGCTCGCGCAATGCTTCGAGCGCGCGTATCGCGGCGGTCAGCTCCATGCGATTGTTGGTGGTATGCGCCTCGCCGCCCGAAAGCTCTCGTTCGCGTTCGCCGTAGACAAGCACCGCGCCCCATCCGCCGGGACCGGGATTGCCCGAGCAGGCACCGTCCGTATATATGTCAACGTGTTTCATGTTTCCTCGATCCAGTTAAAATTATACATTATAATTATACAATATTCCCGATGAAAAATCAATAGTAATATTGTGTACGCTTTATAAACTGAAAAACAGGCATCCGGCATATCGGCGGATATATATTTTATCGTAGTTTTTTTATTGTTTTTACTTGATTTTCATGCGGAAAAAGTGTATAATGTTCTATCCGCCGTTATAGCTATATCGGTGTGAAAAAATGAAAGGTGGTGACACAATGGAAAACGAAAAGGATGTCGCTTCCGAGGTGGCAACAGCCGAACCGACCGCAACGACCGAGGTCCCGCAGAAGACCGCAAATGCGCCGGCTACGACTGAGGAGAATCCGCTTGCTTACCGCAAACGCAAGAGACGTCTCGGCGACCGCAGGGAAGGCCGCAAGCTCCGCACGATACAGCCGGTGCTTCGCCTCATGCCCTACATAATGCCGAAGCGCAGTGATGCGCTCAACACCTTTTACGATCGTTTGGAGATCAGCCGTGTAGATGACCTTTGCCGACGCAAAGTCAGAGAAGGAAAAATTCATTTTTCGGCGCTTCATGTGCTGCTTGCGGCGTATCTGCGTACAATATCGCAGCGCCCGGGCATCAACCGTTTCGTAAGCGGTCAGAAAATTTTCGCGCGTAACGAGATCGTCTTTGTAATGACGGTCAAAAAGGAGCTGTCGCTCAATGCCCCGGAGACTCTTATCAAGGTGAAATTCAACCCGTCGGATACCCTTGATGAGGTCTACGAGAAATTCAACGCTACGGCACAGGCGGCTATCGCCTCGATGGATCACCCCACCGAGTTCGATAAGCTCAGCAAGGTACTCTCGCTCATACCCGGTCAACTGCTCAGGTTCACGATGTGGGTCCTGCGCTGCCTTGACTACATAGGACGCCTGCCCAAGGGGCTTCTTGAGCTGAGTCCTTTCCACGGATCGATGATAATCACGAGCATGGGTTCGCTCGGGATAAAACCGATCTACCATCACATCTATGATTTCGGCAACCTCCCGGTCTTTATCTCGTACGGAACGAAAAGCGTGTGCTACGAGTATGACCGCAAGGGTGTGCTCAACCGCAAAAAGTACATGGATGTCAAGGTGGTCACTGACGAGCGTATCTGCGACGGGCATTATTATGCCTCGGCGTTCAAGCTCTACAAGAAGCTTGTCGAGCACCCGGAGGTGCTTGAGACCCGCCCCGACAAGGTGGTCGAGGATATCGACTGAAATACCGCGAACGACTGACAGCCGCCGCCCGTGCGAAAGCATGAGCGGCGGCTGTTCTTTTTTTTATCCGATACCGGCGATGTCGCGTATTATTTTGCCTGCCATTATAAATCCCGCGACGGGCGGGACGAACGGAACGCTGCCGGGCGGGATGCGTCCGCGCTCGCCCTCCGGTGTCGGTTTCACGGCATAGGGATGCGCTTCTTCGCGCGAATACACCACGTTCAGCTTTTTTATGCCGCGCGCCTTGAGCTCGCGCCGCATAACGCGTGCGAGCGGGCATACCGAGGTGGAATAAATGTCTGCCAGTTCAAAGAGCTCGGGGTGCAGTTTGTTGCCCGCGCCCATAGCTGATATCACGGGCACTCCCGCAGCGGTCGCCCGCACGATTATATCGAGCTTTGCCGAAACGGTGTCTATGCAGTCGGCAACATAATCGAATTTACCGAAATCTATGCCGAGCTTTTCGGCGTCGCCGGGGAGATAGAAGGCGTTGAGCGTATGCATGCGGCAGTCGGGATCGATGCTTGCGGCGCGTGCCGCAGCCGCATCTGTTTTTGGCGTGCCTATGTTGCTTTGATCGGTTATCAACTGACGGTTGAGGTTGGAAGGCGCTACGTCGTCGCCGTCGATGAGCGTTAGCTCTCCGACTCCCGCGCGGACGAGCGCTTCAAGCACGGCGCCGCCGACGCCGCCGAGTCCGAAAAGCGCGACGTGCGCGCGTTTCAGACGTCCGAGCGCTTCGGTGCCGAGCAGATATTCGGTCCTTGTCGAATCAAGCATGAAAAATGCCTCCGGTAGTCTTTTGCCTTAATGAACTGTATATTATCATACCATAAAACACGCCCGGTTTCAACCTCGGGACGGCAAAAAACGGGACGGCGGCTTTTTTATTTGCCGCACGCGGTAAAAACACATAAAAATCTTTGACAAACGGAGTTTTTTGCTGTATACTAAAGCTGAACCTTTGGAGCATACGAAAGGGGAATGAGCTTTTGAACGAAAAGGACATGACAGAGGTACGTCTGTCGGGAGAAAAAATATTTGATGGCAGAGTGATACGTGTCGAGCGCGACACGGTAAGGCTGCCGGACGGAGCCCGGGCGACGCGCGAGGTGGTGAGGCATCCGGGTGCTGTCTGTGTCGTTCCGCTGACGGACAAAAACGAGGTGCTGCTCGTGAGGCAGTACAGATATCCCGAGGCGACGGTAATGACCGAGATCCCCGCGGGAAAGCTTGAGCCGGGAGAACACTCGGAGGAACATTTTGCGGACGCGGCGCGGCGCGAGCTGCGCGAGGAGACGGGAGCCGTGTGTGACCGGCTGACGTTTATAGGCGATTTTTATTCTTCTCCTGCAATACTCGACGAGGTGATACACATGTACCTTGCCGAGGGACTTCACATGGGAGAGGCGTCTCCCGATGATGATGAATTTCTGAACCTTATCAGCATGCCGCTCGATGCGCTCTGCGATATGGCGGCGCGCGGTGAGATAACCGACGGCAAAACGCAGGCGGCGGTGCTGAAGGTCAGGTATATAATTGATAAAAGGAGCAAAAAGCAATGAAACTCAATGTAAAACGCACGGTGTGCGTAGGCTTTGCGTTTTTCCTTATCTGCACCTTCTGGCAGGCTTACGACACGATAATCCCCAAAATACTCACCGACCGCTTCGGTATGTCGCAGTCGGTGTCCGGCTTTATCATGGCACTTGACAACATCCTTGCGCTGTTCATGCTGCCGCTGTTCGGCGTTCTGTCCGATAAGTGCCGTTCAAAGCTCGGCAGACGCACGCCGTTCATCCTTTTCGGCACGATAGCGGCAGTCGTTGCGTTGACGGGGCTCTCGCTCATATCGGGCGCGCAGCTTTCAAAGATAGGCGATATCGGCAGCAGGGAAGCGCAATACATGATATACGACGTCAAAAAGGACGCCGATCTTGTGACGCCGGGCGGCGAAAAGTTCAGACTCTCCGATAAATTCACGCGTGACGAGTTCGCCGCGATAGAGAGCATCGACGCGGAGACGGGCAAGGCGACCGACGACTATACGAATTACGTCGTTCCCGCAAGACAGTCGTATGTAAAGACAGAGATCACGGCAAAGAACACCGGCATTCTTGTCGGATTTATTGCGATACTGCTTGTGCTGCTCATGGCAATGGCGACCTTCCGCACGCCCGCCGTGGCGCTGATGCCCGACGTGACGCCCAAGCCGCTCCGCTCAAAGGCAAACGCCATAATCAACCTTATGGGGACGATAGGCGGCAGCCTTGTGCTCGGTCTCGGTATCGTCCTCAAAACCGGCAAGACGGCAAACACATTTATGAGCTATACCGGATATTTCTGCATCGTGGGCGGTATAATGCTCGTCTGCCTCTGTGCATTCATGCTGACCGTTAAAGAGCCGCGCCTTGTGAAGAAGATGGAGGACGAGAGCCGCGAGTTCGGCATCGACGAGAGCGAAAACGACCTTGACGCCAAACACGAGGCGGGAGCGGGGAAGCTCTCACGCGGGGAGATGACCTCTCTTGTGCTTATACTTGCCTCGGTCGTGTTCTGGTTCTTCGGTTATAACGCCGTAACGAGCAAATATTCCGTGTATGCGGGCAACGTGCTCAACCTTGACTACAACAGCACGCTCCTTGTCGCCAATATCGCGGCACTGATATCGTATATCCCCGTCGGCGCGGTCGCGTCGAAGATCGGGCGAAAAAAGACGATCATAGCGGGCGTTATAATGCTCGGCACCGCCTTTACGGTCGCTGCGTTTCTTGACAACGGCACACCTCTGCCGGTGATGATGGTCATATTCGCGCTTGCGGGCATCGGCTGGGCAACGATAAACGTCAACTCCTTCCCGATGGTGGTCGAGCTGGCGCGCGGCGGCAATGTCGGAAAATACACCGGCTTTTACTATACCGCAAGCATGGCGGCGCAGACGCTCACGCCGGTCGTATCCGGTTTTATGATGGATAAGCTCGGAATGAGATCGCTCTTCCCGTATGCCGCCGTATGTGTGGCGTTTGCACTCATAACCATGACGTTTGTGCGTCACGGTGACTCGAAGCCCGAAAAGAAGGGCGCGCTCGAAACGCTCGGAGAGGGTGACGACTGATGGCATTTCTGATAATAATTATAGTTCTGATAGCGCTGGCGGGGCTTTATCTTCTTGCGGTAAAGCCGCGCAAGGAGGCAAAGACTTCACTTGAGCCGCTCAAGACCGACTATGCTCATCGCGGTCTGTGGGATGACGACATTGCCGAAAACACCATGCCCGCATTCATGGCTGCCGATCGCGCCGGGTACGGGATAGAGCTTGACATTCAGCTTTCCGCCGACGGCGAGATAATGGTATTTCACGACGACACGCTCGAGCGTCTCTGCGGCAGACCAGAAAAGGTAAGCGACCTTACCGCGTCGGAGCTGAGTTGGGTGGGGATCACCGGAAGCTGCGACCGCATTCCGACCTTCCGCGATGTTCTCACGCGCGTCGGCAAGGATACGCCGCTCCTCATCGAGTTGAAGGGCTACGATATTTCACTTTGCGAAAAGGCGGCGGCAATGCTTGACGAATACGACGGGTATTTCTGCATCGAATCCTTCAATCCGCTGCTGCTGAACTGGTTCCGCAAGAACCGTCCGAGATATGTGCGCGGTCAGCTCACGACGAATCTTTTCCGCAACAACAAGAAGGGGAACTTCTTTGTCAATCTCATTGCGACGCCGATGCTCCTGAACTTTCTGTCGCGCCCCGACTTTATTGCAAGCGATATCGAGTGGCAGAACAGCCTGCCCGTTCGCATATGCACCAAGCTTTTTCACGCTCCGCTCTTTTTGTGGACGATAGACACGCCCGAAAAGTATGCCTCGGCGCGCCGCACAGGTCAGGCGGTGATATTCCAGCATATAACGCCCGAGCCGAGAAGCAAAGGTAGAAAATAAAACAAAACCGTCAGAGCCGCGGCTCTGACGGTTTTGTTTTTTCAAAGCGGTTTTCTGTAATAGTCGATACTCAGCGTTTTTCCGAATTTTACGGCAACGTCATGTATCGTTCCTTCACGGACGAAGCCGTTTTTCTCGTGAAACGCGACGGAGCCGGCGTTTTCGCTCGTGATTATCGAGATGAGCGTGGTGATGCCGTATTCCGCGGCTTTCTTTTCGATGTCGGCAAGCAGGATGCCGCCGATGTGCTCGTGCAGGTGTTCGTGACTCACGTATATCGAAAGATCTGCGGTGCGGCGGTAGGCGCTGCGCGGGTTGAAGGTGTCGAGATAGGCATATCCCGTGACCTCGCCCGCATCGTTGCGCGCCACGATATAGGGATATGTGCGGCTTATCCTTGCCACACGTGCGGCGAATTCCTCGCGACTCACCTCTTCCTCTTCAAGCGTAAAACAGGTGTTCCGTATGTAATAATTATAGATATCGCAGCACGCGCCGATGTCGGCGGGGCTTATTTTTTCGGTCCTCACGGGTCAGTTTACCTTCATTATCCCTTTGTATTCAAGCAGCTTGATGAAAAGTCCGCCGATGACCGAGCGGTGCTGGAAGTGGTGGTGCATCGTCGTTACGGTGTCGTACCAGTCTGTCATGGGTACGCGGTCGGGAGTGAGGTGATAGGCGAGCCACAGCGGCTCGATGTATCGTTCAAATGTCCCGCGGTCGTGTGAGAGCGTCGCCGTCCATACAATCCAGTCCGCCTTTGTGTATTTTGCGCGGTTGTCAAGCGGCATTCCGTAAGGATTGAAGTGGCGGAAGTTGGTCGCAAGCTCGCTTTCGAACACGTAAGACGGGAATATATTGCTGCCGAACAACTTGTCCCACACGGCGTTGTACTTCATGCTGTATGTGCCGGGCCGATCGTAGGCAAGGCGGAAGCTGCCGTCTCCGTTGTCGGCGCGGCGGCACCAGTCGGAGGCTATCTCGCGCGCGGCGGCATCATATTTTTTCTCAAGCTCGGTGTTGCCGAGCATGCGGTGTATCACCGACAGCCCTTCAAGCCCGCTTATCGCCTTGAGGGAAAGGTTGCAGTTGTGAGCAAGGTGTCCCGCAAAATCGTCGGTGCAGAGCTGATTTTCGGGATCCTTGCCGAATTTTATCAGATATTCAGCCCATGTGTTGAGTGTGTCGATATGCTTTGCGGCAAAGTCGGCGTTGCCGAGGGCTATCGAGGCTGTTGCAGCCATAACGAGCATATTTCCGCATTCCTCGACCGGCATCTGCTTGTCGGGCAGGTTGCCGCCGCCGTAAAACTGACCGTTGAGCAGCGGATATCTGCCTGCGTCGTGCGGTGCAAAGTCGTACTGCCAGTCGTCGGAGGCCGCGTATCTGAATATCGGGCGCATCATGCCTATGACAAGCTCGGGATTGTAGATGAGGAACATGGGGATAGAGGGATAGCTGACGTCAACGGTAGCGGCGCAGCCGTTTGAGAAGCATTCCTTTGAGATAAACAGCAGCTCGCCGTTCTCGTCAAGCACCGCCTTGTGAGCGGCGATAGCCTGTCTCCAGGCGAGCGACAGCATATCCGCATACTTTTCACCGCCCGCAAGGGTAGCGTCCGTTCTCAGCTCTTTGGAAAACTCGTCGGCGCGGCGTTCGAGCTTCACCCAGTCCTCAGCGGCATCGGCGAGAGCTTCTTCTATCGTCTTGCCCTTGCTGTTCCAGACGGAGCGCAGATGCTTGCCGAAGTATTCGATGCTTTCTGTGTCATCGTATGCGAACATTATAAGCGCATTTTCGCCCGACTTTACGGTTTTTTTCAGCACGGCGTATTTCATGCCGTCGGAGCCGTCAATAAACGATGTATCGGCGTCGCCCTTGGCGGCGAGCCAGAAATAGCCCCAGTCGATGCGCACATTGTCTCCGCTTCGCCAGAGCGGCTTCTGCTCGGTGTTGCCCATTTTTACGGCTTTGCCTCCGCGGAAGGCGATTGTCTCACCAGCGACCGTACCTTCGCCGCGCAGATTGAGGCAAAGCTCTTCTGATGCCGATATCTTTATTTTGGCAGGCGACCCGTCGGCGGTCGTGCAGGAAAGTGCGAGATATGAGACGGGGCGTGTCATTATCTCAAGATCGTCGGCAAACAGCGGAGTCATAAAGCGCAGGCCGAGCGTTATCTCATCGTTTTTTAAAACATAGCTTGTGGTCAGCGCGTCATAGAAAAAGTCGGTCTGCGGGATCTTTTCGCGTTTTCCCGCGTCGCCCATAAAGACATATTCCTTGCCGTTTACGGTAACGGTACCTTCAATGGTGTTCGGTGAGCCCGTCCAGTGGCGTGTGGTGCCTTCGTTAAGGCGGTCGTTTACCGACCATACGGAAAAATACGGATCGACCGTTATAAGCGGTATTGCCGGGGGTCTCAGTTTCATTTTATCAACATTCCTTTCGGCTTTTTTGTTCTGATTTATTATAACAGATGTGAGCCGTGCCGTCAATGCCGTTGGGAAAATAATTGCCGTCGGGAAGGGGAGGAGCAGCATACTTTTCTGATAGGCAAATTGAACAATTAAAAGGTTAGCTGAGGCTAACTTAGTGTGTATTGCGCCGAAAATGACGAAAAGGGGGATTTTTTTGAAAAAAACACTTGACAAACGGACGGAATTCGTGTATCATTATGCACGGTTAGCAAGGGCTAACCAATAATAAAGTCCTTGGGTTAGCGGGTGCTAATTGCGGACTGTATGCGGAGTTTGAAAATGATGCCACTGAGTCTTGCCGTTGTGGGCGAGGAAAACACGATAAAGAAAATAGGCGGGAACGCCGAGGTGAAGCAGCATCTTGAAAATCTCGGGTTCGTCGTCGGCGGAAACGTGACTGTTATCACCGCTCTCGGCGGGAACGTGATCGTAAACGTCAAGGAATCCCGCGTTGCCATCAGCGAAGAGATGGCAAGAAAAATCATGGTTTGACGGCACTGTGTGCCCGAACAATAAAGTCATGCAATTCTATCAAGGAGGATACAGGCAATGAAGACCTTAAGGCAGGCAAAGATCGGAGATACCGTAAAAGTCGTAAAGCTTCACGGCGAGGGTGCGGTCAAGCGTCGCATCATGGACATGGGTATTACCAAAGGCGTCGAAGTTTACGTCCGCAAGGTTGCACCGCTCGGCGACCCGATCGAAGTTACTGTGCGCGGATACGAGCTTTCGCTCCGCAAGGCGGACGCTGATATGATCGAGGTTGAGTGATCTTCTTACCGGCATAACGCACGGGGACGCCGATCCCCGATATTCAAAGATCAACGGTTAGCAAAAACTAACCCGATTCAGGAAAGGATCAAGACATGAGTGAATTAAGAATTGCCCTTGCGGGTAACCCCAACAGCGGCAAAACAACACTGTTCAATGCTCTTACCGGTTCGAACCAGTTCGTTGGTAACTGGCCCGGAGTTACGGTAGAGAAGAAGGAAGGTAAGCTCAAAAAGCACGACGGCGTTATCATCACCGACCTTCCCGGTATTTATTCGCTTTCTCCTTACACACTGGAGGAAGTTGTGGCGAGAAATTATCTTATAGGCGAGCGCCCCGATGCCATTCTCAATATCATCGACGGCACCAACCTTGAGCGTAACCTTTACCTCACCACACAGCTCACCGAGCTGGGCATCCCGGTAGTTATCGCCATCAACATGATGGACGTCGTGAAGAAGAACGGCGACAAGATCAACACCGCAGAGCTTTCACGTCAGCTCGGATGCAAGATCGTTGAGATCTCGGCTCTTAAGGGGACCGGTATCATGGAAGCAGCCGATGCCGCGATCGACGCTGCAAAGAATGTAAAGACCATTCCTCAGCACACCTTCTCCGGTTGTGTCGAGCATGCGATCGCTCACATCGAGGAAGCTGCGGTTCACAGTCTGCCCGAGGAGCAGCAGAGATGGTACGCCATCAAGATCTTCGAACGCGATGATAAGGTGCTCGATCAGCTCAAGATAGCTCCCGAAACACTTGCGCATATCGAAAAGGATATCAAGGCAGCCGAAGAGGAGCTTGACGACGACGCCGAGTCCATCATCACCAACGAGCGTTATGTTTACATAGCCTCCATCATCAAGGCATGCTACAAGAAAAAGAGCGTCGGACAGCTCTCCACCTCCGATAAGATCGATAAGGTCGTTACCAACCGTTGGCTCGGTCTGCCGATCTTCATGGTGGTCATGTTCCTTGTTTACTACATCGCAATGGTCGCGGTCGGTGCGCCTGCTACCGACTGGGCAAACGACGGTGTGTTCGGCGACGGCTGGCACCTGCTCTGGATCGGCTCTGCCGAGTACAATGATGCGGACGGCGAATACAGCGACGCGCTGAATGCAATCAACGGCTTTGTTGAAATAGATCCCGAAGCCGAAGATTTTGATGCTGCCGCAGCTCTTGAAGCGATCAAGAACTTCAAGCCCGACTCCGACAACGCAACGGGCACCGTTACCGTTGAGGATGAGGAAACTCTTGCGCAGAACGATCTGACTGTTTACTATTCTTCCGTTCCCGAATCGGAGAAGAATAACGATGCAGTCGTTCAGATGTCATTCCTTGAAGCCAAGGAATACTTTGAGACCAAGAATGCGGAATTTGCCGCTCCCGATCCTGCCGACTTCGGCGTTTGGGTCCCCGGCATCCCCACTCTGATAGGCGACGCTCTCCGCGTTGACAGCGACGACCCCGTGTGCCCCGAGTGGCTCAGCGGTCTTATCCTTGACGGTATCGTTGCCGGTGTCGGCGCCGTTCTCGGATTCGTTCCCCAGATGCTCGTTCTGTTCCTGATGCTCGCATTCCTCGAGGCTTGCGGCTACATGGCACGTATCGCATTCGTTCTTGACCGTATCTTCCGCAAGTTCGGTCTGTCCGGTAAGTCCTTCATCCCGATGCTCATCGGCGTCGGCTGCGGCGTTCCCGGTATTATGGCCTCCCGTACTATCGAAAACGA
>CAJLZE010000005.1 GCA_905210995.1 uncultured Anaerotruncus sp.
CGCCGCGCAAATGCGCGGCGGAAGGGCGTTTTCATTGCTTTTTATCACATATTGAACGGATCGACGTCGTTCACAAAGCAGGGAGTGAGAACAAACGAGAATTCAAATTCCTTATCTTCAAATCTGAACTGCTTTGCAAGCTGCGGGCCGCACGAGTTGGAGCCGATGCCGGTGTGCCTGAGATCGACATTGAGCACCGTCCCGCGGAGGGGCTTGAGCTCATAGTCGTGGCGCGTTGCGGCAAGCTGCTCGGGCGTAAAGCGGCAGCAGTTGAAAGATACGGGATCTTTCCGCATCGAAACTACGATACCGTGACCCGCCGCGGTCGCAAGCGTGAGCCATCTTGTGTCTGCGTGAGCGGAATTCTCCTGCGGGCGCACGTAATGCTCAAAATTCTCTGTCGCCGTCGTCGAATAAACGCCGAGCTTTGACGCAAGTCTCTTGTCTATGTAGCTCTCGCACTCGCCTCTGCCGAAATAACGGATATATTCCATGCCGTAGGGCATTTCAAGCTGCAGACCGAAGCGCGGCAGCATCGGCAGCCCGTCGCCGACCTTGGCTTTCAGCGTCGGTATCACGCTTCCGTCCGTGCGGAAGAGATATGTGACCGAGGCGTGCAGCACGGGGTGACGGTACGGTGCTCCGAGCGATATCTCCGCACTCACCGCAACGTCTTTTCCCGACGCCTCAGCCGTGCAGGAGTAGCACTTGACCGAAAGACGGTCGTATCCCGCCTTGAACCATTCGTTTTTGATAACGCGGTCGTTGTCGGTCGGCGCGCGCCAGACGGTGGGCTTTACGGGAGCCGTAAGCAGCTCCTTGCCCGCGTGGACGATCGAAATGATAAGTCCGTTTGCCCTTTCCACGCGATACACGGTATCCGCCGCGGGAGCGGTGACGGTGAAATACTCATCCGACGTGTCGAGCACGACGGCATCCGCCGGAAGCGCTCTCGCGGTCTTTACCTCCGATGCGGACTCGAGCATGATCTGGTCAAAGCCGACCTCATACCCAGCCTCTGCCCATTCGGTGGCGCGGTTCTGTCTTACGGATATATTGAGGCAGCACTCGCCGCAAAGCTTTACGCCGGACGACGCTATATTTATGCGGCGCGCCGTGCCGGGCTTGATATTCAGCGCGGGAACGCTGCCGTCGGCGATCACGCGGCCGTTGCTCTCTATGCTCCAGTAAAGCGAAAGATCCTCAAGAGTGCGGAAGAAGCGGAGGTTCTTTATCTTCACCCAGCCTGCCGCAGCGTCGCTGTCAAGCACCGCAAAGGGCTTTATCGCCTGCTTAAGCTCAAACATACCGGTGTGCGGGCGGCGGTCGGGATAAACGAGGCCGTCAACGCAGAAGTTGCCGTCGTTCGGATAGTCACCGAAGTCGCCGCCGTAGGTGTAATGCGGATCGGCATAAACATCACTGCCGATGGCGACGGAGTGATCGAGGAATTCCCATACGCAGCCGCCGAAAAACGCATCGCGGGAATATATGAGCTCCCAATACTGCGAGAGGCATCCGGGACCGTTGCCCATTGCGTGGCTGTATTCACAGAGGAAGAAGGGCTTGGTATATTTTTTGTTGTCGATGTACTCGCGCGATTCCTCTACCGAGGGATACATACGGCTCTCGACGTCTACCCACGGGCATTCGGTGTTCTTTGTCTCATCCGGCGCGCCCCATGCGTGCAGCCTGCGGGATACGTCCTCGCAGTGAACAAGGCAGCCCGGCATACGGCAATGCAGGTAATCTGCCATAACGCGCTGATTGTCGCCCATTCCCGACTCGTTGCCGAGAGACCACATGATGACCGAGGCATGGTTTTTGTCGCGCTCGAACATACGCGTAACGCGGTCGAGCAGCGATTCGGTCCACTCCGGCTCACGCACAAAGTAATCCCAGTCATGAACGCGCGACATTCCGTGCGCCTCAAAATCTGTTTCGTCGCAGAGGTAAATGCCCATGCGGTCACACATTCCGGGAAAACGAGGATCGTTCGGATAGTGGCTCGTGCGGATCATGTTGACATTGTGACGTTTGAGGATATAAAGATCGCGCAGCATATGGTCGTAAGGAGTGGCCGAACCGAGCAGCGGGTGGCTGTCGTGGCGGTTCACGCCCTTTGCCTTGACCTTTTTGCCGTTTATGTATATCACCTTGTCCTTTACGCGGACATCCTTGAAGCCGACGGGAATGCGAATATGCTCACCGCCGCAGGAGATGCAGAGCGTGTAGAGCGCGGGGGTCTCATCAGACCAGAGCGCAGGCTTTGAAACGAGCATTTCAAAATGTCCGGCGTCGCCGAGCACTATCGACCCGCCCGACTCTTCTTTCCCGTCGGGCGAAAGCAGCCGATAGGCTATCTCGCTCTCACCTCCGCCCGCAAGCGTCAGGTCTACGCCGAGGACGCCCTGCGAATAGCTTGCGTTGAGCTCGGGGAGCGCATATATATCGACGATGTGGCGCACATCGCGGAAAAGCAGATACACCTCGCGGAAAATACCCGAGAAGCGGAATTTGTCCTGATCTTCAAGGTACGAGCCGTCGCACCACTTGAACACAAGCACCTTCACGGTGTTTTTGCCCGCACGGAGCTTGTCGGTAACGTTGAACTCGCTCGTCATGTGGCTGACCTGGCTGTAGCCGACAAAGCTGTCGTTCACCCAGAGGTAAAAGCAGGAATCCACGCCCTCAAAGTTAAGATATACCTCCCTGCCCTCGAGCTTTTCGGCAGAGATATACACCTCGCGGCGGTAAAGAGCCGAGGGATTGGCATCGGGAACGTGAGGCGGATCGACCGGGAAGGGATAGTTCACGTTCGTATAGTTGGGCGTGTCATAGCCGCGGTCGGTAAAGGACTGCCAGCTTGCGGGCACCGTCATCTTTTCAAATTCCGCCGAGGCATCAAAGCCCTCCGCGGTAAAGTCGCCTATCTCAGCCGGCGTGGGATAGTATATGAAGTCCCAATCGCCGCAGAGAGAAAGAAATCTCCCCGATTCGGCGCGTCTGTCACCTGCCGAGGCTGCCCCGGCATCCGAATCAAACGGAATATAGTATGCGCGCGGCTTTTCGCAGCCTACGTGCAGGATCTTCTGCGATTTATGAAAATCGTAATCAAAGCTCATGTTGTTTTCCCCTTACTGTGTCTTGAGGCAGGTGGTCACATACCTCGCTTGCTCATATTATCGCATAAAACCGCCGCCGTGTCAAGCCATAGACGGCAAATTCGGATGATAAAACCGCGTGCGTGGTCCGCGCGGTCTTGACAAATCCCATCCGGTAGTTTAAAATATAAGGCAGGAAGAAAAACGGGGAGGAATGCCGAATGAAAACGAAAAGACTCGAATTACGGCCGCTGAACGACCGCGAGCTCGGCATGCTCCTCAACCGCCAGACCGAACCGGAACTTATAAAGGCATACGGCGAAATGCTTCTCGGCTGCCGCAGCAAGCCCGACGCGCGCCTGTGGTATACCGCATGGGCTGCAACGCTGCCGGATGGCACCGAGGTCGGCGACATATGCTTCAAAGGACCACCGAACGAAAACGGCGAAACGGAGATCGGCTACGGCATCGAGAGTGCATACCGCGGAAAAGGATACGCCACCGAGGCGGTGCGCGCAATGTGCGCATGGGGCTTTTCAATGCCGGGGTGCTATTTTATCCGTGCCGAGACCGAGGATGGCAACAGCGCATCCGAGCGCGTGCTTGAAAAATGCGGTTTTCGCCGCATCGGCGTCGGCAGGGAGGGCAACCTTTGGGAGATCGAACGTCCCTCGGCGGCAACGATACCCGCATTTCTCAGCTTCGGCATGGTAACGGGGCTTGCGATAGGTCTTGCCGCGGGAAATATGGAGGCCGGGATATGCCTCGGGCTGTTCGCGGGCACGGCTGCGGGCATCCTGCTCGATCTTGCCGACAGAAAAAAACGCCGCCGCGGAAAGACAGCGGAGAAATACCGTGCCGCGCGCGAAAATGCGGCGCGTGAGCTTAAAGACGATACGAATAATGACGGACAGCCGCACTGAGCGGCTGTCCGTCATTATTATTCAATATGACCGGTATCGCGGGCATCAGAGCCTGCCGAGCAGCTTCATGAGCGGCACGGGGTCGTTGGCGGTGATGAGCGATGCACCCTTTTCAATGCAGAGCTTTGCGTCCTCCTCGGTATCGGCGCAGTACATATGCATGGGCATATTCTTTGCCTTGTAGATCGGAAAGATCTCGCTCTTCACAATGCTCATGCTGAGTCCTATCTCGTCGTAATACTTGTACGAATCGGGCTCAAACTCGCGCATCTGAAAATCGGGGTAGCCCATGGTGCGTCCGCCGTATGCTGTTTTTATGTAGCGGATGATGCGCGCGTTGAAGCAGTAAAACCAGCAATCATCGAAAAATCCGTACTCCTTCAGCAGTGCCACCGCCTTATCGACAGCCTCTTCACGGTAATCCTTTATCTCAACACCGAGGCGAAGAGTCGGGCGTATCGCCTTTACCATCTGAAGTATCTCAAGCAGAGTGGGTATCTGCTCACCGGCGAATTCGGCGCCCTTGTGACTGCCGGCGTCAAGCGACTTCAGTTCTGCGAGCGTCTGCTCGGTGATGAGGGCATCCTTGCCCGTAATGCGCAGTGTGTTTGCGTCGTGCATGATAACGGGAACACCGTCCTTGGAGAGCCAGACGTCGAATTCTATTGCGTCGACGCCGAGCTCTATCGCCTTGCGATAGGAAATAAGTGTATTTTCGGGGTATACCGCACGGTATCCTCTGTGTCCTTCAACAATAATGCTCATTTTTGTGCCTTTCTTTGCATCGGGTGTTTTCGCAACCGATTATAACATCCGAAAGCACCTTTGTCAAGAGATTCCGCCACAAAAAACCAACACAAACAGTAATTTATCCGCAGAGCTCGCGCCGCAGGAATTCCGTTATCTTTTTTTCCTCCCGTGACACCTTGACCTGTGTCAGCCCCAGCGCCTCGGCGGTACGCTGCTGCGTCATGTTGCGGAAATACCGCAGTATGACTATCTGCCTCCAGAGCGGCGGCAGCCTGCCAATAGCCTGACCTATGGCAATGCGGTCGCGCACGCCCTCAAGCTCCGCCAGCCCCTCTCCGTCGGGTATGCGGTCCTCAAGTTCAAGCCCCGAATCGTCGCTGCCCACGGTATCCGACAGCGACGCGGGCGCCTGCATTGCCCCGATGGCTGCGGCTGCCTCCTCGGGGCTCACTCCGGCAACAGCCGCGAGCTCGGAGACGGACGGCTCTCTGCCCTCCTCGCTTATTATACGCGAACGCGCACCGAGCAGCTCGGCGCCGAGCTTTTTTGTCGCCCTGCCGACCTTTATGAGCCCGCTGTCGCGCAGATGACGCCGTATCTCCCCGATGATGAGCGGCACAGCATATGTTGAAAATGCGGTTCCGCGGTCAAGGTCAAATGAGCGTATCGCCTTGAGCATACCGATGGTCCCTATCTGCACCAGATCGTCAAATTCGCACCCGCGCCCGACAAATCGTCTTGCAATGCTCTTGACGAGCCCCATGTTGCCGGATATGAGACAGCTTGCGGCACGATCCGCAAGTCGGACGTCGCCGCTCTGCGCCTCGGCTATCAACCGACGAACGTCGGTCGTGTCAACCGTATATGTCATGATCCACCCCCGGAACGGTGTAATATGTATCAGCCCCGGGTGAATTTCTGCTTCGGCGCAAGCTTTTTTATCAGGGTAACGGTCGTTCCCGCTCCCGGCGCGGATCTGACCGTCACACGGTCGCAAAAGCTCTCCATAACGGTAAAGCCCATCCCGCTGCGCTCTCCGTCGGTGTCGGTCGTAAAAAGCGGTTCGCGCGCCGCCGCGACATCGGGGATGCCGACGCCGCTGTCTCTCACCTCTATCCTCAACGAGCGGTCGGCAAGCAGCCGCACGGTCAGAAATATCTTGCCTATGCGGTCGGGGTACGCATGAACGGTGCAGTTCGTGACCGCCTCCGACAGCGCGCACTTTATGTCGGATATTTCAAGCGCCGTAGGGTCGAGCTGCGCCGTAAATGCACCGACCGCGGCGCGAGCGAAGCCCTCATTTACGGAAAGAGACGGAAATGTCAGCTTCATTTCGTTGACGGTTGCCGCCGCGGGCGGTCTGCCCGCCCGCCTTTTTGTGATCCTTTCGTTGTCCGTTTCCTTTTTATTTTCCTTTTTCATTTTATGATATTCCTTTCGGGATTTTAAATGTCAGCGTCCGTCGCGCGGGCGGCGTGCCGGACGTGCGGACAGCTCGATCTTCACCCGGCGGTCAAAGCCCGTCAGCTTCAGCATCCTGTCAACGCACGGTGCGGGATCGCGCACCGTCACGTCCCCGCCGAGCTCGCGCATCAGCTCGTATCTGCCCATGATCAGTCCCAGCCCCGAGCTGTCCATAAACTCTACGCCCGACATATCGATATATAAATGCTTCGGGCGGTGCTCCCATATAAGAGCGTCTATCCCGTCGCGCAGCGGCGCGGCACCGTGATGGTCGATCTCGCCGCCTATCGTCACGGCAAGCCCGTCGCCCTCGGCGGAGTAATCAAAGCCGCAGTTATTGCGAATCATTTTCACGTCTCCTTTTCGGTGGTCTTTTCAGTTAGATTTTATCACCGCTATGATAAAAAAAATGTCGCATCACGTAGCACGCGATGCGATTTAATAAGAAAATATCATGTTTATTATGCGCCGTCAGAGGCTGAAAAGCTTCACCGATCTGATCGCGCTGCCCTCCGGGTATTCGCCGACCTCGCCGAGGGCAAAAAAGCTGCCGCCTGCGTCGGTCACGCGCACGCGTGTTCCATCGGCAAGCCGTGTGCCGAGCTTTTTCTGATATATCTCGCAGCCGGAACGGAAAAGCCGTTCGAAAAACGGCGGCAGAGCGACCGCCGGAAGCTCGGAAAACAATGACTCGGTAGGCATCAGCAGCCCGAGACGCTCATCGGGCGTCAGTGCTTCTATCTCATCCGGAGTCAGCGCTCCGTCGAGCGTAAAATCACCGACCGACAGCCGCCTCAGCTCCGCCATTGCTCCGCCGCAGCCGAGAGCCGCGCCTATGTCGGCGCACAGTGTGCGTATATAAGTGCCGGGCGAGCATGAAACATCGAGAACGTACTCGTCCGCCGCGCCGTCGCGCGGCTCGCAGGAGAGCGAATACACCGTCACCGGGCGCGCCGCACGTTCGACGGTCTGACCCGACCGTGCGATATCGCACAGCTTTCGCCCGCCGACCTTCAGTGCGCTGTACATCGGCGGCACCTGCATTATATCGCCGACGAATCCCGCCGCCGCGGCACGCACCGCATCGGCATCGGGCAGTGTGCCCTCAAAGCGCGAAAGCACGGTCCCCGTCGTATCCTCCGTGTCGGTCGCAAGCCCCAGCTTCATCACCGCACGGTACGTTTTACCGTGCGCCGCAATATATTCCGACGCCTTTGCCGCCCTGCCGACAAGCACGACCAACACGCCCGTCGCCATAGGATCGAGCGTTCCCGTATGCCCTATGCGCTTTGTGCCGTAAAGCCTTCGCAGCCTGCCCACAACGTCAAAGGATGTCCACCCCGCGGGCTTGTCAACGACAAACACCCCGCACGGCTCGGATATCATGTCAGGCATCATCCGCCTCCGGCTTCTTTTGAAAAACAACGTGCGCGGAATATATCGGCATACCCTTCGCTGTGAAATTCCGCTCGTATTCGGTCATTATGTTGCCCGCGGCAAGCTCAGAGGCGTGCAGATCGCGCGTGAGCGCCGATATCTCAAGCCCCGTCGCACCGAACTGCTCAAGCGACCAATCGAACAGCCCTTCGTTGTCGGTCTTGAAGTGAAGCTCGCCGCCCGGCACGAGCAGCCTGCGGTAAAGCTCAAGAAAGGACGGCGCTGTGAGACGTCGCTTGGTATATCCCTTTTTGGGCCACGGATCACAGAAATTTATATAAATGCGGGAAAACGTGTTATCGGGGAACCATCCCTCAAGGCTCTGCGCGTTACCTATGATAAAGCGCAGGTTGTCGGGGCGCGTGTCGGCAGCGGCGACAGCCTTTTCAAGCGCCGTTACCGCAACGTCGGCAACACGTTCGAGCGCTATGATGCCCGACTGCGGACGCGCCGCAGAAACTCCCACGGCAAAATCGCCCTTGCCGCAGCCTATCTCAAGCTCCAGCGGCAGCTCTCTGCCGAATATCGCGCGGCTTACCTCAGCCGCCGTCTTCTCCGAAAAAGCCTTATCGTCGGGTGCCAAGCGCAGCAAAAGCGGGGCGCAAGCCTCTATTCTTTCCGCCGAATGCTTCTTTTTTCTCATTCTCATCTTGAAATCCGTCTCCGAATCTGATATAATATAGGATAGGTATACTCTGCATGGATCAATTCATGCCCGAAGCCCATACAGTATAGCATATTTTTCGCTCGGATGCAAACGTTTCTTGCACAAATCATCGCAAAAAACCGATTTTTACGCAAAAAACGCACATCCGACGCCGCGCGGAATGACCGCCGCGATACATACAAGCAAAGTACGGGCACGGGATATAATATCAAACAGCCAAGGAAAGGCACGGTATTTTCAATGAACAAACAAACGTTTCTTGACGAGCTCGGTGCCCATCTTGCCGCACTCGGCGCCGACCGCATGGTCGTTGCCGCGCAAAAGGCGAAGATGGATGCCTATCTGCGTTCGAAAAACATGGAGAACGTCGATGTCGACCCTGCTAAAATGGCGGAAGGGATCATGGAAAAGCTGAAAAGCGAAGCTGCCGACCGTGCAGCGGAACAGGCTCATGGGGATGCCCCGGCGGACAGGCAGGCGGAACCGCCCAAAGCCCCCGCCGCACAGCACCGCCAGGTCCCGATGCCCGACAAAGCGCGCGAGGAAGCCGTAAAAGCCGCAGCACGTCATGCCGAGGAGACACCTGCGGCAAACCGTCCCGCGGCACAGGCGACCGCAGCGGCGCCCGCACGCCGTCCCGACGCTCCCGCCAATGCCGCACCTCACGCCGCAAGACCGGTCCCCGCCGCACATCCCGCGGCACAGCAGCAGCGCACGCCGCGCGACGGTGCAAAGCCCTCGGGCGCACGTCCCGCACAGGCACGGCGCAATCCCGATCCCGTCACCGATCCCGAATACTACGAGGGCGCAAAGCAGCGCCCCGCGCTCAGTGAAGAGGAGCTTAAGCAGCAAACGATAAAGCGCGTGCTGTTCTGCGTTGCCATTCCGTTTGCGGCGCTGCTCGCCGCGGCTGCCGCGCTTGTGTTCCTCGGCATCATCGCCCTGCTCGCAGCCGTTGCGGTCGGATTCATCGCACTCCTTATCGTCATAGTCGGAGCCGGCTGCTCGGTATCGCTCATCGGTATAATCTACGGTGCGTATAAGATCGTCACCGGCGTCGTTCCGGTCGGTCTTTACGAGATAGGGCTCGGCATAACGATCGGCTCGGTCGCCTCTCTCATCGGAATACTTATGTACAACGCAGCCATACGGCTCGTTCCGTTCCTTATCAAAAAGATCACGCAGCTTGCCGGCTATGCGGCGCTTAAAGCCCGCGACGGCTTTATTGCCCTGAAAGGAGCGATCGAAAAGCAATGAAACCCACCTCGATAATCTTTATAATCGTTACCGTTATCCTCGCCTGCGCCGGCGTTCTCATGTGCATAAGCGCAAACGACATGGCGCGCAAGGAAGGCATATCGCTCTTCGACCAGCACGGAGACAGCGAAAATAACTTCACCCAGACGTTTGACATCGACGAGGCGTCGCTCAAAAAAATCGTTGTCAACCTCGGCGATGTTGACGTAAACGTGTACGGCGGAGCCGAAAAGAGCCACATCGACCTCATAAACTTCACGGACGGCAGCTACAATCTCACCTCGAGCAAAACGCAGCTCACGCTCTCCGACATCGACGGTATATCCGGGCTCATAAACCTCGACACCTTCAAGATAAACTTCAACGGCTTCCGCAACTACCTGAACTACTGGAAATACCGCGGCAGAGAGCGCACGGTAAACCTTTACCTTGACAGCTCCACGTCTGTCATCTTCATCGACCTTCAGACCAAGACGGGCAACATAACGCTCTCCGACGTTGATGCCGACTGCGACTACAAGCTCGCCGCCGCAAAGGGAGACATCACGTTAAAGAACATCTCGACCGGATCGACCGTGACCGTCGATTCCGATAAAGAGACCGCCGTAAAGCTTGATGGAGTCACGGCTCGCGAGCTGATACTCAGCGCCGCAGACGGTAAAGTTAGCATAAGCGGCAGCACCTTCTCGCACAAGATCGAAGCGACTGTCAAGAACGGCTCGTTTACATACGACCGCACCGAACCCGATTTTTCCGGCTTCAACGTTGAACTGCGCGCCTCGGGTGCAATAAAGGTCTACGGCAAGGAGACCACGGGAAAATTCTCCGAGATCAACATCGAGACCCCGCTCGTGCCCGTAACGCCGGGTGAGGACACCTCGGAGACCACCGAAGCGTCGGATGACGAAAGCGCAGAGACCACCGAAACGCCGAAGCCCGACGATATGAACACCATAACCGTAACGGTGAAGAACGGCACCATAACGATCGACAACGGCGCAAAGGGCTGACGCTGAACGATGGTGACGGAAAAACAAAAGACCGCAACACTTTCAGAGCTGCCCTGCCCCGATCTTTCGGTCGGCGAGCAGGGCGAGCTTTGCTTTGCGGGGCAAAGCACCGCGGCTCTCATAAAAAAATACGGCACACCGCTTTATCTCATGAACGAGGACCGCATACGTCTCAACTGCCGGCGTTTCCTGGCAGCGGCACGCGCCGCGTTTGCGCCGGATGTTGATGTGCGCATAATGTACGCGTCAAAGGCGGCATCGTTCATGCGGATGTACCGCATAATGACGGACGAGCATATGGGCGCCGACGTTGTGTCGTCGGGCGAGATATACACGGCAAACGCAGCGGGCTTCCCGATGCGCGACGTGTTTTTTCATTCAAACAACAAGACCGACGCGGATATAGAGCTTGCGGTAAAGCTAGGCGTCGGCTGCATAGTAGCCGACGGTGAGGACGAAATACGCGCCGTTTCGCGCATTGCCGCGGCGCACGGCGTGCGCCGGCGGCTTCTGCTTCGCGTAACTCCCGGCATAGATCCGCACACATTCGCGGCGGTGACAACGGGAAAGGTGGATTCGAAATTCGGCTGCGCGATAGAGACCGGTCAGGCTGAGGCTGCGGCGCGCCTTGCGCTCTCGCTGCCCGGAATAAAGCTTGCGGGCTTTCACTGCCATGTCGGTTCGCAGATATTCGATCCCGACGTTTTCGGGCGCTCGGCAAAAATAATGGCTGCCTTCATCTCGGACATCCGCCGCTCACTCGGATACGAAGCGGAATGTCTCGACCTCGGCGGAGGGTTCGGCGTTCCGTACACGGCAGACGCACGGTATCCCGATGTCGAAGCAATAATGCGCTCCGTCGCCGCCGTGTTGGGGAGCATATGCCGCACGGTGTGCTTTGAGCCCGGCAGGGCGATAGTCGCCGACGCGGGCATGACGCTCTACACCGTCGGTTCCGTCAAAAGGATCCCGGGCTGCCGCAGCTACGTTTCCGTCGACGGCGGCATGACCGACAACCCGCGCTTTGCGCTTTACAAAGCGCCCTATACCCTCCTCTGCTCCGACCGTCCCGAGACACTCGGCACGGCGACCGGGCTGTTTTCGGTGGCGGGCAGATGCTGCGAGAGCGGAGATATGCTCCAGCACGGCGTGAGCCTTCCCGCCGACATACGGCGCGGCGACCACATCGCCTGCCTCACCACGGGAGCCTACAACTATTCGATGGCATCGAACTACAACCGCATACCGCGCCCGCCCGTGGTCATGCTGTCACAGGGCGAGAACTACGTTGCCGTCAGGCGTGAGACCTACGACGACATAATAAAAAACGACGTGTAAAAAACACGGCTGTCCGATGCAAAAAAGGACAGCCGTACTTTTATTTTCTTTTATTATTATTATATTTTTCCCGCGAGCTCACGACGCAGCCGTGCGATTATCTTTTTTTCAAGCCGCGAGATGTACGACTGCGATATCCCGAGAAGATCGGCGACCTCCTTCTGCGTCATTTCCCGATCGCCCGAAAGTCCGTATCTCAGCTCGATTATCTGACGCTCACGCGGCTCGAGCGACGCGACAGCCTCGTGAATGACACGCTTTTCCTCGCGCGCCGCAAAAGCCTCGCCGACCCCTCCGTCCTCGCTGCCCAGCACATCCGAAAGCAGCAGCTCGTTGCCGTCCCAATCGACATTAAGCGGCTCGTCGAGCGAGATCTCACAGCGCGAAGCACTGCGCTTGCGTATGTACATAAGTATCTCGTTTTCAATGCAGCGCGACGCATATGTGGCGAGCTTTATGTTCTTTTCGGTCCTGAATGAGCCGATCGCCTTTATAAGCCCCATCGTGCCTATCGACACAAGATCCTCGATGCCTATCCCGGTCGTTTCGAACTTGCGCGCGATATAAACGACAAGTCGCAGATTGCGCTCTATAAGCAGTCCGCGCACCTGCTCGTCCCCCGGAGAGGCGGAAAGGCGGTCGAGCGCCTCGCGCTCCTCCTCGCGCGAAAGCGGCGGAGGAAGCGTTTCGGGTCCGCTGACATAGTATATCCCGCGCGGAAAAAGCCGTGCCGCCAGACGTGAGAGCCACAGGCGGAAGGACCTGATCTTTTCATGAAATTTCATATCCGATGACCTCTTTTCTGATTCTTGGGCGGCGCTAATCCATAAGTCCCGGCGGAAGGAGCGCACGGCAGCCGTTTGCCGACAGTCGGCGCGGCACGGGAGCAACGAGCAGATCGGCGTCGCGGCTCTTTTCGCCCTTGACGTCGGTAAGAGTAACTCTCTCCGGCATCAAGGCGCACAAAAGACCGTCTCCGAGCGCGCCCGACGCGGGAATGAACCGCAGCTTTGCCGCCGCCTCGGGCGACAGACGAGTGCCTGTGGCACCCGGCCCGCCCAAGCGTATCATTGCGGCCGTTGCGGGGTCGAGCAGCCCGTCAACTGCGCTCAGCTCGCATATCATCACGCGCCTGCCGCTCAAAGGATCGGAAAGCAGGTTCCCGCTGTCGGTCATGCCGTCAAAGCTGGCATTTTTTCCGCCCATGCTGACGGTAACGGAAAAACGGTCGCCCGACGAACGCAGCCGCAAGCGCCTGCCGCCTATCACCGCCGCAGCAGCCCCCGATGCCGCAAGGAGCGCGAACACCCACGCCGACATCTCACCGCCGACATCGCCGCTGCCCGGCGCTGCGGCATCTCCGGAAAGACCGAGTCGATTGGCAAGGCTGTATACGGCGGTCATAAACCCCGCCGAGAGCCGCAGATATGCCCGCATACATCGCCGCACCGCCGAACTCACCCGCAAGAGAGTTTTTCCCGTTCGGCTGCGCGACGGCGCACATAATGAGCAGCACACCGATATCGAGCAATATCTCCGCCGATCCTCCCGGATCGAAAAAAAGCATTGCGACCGAATACGCCCCGCCGATGACCGAGGCGACAGTCGCACGAAGGACGTGCAGCCGCCTTCCGAGCACGCGCGAGCATATGTAAAAGCAAAGAAAGTCCATGCTGAAATTGATAAAAAACAAAATATCGGCATAAACGGTCTCGCCCATGTCCGTCACCTCCGCAACACATTAAAAGTATACTCCGCGCAGGCTGATAAAAATGTCGGAACGCGGAAAAAACAAATTGCCCGCCGTGCAAAATTTGCACGGCGGGCGCGTATCCGCGTCAGCGTGTTTTATACGGAGGCATATATTTGTACGGCAATCTCAGTGGATCCCACATCGCGTCGGGATCTATAAGATAAAGATAGTCGCGCCGGTACTGCTCATACCCCATTTCGATATAATAAAGAACATCCCCGGTCATTCCCTTGCGATCGGTAAAAACGCCGAGCCCGTCCGGCTCCCCGGCGATATATCTCGCCGAGCCGCAGCCGAAGAATATGCGAAAGCCGCTGTCGTAAAGATACCTGTGCAGCTCGCCGCGGCGAAGATCTGCACCGTAGCGTGCGTCGGTGTGGTCGCCGTAAGGCCAGCAGAAGAGCTGCGTCTCACCCACTATCGAGCCGACCTCCCCAAGCCACGTGTCGATGTCGTTTTTGAACTCGTCTGCGCTCAAGCGCGTCATATGCCGGTGGTCGCAGCTATGAGAGCCGAAGGTCCAGCCCTCAGCCTTCATCGCCGCAACGACCTTTGAGGCTTCACGAATCTCCGCCTCACGGTCAAGCCTCAGCGCAGCCTCGGCTGCATCCACCGGCTCTGATTGCGTCCTGTAGCCGAGGATCCCGTCAAATCCCGTAAGAAAGAGCGTTCCGCGCGCGCCGTGAAAGGTAAAATCGGGGTGGCAGCGCACATATTCGTCAACAACGGGAAAGATCTCGTTGTCATACGCCACGACCGTGCTGCCGTCGGCTTTTTCCGTATAGGTGCAGACATAACCATCCTCATCAACGATGAGCTTATCGACCATCCCCGTTCCGCGCTTGCGCGAATCATAGGTAACGTCGTCAAACGAGAAAACAAGCGGCTTTTTGCCCTTCGGCAGCATGAGCGTTCTTACGATACCGCCGTCATCGCCGCAAAGCAGGTTCGCGTCGATCAGAATATACCCCTTTTCGTAGAGCGAATCGAGCAGATACATGAATTCGGCGGGCGTCAGGCAATCGTCGCCGCACTTGCGGTAGGTCACGGAGGATGCGAAATTTATCTCCGGGAACGCTATCATGCAGTGCGTGTAGATATTCTCGAGCGTTTCCGAAAGCACAACGCTTTCAAGCTCGGCATCCTGATAAATGCGGTAATTTTCAAGCCGCTCGCTCTCGGCGGCAATATGGCTGTCGATGCCGAGCCCGACGAGCCCCTCAAGAAACCTTTTACCGTCGTCTATCCTGTACCTGACCATATATTCGGTCACGGCGGCGGTGACACCCGACTCAAAATCGCCGGAATTCCCGCTTATCACAGTCCCGGCAGCCCCGCGCGCGTCGGGATCGGTCAGTCTTGCCGCCTCGCGCGACGCCTGCATATATTTTCCCTTTGCGACATATGCCAGGAACGCCTCAAGCTCAGCCGGCTCGCGGCGCGATACGTCGGTCGTCTCAGGTTGCTTTCCAAAGGCGTCCGACCTTCTGCCGCCGAAATATACGGCAACAAGCACGACGGCGGCGATCACCGCAAATACCGGAACAAAAGCCGCGAACGATCTTTTTTTCATTACCCGCACCCCTTTCACATCCTATAATGCCCGATTATAACAGACATTATCAGAGGATATGTGACGCGTAGGTAATATTTGTATTAAATATGTAAATTATATCAGTCAATGCGTCGGCACTCGATATAATATCTTTTATCAGCCGCGTGACCCATAGAAAACGTCTTGCGCGGCAGTGCGCCGTTCTTTTCGACCGCACGGAAAAGCTCGCTCTTCTTCATTCCTTCAAATATGAACCCGACTTTGCCGCGCGCACCCGCGAGGGACACGAGCGAGTCGATGCCGTGTATGTAGTCGAGCTCGAGCGGAGCGGCGGCGGCATAGCGGTCGAGGAAATCCTGAAGCGTCGCAACGGGCAGCGCCTTTTCGGGGTGAGCGACGGTTATCTTTTCCCTGCCGCCGTTCATCACGACCTCGAATTCCTGCGGCTTTTCGCATCCGCAGAGACGGCCGGCATAAGCGCGGAATTCAAGCATAAGACGCGGGATGTCGCAGCCCGACGCCAGACGGTATATCGGTTCGAATTCAAGCGCGGGATCATGCAGGTTGACCACCTCGCAGAGCGCGTACCGTGCCGGGTGATCGGCGGGCGCTCCGGCAGCCTTGTATTCCTCCCACACCGTTTTGGCGGTCGCAAGAGAATGGTTCCCGTCGCCGACCGCAAACAGTATCGGTGCGTCGGTACCCGTTCTGCGCGCTACGAGCTCGTCAAGCGCAACATTTATGTCCTTCAGCTCGGACGCGCCGACAAAGCCGCCGCGCACGTGACCGCCGCCCTCCATGAGATCAAAATCGTAAGCATCTGCGGCGCGTTCGGAAAAACGCCAAAGGATGCTGTCGGCGGGATCGTCTATCAGGAGCATAACGTGCGGCATCTCGAGCGGCGCGCCGCGGCGCACGCCTATGCGGTGCGGAATGCGCTCCGGCACCGTGCGCTCGGTGGCACGTATCGGTGAGGTCGAACCCTCGGAGAAGTCGTATTCCTCAAGGTCTATCGCCGCCACGAGCCCGCGGCGCACAAGCCCGTTGCTCTGCGTACGGTCGAGCCACACGGCGCGGCGTCGGTGAGGCACGAGAACTCCGCTGTCAAGATAGCTGCGCATTGCGGCATGGATCTTCGGCACTCGCTCCGACGATTCGGAAAGAAATGCCTCGGGCAGCATAAGGCGAAGTGTCGAGGGCGCGTCGCCCACCTCGGCGTCAACTCGCTGCCAGTATTCGGGCTCGCCCGTAAACTGATCGCAGGCGACCGTCGCCCAGAGCCTGCCGTCCGTTTTGCTAAAATCGGGTAAAAGAATATCTGCGGGATAAAGATGCATGACAGTTACTTCCTATTGCTGTTAAATAATTTTCCAGGATATATTTTATCATATATCGCCGCGCAAAACAAGATATTGCACGGTTTTTTTCACTTTTTTCGCCGAAACGGTTGCAATCGCAACTATTTTGTGATAGAATATATGCAATCGTGAAATCGAAAGGTGATGATCTTGATGGGCCCCGGAGGATTCGGACCCCCGCCCGGCGGACGCGGCGGATATCAGTATGAAAAAGTGCCGCTCCCCAAAAATATCGGCGACGTGCCGCGCTACCTGCGCGAGCTTCTCGGCGGTTTCTTTTACCGTTTGTTTTATACCTTCGTGCTCGTGTGGCAGACAGACCCGCTCATTTTGTTTACCATGCTGTTCATTTCGGTCTTTGACGGCGTAACACCGATCATAGGCTCGCTGATAACCGCGCGCATAACCAACGAAATGCAGCGTCTGACGAGCGAACGTGCGGTCGCCGAGGCAAACGGCGTGCCGCTCGAGCTGCAATTCGTCGGCTCGGTGCTGCTCGGGCTGCTCATCGGTCTTTTTACCTTCCGTCTGATAAACCGTGTGGTCACGCGGATATCGAACTCGATAATCCGCATCGCCGGACAGAAGGTCGTAAAGCAGGTCAAGATACAGATAATGGAGAAGGCAAAAACGCTCGATCTTGCATCGTTCGACATGCCCGGCTTTTACGAAAAGCTCGAAAACGCCAACCGTGAGGCGGGCTCGCGCCCGATACAGACGCTTCAGGCGACCTTCTCCATCGTAAGTACGCTCATATCCCTTGTCGGTTATCTCGTGATACTTGCGCGCATACCGAATATGTGGTGGATACCGCTTCTCATCGTGGCAGTCTCCTTCCCCTCGGCTGCGATAAACTTTTATTACCGCCGCAAGAATTTTCAGTATATGCGTAACCGCTCCAAGGACCGCAGGCAGATGAATTACTATTCCGATCTGCTCGTGAACAAGGACATGGCAAAGGAGATACGCATATTCAACCTTTCGGATACCTTTATCGACCGCTACCGTCAGGTGTTCAAGCAGTATTTTGCCGGTCTCAAATCGCTGATAGTGCACGAAAGCTTCTGGCTCGTGCTGTCGGCGGTCATCTCCTGCGCCGCAAACTGCCTCTGCTATGCAATAATCGCGCGCGGAGTTTTTGACGGCAGCTACCGCATAGGCGACTATTCCCTCTACACCGGAGCACTCAGCTCGATAGCGACCTGCGTCGCCTCGTTCATCACGACATCGGCGTCGATATACGAGGGCACACTGTTCATCGATAACCTCGTGTCCTTTATGAAGGAAAAACAGACGGTCGTGCCGACAAAGGAACCGCCCGAGCCTGTGGCACACGGCGCCCCGCACACGATCGAATTCAAAAACGTGAGCTTCGCATATCCCGGCACCGAACGGTATGTAATAAAAAACGTGAATCTGAAATTCCGCCCGGGCGAGACAGTGGTGCTCGTCGGTCTCAACGGAGCGGGCAAGACCACGCTCATAAAGCTGCTCACGCGCCTTTACGATCCCACCGAGGGCGTGATACTGCTTGACGGTAAAGACATACGCGAATACGACACGCACGAGCTCTATAACATATTCGGAATAATCTTTCAGGATTTCGGCAAATATGCAGTGTCGGTCTCCGAGAATATTTCCTTCGGCAATATCGACGCCGAGCCCGACCCTGCCCGCATACGCGAGAGCGCACGGCAAAGCAGTGCCGACGAATACATACGCGCGCTGCCGCGCGACTACGACACGCCGCTCATGCGTATTTTCGAGCAGGACGGGATCGAGCTTTCGGGCGGCCAGTGGCAGAAGCTCGCCATAGCGCGCGCATTCTACCGCGAGTCGGATATACTCATACTCGACGAACCCACCGCGTCGCTCGACCCGATGGCGGAGCAGGATATATTCAACACCTTCGACCGTCTGCGCGAGGGCAAGACCACCATATTCGTGTCGCATCGTCTTTCATCCGCCGTTATCGCAAGCAAGATCGTCGTCCTCAAGGGCGGCGAGGTCATTGAAGAAGGCGACCACCGCGAGCTGATGGCTCTTCACGGCGAGTATTACAAGCTCTTCACCACACAGGCTCAGAGGTATATCGACAATACGGAAACACCTCCCGCGCCGGACGGAGAAAAACGCCGCCGCGGGCGCCGCAGACTTGATGCCGACGACTTTCCCGCCGATGCGGATGCTCCGGACATGATCTGACAACGACGAAAGCATAATAATATCAAGGGCTGCCGCACTAATGTGCGACAGCCCCGTTTTACCGTAAAAACTCAGATGTCATAAAAGGGAGGAAAAGCTTTTATTTGCTCGCCTTGATATCGTTCTCGTACTTCTCGATCATCTTCTTGACCATCTGACCGCCGATAGAACCGGCCTGACGGGAAGTGAGATCGCCGTTGTAGCCCTGGTTCAGGGTAACACCAACGTCACCGGCAGCTTCCATCTTGAACTTTTCAAGAGCAGCCTTTGCTTCGGGAACAAGAGTCTTATTGTTAGCCATTTGAAATTCTCCTCATGTGAGCAGCCGCATACGCGGACGCCCGCAAATCTATATTAATTGAGTCCGCGTATTGCGTTCTCTGCTACTATTGTGCGCCGCATGCGCGCCGTTATGAATGGCAATTTTTATTCTTTGCCGCCGTTCACCGCAATTTTATACGGACGTTCTGCCCGCCGTCCGTTTTTCATTTTGTATTGCTTTTTGAACGCGTTTTGTATTGACATCCGATCGAAAATGCGTTATAATCTACGTAGATTAATTTAATTTTTTTAAGAAAGGATCTATCATGAAAAGAACAGCCAAAATAATCGCCATGCTTCTTTCGGCGATAATGCTCATCGCAGCATTTGCGGCGTGTGCCAAGCCGGACAACAACGGCGACACAACGACCACCGACGCCGCCGCTACAAACGCCCCCGAGACTACATCGGGAGAGATACAGGACGATCTGCCCGAATCTCTCAAGATCAACGACAGTGTGACATTCCTTTATTGGGAAGACGTCGAGCGCCCCGAATTCTTTGTTGAGGAATCCAAGGACGACGGCAACATAGTCAATACCCGCATCACCGAAAGAAACCAGAAGGTCCAGGAACGCCTCGGCGTCGAGCTTAAATGGATCGGCACAAAGGGCAACTACTCAAACCAGAAAAACTTCGTTGAGACCGCCAACAACAGCGTTGTTTCCGGCGGCGGATATGACGTTTTCTGCGGCTACAGCATGACCGCCGCAACGCTTGCCATGAACGGTCTGACTCAGAACCTTCTCGATCTTAAATACATCAATTTTGAAAAACCGTGGTGGCCCGCATCGCTCACCGACACCGCTACCGTCAACGGCAAGCTGTACTTCACTTCGGGCGATATCTCCACCAACATGCTCTACATGATGTATGCTACCTTCTTCAACAAGGGTATGCTTGTCGAAGAGCACCCCGACATGACCGTTTCCGACCTCTATAACACCGTTAAAAACGGTCAGTGGACGATCGACAAGCTGATAGAGCTGTGCCAGAACGTTTACAGAGACGAAAACGCCAACGGTACCGCCGACTATGAAGACAGATACGGCTTCGAGTCCATCGACCTGCACTTCGACTGCTTCTACATCGGCTCCGACCTCCAGTTCCTTGAAAAGAACGACGACGGCACTCTCAAACTCTCCGATGATGTCAAATCCGACAAAACGATGTCGCTGCTCGAAAAACTCACCGACTTCTTCTACAACAGCGGCTTCGCCTTCACAAAGGGCACAACTTCCAAGTATTCGTCCGCAAAGGCATTCTCCGAGGGTCGCGCGCTCTTCGTGGTTGACAGAGTTTACATCGCCTCCGGCACGCTGAAGGACGTCTCCGACTTCAAATACGGCATGCTTCCCGTTCCGAAGTACAATGAAGAGCAGTCCGACTACCGCACCTGCATGGCATTCCCCTTCACCCTTTACTCCATCTCCGTAAAGGCAAAGGATGCCGATGCCGCAGCCGCGACGCTTGAGTGCCTCGCCTCCGAGGGCTATCGCCGCGTAACGCCCGCCCTCTTCGAGCAGTCGATGAAGGTCCGTTACTCCGACGACCTTGAGGACAGCCTGATGTATGATACCATCAAGCGCACCGTCGTCATGGACCTCTCCAGAATATTCACCACTCCTCTGCAGAATATGTCTTATCAGCCCTTCCGCAACACCCTTCGCGACAACACCGCGGCAGGATGGTCCCGCAAGGTCTCCACTTTCAACAATGTTCTCAAGAGCAGCCTTGAAAAGATAAACGACACATTCGCAAAGTAAGTATCAGCGGTCACAGATCACAGATACCGATTTTTCCGGGTTGTCTGATGGATTCAGGCAGCCCGGAACGCACATTAACGAAAGGTTTCAAGCAGCAATGAATATTTACGACGAGCTGAAGGCACGCGGTCTGATAGCACAGGTCACAGACGAAGCCGAGATCAGCACAATGATAAATGAGGGAAAGGCAAAGTTCTACATCGGCTTTGACTGCACCGCCGACAGCCTCACGGCAGGTCATTTTATGGCTCTTACGCTCATGAAACGCCTGCAGATGGCGGGCAACAAGCCGTTTGCCCTCATAGGCGGTGGCACGACCATGATAGGCGACCCCTCCGGGCGCACGGATATGCGCAAAATGCTCACAAAGGAAGATATCGACCACAATGCGGAATGCTTCCGCCGCCAGATGTCCCGCTTTATCGAATTCGGCGAGGGCAAAGCTCAGATGGTCAACAATGCCGACTGGCTCCTCGATCTCAACTATATAGATTTTCTCCGCGAGGTCGGCGCATGCTTCTCGGTCAACAATATGCTGCGTGCCGAATGCTACAAGCAGCGCATGGAAAAAGGACTTTCGTTTTTTGAGTTCAACTACATGATAATGCAGTCCTACGACTTCTACTATCTCTACAAAAACTACGGCTGCAATATGCAGTTCGGCGGCGACGACCAGTGGTCGAATATGCTTGGCGGCACAGAGCTCATCCGCCGCAAGCTCGGCAAGGATGCTCACGCCATGACCATTACCCTGCTCACCGACTCACAGGGGCATAAAATGGGCAAGACCGCCGGCAACGCCGTGTGGCTCGATCCCAAAAAGACAAGCCCCTACGACTTTTATCAGTACTGGCGCAACGTCGGCGACGCCGATGTGCTCAAGTGCATAAGGATGCTGACATTCCTGCCCATCGAACAGATAAACGAAATGTCGTCGTGGCAGGGCAGCGACCTCAACCGCGCCAAGGAGATACTTGCATACGAGCTCACCTCGCTCGTACACGGCAAGGATGAAGCCGACAAAGCGGACGCAAGCGCCAAGGCGCTCTTCGGAGCGGGTGCCGACGCCGCAATACCGACCACAGAGCTCACCGCAGGCGATCTCGACGCAAACGGCGACATCGACATTCTCACGGTGCTCGTAAAGTCCGGTCTCGTTGCCTCGAAATCCGAGGCGCGCCGCGCAGTCGAACAGGGCGGTGTTTCCGCCGACGGCGAAAAGGTCACAGACCTCAAGGCAAAATACACCGGCGACGCTCTCAGAAGCGGCATCGTGTTCCGCCGCGGCAAAAAAGCATACAAGAAAGTTACCGTAAAATAAATAACAAATGCAGCAGTGGGGCTGACGCAATTATGCGTCAGCCCCACTGTTTATCGGCGGACGGGAAACGCCTATCATGCGAACGAACAACGTTTTTGCCCCGCATGACCTTAAACCCGGAAATACATAAGAGCAAAACGGGAATGTTCAGCAGCCCGATCGTTGTTTATATGCTGTTATTATTTTTAACAAAAACCTTGACTTTATACCTCATATAATGATATAATTTGTATATAGATTTTGTTTCGTCATTCCGAAAAAAATTAAAACAACGAAAGGATAAGCCCCATGTCACAAAAGACTAAAAGACATTTATCCGCCGTGCTCTCCGTGCTTCTTCTGCTGACGGTCATCACAGGTATGATCGGCTGCCGCAAGGACGGTGACGGCACGATCACAACAGTTACCCCCGGAACATCGCTCTCCACTTCGGACACGACCGCGCCGGGCACCGACGAGCCGACCGGCACCTCCGATGCCGCAACATCGGCTCCCGGCGCAGACGGCACCACCGGCACTTCGCCCGACACCTCGGCGCCCGACACGAGCGCTCCCGATTCAACTACCGACACTCCCGCCACAAGCGGCGAGACGACGACCGCAAAACCGGACAACACCACCTCGCCCTCCACATCCGGCACAACAACTGCAACTGACGCACCTACGACATCGGAGACACCCGCGCCAGTCCCCGGAAAGGTCCTTTACTACGAGAACTTTGACAAGTACGGCGACATCTCCGACAGCAAGACAACGCTCTCCAAGCTCGGATGGAACGTCGACACGACCGCAAACGGCGCGTACAAAAACAATACGTCGCTGTATTCGATCAAGGTCATCAACGGCAGCCGCCGTCTTTATATCTCAAACATTTCCGATAAATCGACCGACTCATATGTAATAGTTCTCACCGCGGCGCAGTTCGGCGCTTATCACGAAAAGAACTATACCTATCAGTATGACCTCATCTACGACAGCGCGGCGGATGCCAGCCGTTATATCGCGCTCGTAAGCGACTACAACGGCCAGGCATACAACTCATTCCACTTCCGCAACCGCGGCACAGCCAACAGCCAGCTCCACTATTTCAGCCAGTGGTACACCTATGACGGCGGCACCGCGTCAAGCACCGGTTCCGGTTCGATAGTGAAAAAGCTGCTCGGCAAGAACTATTCCGAAAACACACAGGTATTTTCCGGCGTAAACGTTTCTATCAGATACGTTGTGGACTGGACGCGCGGCAACAGCGTGTATATGCGCGTGAACACCCCCGGATATCCCGGCACCGGCAAATGGACGCTTGTTTCCAAAGGCTCGGCAAAGGCGACGGAATATTTCAAGCCCGAAAGCCTCGGCGGAGCGATAGTGCTCAAGACCGGCGGCAAGCAGTGCGGCTATGTTGACAATATCATAATCTGGGAAGGTACCGGAGACGAGCCCACAGACAAGAGCTCTCCCCTGCTCACCTCAACGACCAAGGGCTGCTCCGGGCACCGCTTCGTCGGCGGCGAAAGCTGTCAGAATCCTTCCAAGTGCACCTATTGCGGTGCTGCGGGTTCAAACACAAAACCGCACAACTATGTGAGCGTTCCCGGCACGAGCGACACCCGCTGCAGCGTGTGCCATGCCTACGGCAGCAATGCTTCGTCATCGTGGCTGCTCAAGACCGTCCCCTCATATCAGGGCGGCAAATACAGCAGCGCTCTCTACCGTTCGGGTCAGGGCATCGATGATCCGCTGCTTCTCAAGGAAAACGAATCGCTCATGGCGATCATATCAAAGACAAACGCATCCGGCTTCGACGATTATTGCAAAAAGCTTGAAAGTTACGGCTACACGCAGACATACACCAATATGCGCGACGGCAACCTCTATGCGCAGTACACGGAGGACGGTCAGATAATATATACATACTACACCGCCTCCGCCGCCGAAGTGCGTGTCGTTCTCGACAAAAACAGCGACTGCGCCAACGACAGCTTCGGGTATACCTACACAGCCAAGGAAGGCGACAGGACCATCCTTTATCAGTACGGCGTGCCCATGCACAGCACCGCCGCAGGCGGCAACGCAGTGGACACCGATGGACAAAAGCGCATCAACTGCGGCATGATGTATGTTATGAAGCTTGCCGACAATTCGGTATACATTCTCGACGGCGGCGGATATCAGCAGTTTGACGACGCCCAGTGCGACGGCTTTATGGCATTCCTCAGAGAGATAACCGGGCAGCCGACCGGCAAGATACGCATAGCGGCATGGTCCGTCTCACACGGACACAGCGACCATATGGGCGGTGCGGCACTCTTCTTCAAGAAATACTGCAGCCAACTCACACTTGAGCGCGTGTTCTTCAATCTTCCCTCTTATTACACGTCAACAACGATATTCACCGACGGCAGAGGAAACCACTCCAAACTCATCACATACATTCAGAAGTATTTCGGCAACGATGTCAAGTTCATTCAGGTCCACACCGGTCAGAGCTTCTACCTTGCCGACGTAAAGATCAATGTAATGTACACTCACGAGGATATCGTCAACGCAAGCAATGCGGTCAGCAATGTCGCCAACGACTTCAACAACTCAAGCACCGTGCTTGACATCGAATTCAACGGCAAGTCGTTCTGGCTGCTCGGCGATATCAATGCTCCGGCGGCAAATGTGATAATAAAAAACAACAGCGCCGAAACGCTGAAATGTGATATCGTTCAGGTCGCTCACCATGTGTACAACAGGATCGAATCGCTCTACAACAAAATGCAGGCGTCGGTCGTGCTCGTCCCGCAGTCCTCGGGCGGAGCGGTCAAGAGCGCCGGAATGCGCAGCGTCATGAACAGCGTAAAGAAATACGCTCAGGACGGCATGATCTACTATGCGGGCGACGGCACCGACGGCATTGAGGTCAAGGACGGCAAGCTCACGCACGTTTATCACGAAAAGGTACTCGGCGGCGGCTATACCGGCTGGAGCTGGTAAAAAAGAATAAAATATCGGGCTGCGGCGCAAAGCGCCGCAGCCCTCTCTGTTATTTTGTGTCCGGTAATAAGCGTCACGGCGTCATGCCGCGCCGTTTTTACTCAGATAATCTTCGATCATCTTTTCCGCTTCTTCGGGAAGAGCAGGCATATCCGGTGTGCCCATTCTGAGCTTTCCGCTTATACCGTTGCCGCTTCCCCCCTTATATCTCAAGATTCCGTCGGAAATGTACATAGCTATCCCCGACTCTCCGGTGAGATTTTTACCACGCTCCGGCCGCAATATGTATTTCGACTTTACGGATATCTCTACATTCTTCTCCGCTTCCGGTCTCGTGTCGAACTTCATAACGGCAGTCTGATCGGTATCCAACCTTCCGCGGACACCCGATTGATCGTAAGGTTCATTTTTGAATTTGTAAGTGGCTTCAAATAATCCCGCAACAAGCTTACCGTTGCTTCCCTTCTCCAGATCTACCACCTTCAGCTCTGCCGACCTCGGCGCCGTGTTGATACCGTATTTCGGCTTGATCTCCACCTTGGTGCTGTTTCCTTCGACCGCAGAGACATACGATGTGATCCATATTCTTACGGTTTCGATATCCTTTTTATGTCCGCGAAAATAAAACTCGACCCTTTCCGACTCAACATAATACGTTCCGCTGAAGGTTCCGTGCTCAATAAAATACTTGGTCTGTTCGTCGGTATATTTCATCATCCTGCAAAAGAAGCGGGCTAATTCGGCGATATATTCCTCCGAAATGGCACACAAGGAAAGTTCCTTGTCGACCGTCAGCATATCGGCAGTAAGCGGCGGAAGGCCGAATTGCTTTCCTATTCCCTCCAAACCGCCGGAGAGCGGATTGAACAGCGCGCTTATATTTATACCCAGAGCATCAAATACCGAAGAAACGTAGCTGCCGGAATTTGCAAATTCACTTACCGACATTCTGTACTTTGATTTTTCCTCGGTGATCCTGAATGCATATCCCTCCCGCACGGTAGAATATACGCGCTGAGAGTCCTTGTAAGCCAGCGTCGTCACCCCCGAATGCAGCGCGATAAAATCAACATTGCGGCGGTTCAGGCTGCCGCTGATATCCGATATCATATAATCTCCGCAATATTTTCCGAAAAGGTCGTCAGTGTTTATCGTACCGTTGCCGGAATCGCTGTTTATCACCTCAAGCACTCTGCTTTTGATCTCGCCCGCTCTCACCTCTTGCGGGTCAAGCGTCGTTTCTGGCACCGTCGTCACGTTCTCGCCTCCCTTTTCGCCCTTTTCCGAGCGGCAGCCGAACGCGGCAAAGCATACGAGCAGCAAAAGCAGCATGACGGCAGCCGGGCGCAGATATCTCACCGCAAACACGGTCCTGTCCTTTTTGACGTTACAGCAACTCGTTCCCATCGTCTTCTTCCCCATTCCGAAACCGCGACTGTCAGACGCCGCTCGTTTCCTTGATGTATTGGTCAATGCAGGAATCCACACCGGCAGGTATCTTCATGTCATCCGAGGTACCGAGCCTGATCTTGCCGTTGACCGCATAGGTAGAGCCGTTGCTCGTCATCGAATATGCAATGTTGCCGCCCTCTATCACAAGAGTGTTTTTGACATTCACGCGCTCGGTGTTCCCGCCTATAACGGTCACGCTTTCGACCACGCTCTCGGCATCGCAGTTCAGCTTTGCGTTTGCGCGTGTGTCGAGCTTGTATGATGCGGACTGCTTCATGCTTACCGTTCCCTTGTATCCCTGGTAGTCAAACGACGCCCCGGTCGTTGTTGCTATCTCAAATGTGCCGCACACGGGCTTTTTGCCGTCATATTCGACCCCGTACACCGTCAACTCGCTGACGGTAGGCATGCTGATGCCGTTCATCACAACGGTCCATTCGGTTTTTAGCAAGCCGACAGGACCCTTTTCGGCATCATTTTTCTGACCTATCGTCATTATAACGTCTCCCGTCGCCTCGGTTTTGTACTTTAAGACCAACTCGGCGCGTTTTTCCTCAACATAATATTTCCCGGTGATCTCGGCAGACGCCAAAAATTCTTTGCCTGCTGCTTCATTGTCGGCGGCAAAGAAATTGGCGATAGATTTGATAACGTCATTCAGATAGCTCTCCGAAAATACAGCCGTCTTCATATCGTCATCGACCGTCACCATGTCCTCGGTCAGCTTCGGCATATTCGTCATATTGCCGCTCGCATCGTCCTTATTGCCGCTGTATAAGTCGCTTATATCCATGCTGAAGTCAAAAAACACCGATGGCAGATATTCATTGCTGCTTCCCGGCTCGACAGCATTGCCGACGCTGTATTTTCCTTCGCTGCTCTCAACATAATAAACAACTCCGTCGCGGGCAACAACATAAAGACCGCTGCCATCGGCGTATTCCGTAAATGCGGCATCGCCCTTTCTGACGACGCGCCTGAGCCCGTTCGTCTGTTTGATATTGTCAACGACATAATCACCGCAAAATGCCGCAAAAAGCTCGTCGGCACTGTCCTTGTCGTCGGAGTCGTCGTTCACAAGCTCGACCGCCTCTTTTTTGATCTTCTCGATCGCGGCAAGCTTCGGGTCCTGTTTGGTCGCGGGTTCGGCTTCAGTGGTGCCGTCCCCCGGCTTTGCGCCGCCGTCCTTTACACACCCGGCAAAGGAAATGATACATACAAACGCCAGAATGATCGCAATGGTCGATCTGCAGATGTTTTTCATTTTGATAACCGTACCTTTCAAAGTCAATTTCATTGCACCGCAAGTTGGAAGCACACGTTTTTCCGGTGTTTTACACTCTTATTGTATCATATAGACTAAACTATGTCAAGTATCAACAAAACCGACATATAAAAATAAAATTTCGTCGGCACTTGACAGTGTACGGCAAGTGTGATAAAATAATAAAGCAAAATTCAATGGGATGTCGCCAAGCGGTAAGGCACAGGACTTTGACTCCTGCATTCGTCGGTCCGAATCCGGCCATCCCAGCCATTGCGGGGGTAACGACTTTTGGAACACTTCAAATTGGAGTTTTCAATTTTCCCCCTATCAAACTACAACAAGAAAACACCTATTTTCAGTAATGAGAATGGGTGTTTTCTCTCTTTATTAAGAGGCTATACTATAAAAAATGTCTTCAATTTGCGAGGAAGTTTTAAAATTCAAACTGCGATGTGGTCTTCGGTTGTTATAATAATCGATGTATTTCTCTACTTCTGACTCCAATTCATCTATGTTGGAATATTCCTGACGATATAATGCCTCATATTTCATTCTTGCAAAGAACGATTCGCAAACTGGATTTTGCGTAGGCGAGCCGAGAGCAGAAAAGGATTGTAAAACATGTAACTCTGACAAGTATGTTCGGAATGCCAACGCTGTGTACTGTACGCCTTGGTCTGTATGAAAAATAAGCTTGTCTGTTGTATGCCTTGATTGGTATGCAAGAGCAAAAGCTTTTAGAGACAGCATTGTGTCAATTGTTTTAGAAACAGCGGTTGCAAGGACCTTATGGGAATATAAATCAATTACCGCGCAAACAAAGTGAGGCTCATCGCCTACTCTCACATAAGTAATATCACTTGCCCATACCGTATTCGGTGAGGTAATACCATCCAAACCAAACAACCGGTTGGGGCACCCTCCGTAAGGAAGGTGCCCCGGGGCGGCTCTTGTATCCCAGTTTAATAAGTTTTCGGAAACGGTGTAACCCTTGTGGCTATGCCGTTTTCTCCTTGTTACGCTCGGTAAGGTGCTGCTGGAAGGCTTCTTCCATCTCCTCCGGGGTCAGCTCGTGGAGGATACCCACGCCGCTGTAATAGATGTCCAAAAGCTGCACCCGCTTGCCATCAAGATATCTCGGCGCATACACCACGATTCTGTCCACGAACTCGTGGATCAGTTCCGGGGTCAGCGCTTGCAGCTCCGTGATTTGTTTCACCTTCTGAACGAACTTCTGCAAGCTCTCGGTTTTATCCGTTTCGGTTTCCAGATACGCCTGCATCTCCGGCACAGCGGATTTCAGTGTTTTCTGTTCTTCCTCATAGGACAGGGACAGAGTGGCGTAGCGTTCGTCAGACAGCTTTCCGCTGGCGTTGTCCTCGTAGATCTTCTGGATCAGGGCATCGATCTCCGCAATACGCTTTTTCGCTTTGCTCAGCTCCCGGCGCTTGGCGGCTAGCTGCTTTTTCTTGTCCTCCGTGTAGCAGTCCATCTGCTTGCGGGCGAACTCCTTCTCAAAAGCCTGCACATTCAGCAGGATGCGCTGCATACTCTCCAGAACGATCTGCTCCACCACTCTCTCACGGATATAGTGAGCGGAACAGACCTCGGAGTTCTTGCGGTAGGAGGAGCAGAAGAAATAGGCTTGCTCCCGCTTGTAGTTGTTGGTGACGCTGTAATACAGCTTCTCTCCGCAATCGGCGCAGTAGAGCAGACCCGAAAAGGGACTGACGATGCCGCTTTTCGTGGGCCTGCGGCGGTGCTTGCGAAGCTCCTGCACCAAGGCGAAGGTTTCACGGTCGATGATGGCGGGGTGCGTATCCTTGAAAATTTGCCATTCCTCCGGCGGGCGCTCGATTTTCTTCTTGTTCTTGAAGGACTTGGTAGTGCTGCGGAAATTCACCGTATCGCCGCAGTATTCCTGCTTACTGAGGATGTCAGCAACTGTGGCAGAACACCAGTTGTACGGTATGGCGGGTGGCTTGCTGCAATTCCTGCCGATGTTGCTCCAGTGCTCGGTAGGTGTCGGCACCTTGGCTGTTTTCAGTCGTTTGGCGATCTGCGTGGGGCCGAGGCCGTCCACGCACCAAGCGAAAATCTGCCGCACGGTCTTTGCCGCAGCTTCATCAATGATCCACCCGTTCTTGCTCTCCGGGTCTTTCAGATACCCGAAGGGCGGATTGGTGGTCAGCGGTGCGCCGGACATTCCCTTACTCTTGAACACATTGCGTACTTTCTGGCTGGTGTTCTTGGCGTGCCACTCGTTGAATAAGTCCTGCATTGGGACAAGGTCACTGATGCCCTTGGCGGTGTCGATGTTGTCCATAATGGCGATGTAGCGGACGCCGAGACTGTCGAAGCCCTCTTCCAGAAGCTGCCCTACAATAAGGCGGTTACGCCCCAAGCGGGAGTGATCCTTGACGATCAAGGTGCCGATGAGGCCCTTTTCCGCCAGTTCCATAATCTCTGTGAACGCTGGTCTTGCGAAGTTCGTACCCGACCAGCCATCGTCAATGAACACACGGGTGTTCTGAAAGCCATTTTCCTGTGCATACTTCTCAAGAATGGTCTGCTGATTCTTGATAGACCCTGACAGGCCGTCCTGCTCATCGTCGCGGGACAGGCGGCAGTACAGGGCTGTGATTTTATCCGGTTGTTTTGTCATAGCTCTCCTTTCCACAGCCGGATATGGTCGAATTTGTAGGTGAGCCCATTCTACCATATCCGGCCGTAAACTTCAACGCTTTAATGCGATGGTCTTAAATTTCTTTGCTTTTGTCGTCGCTTTTCAGGATGATGCGCTGTACCTTTTCGGTGATGTTCTCCCTTGCGCCCTCGCTGAAAAATGCTCTTACGGCGTAGGTGGTGCCGTCGATCTCCCGAATGAAATTCAGCGGCTGCACATAGGCGCTTCTGCGAAACCACGCTATGCGCTCCTGCTTGGTCATTGTTGCAAGGTGGTCTGTAATGCGGTCAAGCTGTGTATAGATTTCGTTATCGGCTCTTAAAATAAGGGGAAAACTCAAAATGAGTTTTCCCCTTTGGGATATCTGATGGGCTGTCACGCTAACGCGTGACGGCCCTATTGCTTTTATCCGATCAGCCGTCTTTGAAATATCCGTTCGGCATCAGTTTTCGGCAATTGCTGGCAGTATTTTTGAGCGATGCGCTCTTTGAACGGAATGCACAACATACTCAACAATACAATCACCCGAACAAATAATTCTTCCTCTTTCAGCTTTCGGCAATAGGTCGGTGAGAAACCAATGCTGCGGCAGCAATGCAAATATGCCTGTGCTATTCCCTGCCCCATGGTTTTTTGTTGGTAATGATATTGCCGGTTAGCATACCACGTGCCCCGTTTTGCTTTCATTTTTTCGAGCATTGTCCGGACAAAAAAGAATTTAAGATATCAACAACAGGCTCATCTGCTATAACGTTTTCTATATTGTCAAGAAAGCCCCTTTTTTCGTCCATCATTTTGCACATATAGAAATCAAGAATCCTATCAAAAAGAAAATCCAGCCCCACCTGCTTAAATATTTTTATTTTTTTCGCCGCCTTCTCATAAGTATTACCCAACAGCAGATTCCGCACCCCGCTGCCCAAAAGATTGTTATATACACTCATGGCTTTAAGAGCATCCCTTATTTCTTTTTTTACGGGAATCCCGTTATGTCTCAAAGTCCGCTCATTCCAAAATGCAAGTGTAATGTTCGTTACCGGTATACTGCCGACAACTCCGACGGTAAATAAATTCTTTTGCTCAGCCGAATCACCTTGCAACAGTCTGCAAACCTTCATAGTTTCATTGAATGAAACAACTATTCCTCTGTTACCTCCAACCGCTTCATTTCTATATATCGTATCGAAAAGTTGTATCAAACCGGAAAGTTCTTTCAATAGGCAGCACAATATTTGATCGTCTATTTCGAGAATAACATTTAGTTCTATCAACCTAACCATAACAAGTGAATATGATACCGCAGCAGAATAATCATCCCCGCAAAAACCATTGCAGAATTGCGAACGTTGTACTTTCGGTTTTGATTTGCGTGAGTCTGTCCTGCGAGTAAACATACTGCACCGATTCCGCATCGGTAACGGCAGAAGGCGTAGAATTTGTGTATGTGACAGGCTCCACCAGAACCAGGTCTCCGTTGCCTGCGTAAGTATACGCCATACCGGAATTCTGGTCGGGGTTAACAACAAACTTCAGTCTTCCCGTCACTGACTCATAGAAATAGCGCGTTGTGCGTCCGAGAGAGTCAACCTCCTCGGAAACAGAGCCAAATATTCTGGAACCGGCAGTTACATTGTAGTTTGTGGTTGTAGAAATAATATTCGCAGGGCTCGTGTCCACGAGACTGCTGCCGCTATACTTTACCGTGCGTATAGTCGTATCGGTGATAAGTCCGTAAGAGTTATAAGTATAAGTGGTCTTTACCTGCGGGGTGAGGGTAGGAAGCGTTCCCGTATATTCCCCTGTGTATGTGTAATACACCTCGGAGATAATCCGATCCTTTGCGTCGAAGGTATAATCGGTAACGCCTTTTGTACTGGTGATTTTTCTTGTCAGATTCGTCGATGTATTATTATCCGCGTAGAAATACCACTCCTTGTAGTTGCCGTTATCATACGTTTTGGGCATTCCGCTTTCATAATAAGTATAACTTTCAGCACTACCGTCTCTTACCTCGACAACGGAAATGTTGTCAAAGTATGCTGTTCCCAAAGCGGACTGATAATCGTATACACAGCTTACCTTAATAGTCTTAACGGCACCACCGTCCGCGCAGACATCGAACGTGCCGCTGGTAAACTGCCACTGATTGGCGGGGGTGTTTGCAAAATCAAACCAATATGTCTTAGGCTCTGTTTGGTTATAGTATGTCACATCCACTTTAAGCGCGAACTTACTCATGGAGTTGGACATCTGCTTGTTTGCCTTAGCAAAGCCGGAAATCTTGTAAATCTTCGGAGTTGTCAGGTCGGTGGAAGAAGTTGCATTGAAAATTTCCATAGAAGCACTTCTTGCACTGTCAAGGCTGCCGACAATTTTGAGGGAGGTTCCAAAGCGTGCAGCTTCCACATCGGGAACGGCAATCGTAACATTGGCAGTATCGCTCATCGACCAATATTCTGCCGGAGTCAATCTACTGATTCCGGAAGCGTTGAGGCAGCAGTCTTCAAAGTTACCGAATTCGACCATGTTATATGCGCTGACGCCGATACTCTTGGCAAGCATCACATTGTCAACCATAACTGACTGCGTCCCACTACCGGCACCGGTTATCTGAATGATAATCTGATAATTCTCACTGCTCTCAGTAACATCAAAATTCAGGCTGGCAAACGCATAAGCGCCGGATGCTGCGTATTCGTCAACCGGAACAACTTCCGTGAATGTATGATCGGCGGATTTTGCGATAAGTTTTACTGTCGCACCTGAGCAGTTGTTGGTATTGATATTCAGCGAGAGTGTGTAAGCACCCTTAGCGAGTTTTACATATTGTGAAATACTGCTGGTAGATACGTCGGCGGCTGAAATTGTCGCCCCGTATTTACCGGAATACTTTGCTGCGGCCGATCTTTCGACGGTACCTGAAGTATACCAGTAGTTAAGTGCGGTATTATTTTCAAAGCCACCGTTCATCAGATAGTTTGCCGCGCTGTCACTGACATACGAAGAAACACGAATGCTGTTTTTGGACCCGTCCTGTTTATTAAACTGTCCGCTCGAAGCACCGTAGATGGTAGTCCCGTTAACATCCATAGAATAGGCTGTAACAGTTCTGCCTGTGCTGTCAAATATGTAGCGGGTAATAATATCATCACTTGTATTGATAATATCATCAGTTCCACTGGTTCTTACTTCGGTATAATTGTCATAGTAAGAAAGAAGTATCTGCTGTCCCGTGGATGAACCACCAACTTCAGTAATGGATGTAACTTTGCCATTCGTATATGTGTAGTTCACCTCATATCCGGAAAGTTCATCTCTTGCTTGAATCAGGCGACCTGTTGAATCGTAGGAATATGTAGCTGTCGCATCGACTGTTATGTAGGAATTGCTTCCGTTCTGCATAAAATCGGCCCAGTTGTCAACAAGTGTGCTGCCCGTCTGATGTGCATAAACAATTTTGCGCAGATACCCTCCGTTATACGGAGAAATATCTGTTCCGTCATAGGTTGCTGAATAATAGAAAATTGCCGCTTCCTGAGAAGACTCGTTCAAAATTCTATTCACTTTTGCGCTTGAGTTATGTATCAGCTTGAATGATGTAATGGACGAACTGCCATACGGTGATCTTTCTTGATTACAGCCTTGACGAGTGTATGAACGGGATCAAAGAACGTGTCGGAAAAGCCCGCACGGATATTCCATGGACAGAAGATGAGCTTGACCCCGAATTGGTGAATCAGGTCGAAAATTATGCGAACGCCAATCGTCCGGTCATTCTGTCTCTCTTTGAAAAGTATCCCGATGTAAACAGATTCGTTTTCAAGTCACGTCCCGAAGCAGCCGAGTGGATGAGCGGGCTTGTTTGAATTCCGACCTTTACGCCCCCATCTTACGCAGCCAAACGCCGCATTACAGAGCGTTTGGCTTATTTTTATGACAAAGAAAGATGAGCGCTATCGCCGAGTTCTATAAACCTAACCATAACAAGTGAATATGATACCGCAGCAGAATAATCATCCTCGCAAAAACCATTGCAGAATTGCGAAGCTGTGAATATGCGTTATTGAGTTTTCCCCTTTGATTGCACTCAAAATGCGCAACGCAGTCTTATAATAGCAACCATCACCTTTTGTTTCTTTTCTTATGGTACTCTCGGTGTTCATAAGTTTCAATGAAAAAATATATGACAAAAGACAATAATACCTCCACAAGGTATGCCCCTAATGCTTTTTCGGCACACCTCATATTCAAGCAACCTATAATAACCGACACAGCAATTCCTTCGGTAATAATCAAAGATACAAATAAAACAATATGAGTGCAAAAATATATTGTCATTATTGTTGGGTAGTTAATCTGTCTGTTCTCGGACCTCAAATATTTTCTTCGTGAATTTCGCATAATCCAAATCAACCAGTATCTCTGTCTCCAACTGGTTTGCTCTCTGTAAAGCTTGTACTTTCCCTTTGAAAAATAGTTCATTACACACAACTCTATAAATGCCCGAGACACAAAATAGCCAACAACTGACATAACAGTTAAGCGCAATATTGTTTTATTCATTTTAAATAATCGCCAACTCCTCTGAGATTGTATAAAGTGGTGCTATTTCACTGCGACCTTCATTAAGATAAATCCAGCCATCCGTAATAGTTTTTATTCACTTGGTGTATGCAACAAAGATAAAAATTTGACCATATCTCTAATTGAATGTTGGTTTCTGAGTAAATCACGGAAATAGAACGAAATCATGTCATTCGTGTCACGAAGTTCATTGGCATAATGAGCGTTAAAATCCTTTACTGTTTTACTATCTGCAATCAGAAACCCAATGCCTGACTCAAGTTCCTCATCAATCACAACCACCCAATCAAAGCGACTTGATGATAAATAGCTCATAGAAAACAAATCCAATGATTCATAGTCCTCATAGCGCACCGGACAATTAAACTCAAATACTTCTTTGGAATCATTTTGAGCAATAAAAATTTTATCTTGTCCCTTTAAAAACTCCATTAATACGCCAAATTGAGCTTTATTCAAACAAAGATCATTTGTGTTGTAAATCAATGAGGTGTAAACATTTTCCGGGACTTCGAGATCATATATTGAATCAAATCCGGAGCCGCTGAAAGCCCAGCTTAATTTCAAAAGAAATCATCTTTATGCATATAATACGCCTTTTCTCTCCCTCTTTGAATTACCGCTTCCCATTTTGGGCTGAGTTATCAGCAATCAGCGCCATGGGATTAGTCTTGCATATAACTGATATTGTTGGCTTTGCACCACTTAACGGCATCCTGAAACAACCGTTGATATTCAAAAGCATACCAGTTCTTCCACAAACGCATAAAATCAATAAACATTTTAAATATTGTATCCGGTTCGACACCTTTGTTTTTCTCTTTTATCATCCTATACTCTTGAGTTTCCTTGTTTGTGAGAGTTAGCAGATATTCTTCTTCTAATTCTTCAATATCCGTCTTAAATAACGGGATAAACCTCCCGGACTGTTCAATCTCCAAACATGTTGTATAATGAAACTTCGTGATTAGATCCTCGGTAGCATATATTTTATAGTCGCTGATAGAAAACCACCAATATGTTGCATCGGCATCAAATGAACTGGGATAATATCTGCCGTAGCTGACAATAGACTTAATTTTTAGAGTCATAATTTATGCCCATCATATTTGTAATTAATAAGTAAGGCTTCCTCCATACCAAATGTGAAAAGTATGAGTCGAGTCACGATAGCTCCAATACATACCAAAATCGCACACTTCCGGTTTTCCGGATTGTCTAAATACCACGTAAATACAGACTTTGCCGAGTTCAATCCACAACCGGTGAATCCGGTTTTCATGAATGATCTTCCCAATTCTTTATATATGGGCACCTCGGCACCGTTCATCATGCATCGCATACATTATACCTTAATTATGAAGTAATGTCAAGAAGGATCACTGCGTCGAAATGATAACATCGCGCATTATATTTGAAAAAATCGTTTTTCGGAGCTTTACTATTCATTGAATTATCTCCGCAAATGTGGTATAATAAAGCATCAAAATACGGATCTGACAGTGCGAAAACGATAATTCAAGAGGTACAAAGGTATAAATACAATGGACTACACAAACCGTTTTGACGGGAAAGGTGAGATCTATGCCAAGGCAAGACCCAAATATGCAGCAGGTCTTCTCTATCATCTTAAAAACACGCTGAATATACCCGAGGGAAGCGTATTTGCCGACATCGGCTCGGGCACGGGGATATTCACCGGGCAGCTTCTCGGCTGCGGCTACAAGGTTTTTGCGGTCGAGCCGAATGCCGATATGCGCAAAAAAGCCGAAGGAAAGCTTGGGGGAGATCATGATTTTGTCTCCGTAGAAGGCAGCGACAGCAACACGGGTCTGCCCGACGGATCGGTCGATCATATAACCGCGGCACAGGCTTTTCACTGGTTCGACCCCGAAGCGTTCGGAAAAGAATGCAGGCGCATTCTCAAGCCCGGCGGAAAGGTCATTATCGTTTACAATTCACGCGATGAAAAAGCCGCCTGCACCCGTGCGCTTGCCGAGCTGCGGCGCAAGTACAATCCCGAATTTCACAGATTTTCAAACGGAATAAGCCACGAAAAGTGCGTTGAATTTTTTGCGGGAAGGTGCGATGTGTTCCGTGCCGACAACACGCAGACCTACGACAGGCAGGGCTATGTCAACCGCGTGCTGTCCTCGTCGTATTCCCTGAAAGAGGGCGACGGCAGGTACGACGAGTATCTGAAGGAGGTCAACGATCTCTTTGACAGGTTCTCGAAGGACGGGCGCATCGCCGTGCCGACCGAGACCGTCGCATATATCGGCGAGGTCTGACACTGCGCGATCTGTAAGGACGACGGTATGATAAGAAAACTGCGCGAGGCGGATATCGCAGCGGTCGCCGGGCTGTGGCTCGACACCAACCTGAAGGCGCACGGCTTTGTTCCAGCGGAATACTGGCGCTCAAATTATGAGCCGGTAAAGGCAATGCTGCCCGAGGCGGAGGTCTATGTGTATGAAAACGCCGGTGAGACAGCGGCGTTTATCGGTATGAACGGCGAATATATCGAAGGCATTTTTGTCTCCGACAAAATGCAGTCACGCGGCATAGGTAAGCTCCTGCTGGATCACGTAAAAGCCAAAAAGGACGTGCTGCGCCTTAACGTATATCAAAAAAACGAGCGTGCGGTGCGGTTTTATAAAAGAGAAGGCTTTGAGATATGTGACGTCGGCACCGATGAAGCCACCGGTGAGAAGGACTACACGATGATATGGCGGCGAACGCAGCCGTGACAGAGCTTTTTTGCGGATCATATGATGCGGTGTTAAAAAACTCAAAATTGAGTTTTTTAACACCGCATTTTTTATCCTCTTTCGGCTCTTATCTTTTCCGTGCAGCGCATCACCGCATACCCGCCGCAGACAAGCAGGATCGTAACGAACCATGACAGCGGAAATGCGCGGTAGAGCACCGGCAGCGTGGGATCCTCACGAAACACGGTGCAGATTCAAACGATACGGAACGCACAGGTGCCGATCATTGTGCCGAGCGCCGGGTAAAGCGCGTGTACGCTGCCGCGCATGGCTCCGGCGGGGATCTCATACAGGCTGCATATCGGCTCGAAAAGCAAAATACACATGATCCGCACTCCGGCGCTTTCTATCACTGCCGCATCGGGCGTGAGCAGCCCGGAGAAAAAGTCGCGGAACAGGACGATGGTAAATATCGGCACGGAGCTGCAAACGGTCGATAGCAGCAGGCAGAGCCGCAGAATTTTTCGGCACCGCTCCTTTTGCCCGGCGGCGTGATTCTGCCCGGTAAAGGTTGTTGCCGTCTGCCCGAAGGCGGTTATCACATAGTATGTAAAATACTCAAAGTTCATGGCAACGGTGCTTCCCGCTATCGCCACCTCGCCGAAGCCGTTGACCGACGCCTGCACAAAAATATTGGCAAAGCAGAACACCGCCCCCTGCACGGCGGACGGCACGCCCGTTTTCAGTATCTCCCACATGTCGCGCAGGCGGGGCTGCGGCTTTTGACGAGCCTGCACACGCACGGCTTTCTTTCGTCAACCGGTGCAGAACGATAAGAGCCGAGAGCATATTCGAGATATCCGTGGCAACGGCGACTCCCGCAACGCCCATGCGGAACACGATGACGAAAAAGAGATTGAGCACGACATTTGCTGCGCCGGAAAGAGCCAGCACAAAGAATGGGTACCGGCTGTCCCCGCGGGCGCGAAGGACTGCAGAGCCGAAATCGTAAAGCAAAAGAAACGGGTAGCCGAACATATAGATGCGCAGATACAGCGTGGCGTCCCGCAGGATATTCTCCGGGGCTTGTATCAACCGCAAAAGCGGCTCGGCAGCAAACTGCCCCGAGATCATTCCGGATATGCCGATTATAACTGCCATCACGACCGACGTTCGGACGGCGAACGGTATCTATTCCCTGCGGCCCTTACCGATCAGCCCCGCAACAAGTATATTCGCACCGACAGACAGCCCCGAGGACACCGTGACTATCAGCGCGATGATCTCGGTATTGTTGCCCACCGCCGCGAGCGCGTCCTTGTTTCCGAAATAACCGACTACCGCCGTGTCGGCGGCATTGAACAATTGCTGAAGAATACTGCTCAGCGCAATGGGAAGCGTAAACAACAGTATTTTCTTTGTAAGCGGACCGTGAAGCATGTCCGTATCCGCAGTTTTGAAATTCATGTATCTGATCCTCCGATAGGTTATTGAAATATTATACACCGCATGATATAATATAAAAAGCGAATATTACCGATAAAATATATCGAAGAACGGAATGTATAGAAGATGGAAAACCCTCTGCTGAAATATCTCGCCTTTGTCAGGACCGTTGAAAGGGGCAGCTTCACCAAAGCCGCCGAGGATCTTCACTACGCGCAGTCCTCGGTCAGCAAAATGATCGCCGATCTTGAATCCGAGTGGGGCATGACCTTGCTCGAACGCAGCAAAAGCGGCGTTTGCCTCACCTCGGCCGGAGAACAGCTTTTACCGTACCTCCGCAAGGCGCTCTGCGGGTACGACGAGCTTGAAGGGCAGATCCTCCGTATGCAGGGGCTTGAGACAGGCACGGTTCACATCGGTACCTTTTCAAGCGTTGCGATAAACTGGCTGCCGAATATATTTTCAAAGCTTCGGCGTGACTATCCGGGGATCGGATATGAAATGCTTTTGGGCGATTATGATGAAGTTGAGCGCTGGATCGCCGACGGACGCGTGGATTGCGGCTTTCTTCGGCTCCCCACCGAGGGCAAGTTTGACACGATCCCGCTGACGCAGGATGAATACAAGGTCATTCTGCCGGTCGGGCACCCTCTCGCGGAAAAAGAAACGATCGGGATAAACGATCTTAACAATCAGCCCTTTCTTTTGCTCGAACACGGCGGAAAAACAGAGGTCACCGAGCTTTTGAACGCCTGTCATGTGACACCCGACATCCGGTTCACCACATGGGAGGATTTTGCGATCATGGCCATGGCGGAAAAAGGACTCGGCATCGGCATTCTGCCCGACCTGATACTGCGGCGCGTTCCCTATCGTATCGAAATACGCTCACTTGCCGAGCCTTATTACCGCTCTGTCGGGCTTGCGATGAAAGACAGCGACCATCTGACTCCCGCCGTGCGCAAGTTTATTGAATATCTGCCGTTTCGGGAGGCGAAAGCGGAATAAGGTCACTATTCCGCTAACCAATATGAAGCTGTTGAAATACAAACGCATTTATGGTACAATAAATACAGACAAATCGGATATCGGAAAATAAAATAACAGCAACGGTACGCGATTTTTCCTTCTTGCGCGCCGATGTTAATTCACGTTGCTTGCCGCAACGGCAGTTATGCCGTATAATTGTGCCGACAGCCGGAGAACGGCTGAAAAAAGGAGGCTATCAGTCATGTTGAACGAAAATATCAAAACATTAAGAAAATCAAAAGGACTTTCGCAGGAGGAGCTTGCCGTAAGGCTGAACGTAGTGCGCCAGACCGTTTCAAAGTGGGAACAGGGCTTGTCTGTCCCCGATTCCGATATGCTCATCGCCATATCCGAAGCGCTTGAAACGCCGGTAAGCGCATTGCTCGGAGAAAATATCACTGCGGCGCCCGCCGACGACCTGAGAGCGATCGCCGAAAAGCTTGAGGTGATAAACTCACAGCTTGCGGAAAGAAAAAATGCCCAAAGAAGGGTGCTTCATTGGCTGTTTATTGCCCTCGGCGCCGGCACGGCAGCGATCATTGCCGCGTTTGCGGTCATCGGCGGCTCATACCTCGGGTGGGATCGCACCGACCCCGAAACGGCGATCATTGCGGCAGCTCTTCACGTGTTTGAGTATCTGTTTGTCAGAGCAGCTCCGCTTTTGCTGGCGACAGCCGTCGTCGGAGCCGTGCTGACGCGAAAAAAAGCATAAAACGATAGAGATCACGAGGTAAAAATGGACATCACTTATACCGCCGGGCAGGAAAAATTCAATTACAGAGTTTGCGCCGTAATGATATCCGGCAATAAAATACTTGCCATGCACGATGAACGCTCGCCGTATTTTTACCTTCCCGGCGGCAGAGTGAAAATGGGTGAGACCGCCGAATGCGCAGTTATACGTGAGGTTGAAGAAGAGCTCGGCGTAACACCGAAGATCGTTCGCCCGCTGTGGCTGAATCAGGGCTTTTTTACCGAGGATGTTGACGGGCTCAACTATCATGAGCTGTGCATCTATTTTCTGACGGACATATCCGAGACCGGGTTGCATGATAAAGGCGAACGCTTTACGGTCAATGAAGGAAAGCACGTTCACATATTCGAGTGGCTGCCGTTTGAACGCCTGCGGGATGAATATTTTTATCCGGTATTTTTAAAAGAAAGCATTTTTGATCTGCCGCGGCATTTTGAGCTGAGAACGGAAAACGAACTTACGGATCGATCTTTCCGCAATGTGCAATGAAAATCCGCTTTCATCGCCCGTCGGCTATTGCGCGGCGGGCGATTTTCTGATATAATATGCCTCGGACCGCACGTTCGGCGGCACGTACAGAAAGGACATTTTTTATCATGTCAAAGCCCGTAATGAACGCCAAAACAAAAAAACTGCTTCTCGGCATTGCCGCGCTCGCGGTCATCGCCGTTATCGTTTTCTTCTTCCCGCAGCTGCTGCCATCGGATGACGGCACACTCACGGCGCCTGCGGCATCCGGCAGCACGGCAGCGGCAGCGACGACTGCGCCGGAGGCATCAAAACCGACATCTGCGCCACCGGCAGCATCGGACACCGCAAAAACGCCGGAAACGACTCAGGCTCCCGAAACCGAAAAAAAGCTCGATCGCAACGGCTCTTATACCTCAAAGGAGGACGTTGCGCTATACATTCACCAATACGGCAGGCTGCCCTCGAATTTTATCACCAAGGCGGAAGCCGGAAAGCTCGGTTGGACAGGCGGCAGCCTTGAAAAATACGCGCCGGGAAAGAGCATAGGCGGCGACCGCTTCGGCAACTATGAGGGCGCGCTGCCGAAAAAAGCGGGGCGCACCTACACCGAGTGCGACATCGACACCCGAGGAGCCTCGTCACGCGGCGCAAAACGCATTGTTTTTTCAAACGACGGGCTCATATACTATACCGGAGACCACTATTCGACCTTTGAACTGCTCTACGGCGGCAACAACTGACCTCTCCGCTTGCCATTCACAATTTCACGTTGCTTTTTTAATATTTTTGCGGTATAATAGAAAAAAACTTTCGGCTGCACCGCAAATGCAGGGAGGATCCCGTTTGCTTCGTGACTTTATCCGCAAAAACAGGCAGATATACCTGTTTGCGCTTTTTCCGCTCATATGGCTTGCATACTTTCTGCCGGCTTCGCGGCAATGCGAGCGCACACTGATGCACTGCCCGCTCGACGACCTCATTCCTTTTCTGCCGGTATTCATAATCCCGTATGTCCTGTGGTATCTTTATGTGCCGACAGCGCTTCTTCTCAACTGTTTTTCCGACCCCGCATATTTCAAGCGCCAATGCTCCTGCTTTTTCGGCGGCGCGGGAGTATGCCTGCTTGTGATAATGCTCTTCCCCACTGCTGTTGATTTTCGCCCCGAGATAAACGGAGGCGGCATTTTCAGCCGTATGTGCGGCATTATATTTTCAATGGACGACGCCGTGTGCGTGTTCCCGAGCCTTCACTGCTACGAGGCGCTGTGCGCTCATCTTACCGCGTTCGCGTCACCCGGCATGAGGGGCAAACGGCGGCTGCGCGCCGCAAGCGCGGTGCTCGTTGTGCTTATATGCCTCTCCACCGTGTTCATCAAGCAGCATTCCGTCATAGACCTGGCGGCAGGCTGCGCCGCGGCGGTCATTGCCGCACTTCCGCTTCTTCTCGCAAAGAAGAAAAGAGGACATCATGATAATAAAACCGTTTAACGCCGCCCACATCGGGCTTTTCGTATTCGCAGCCGCAGCCGTGCTTTTTCTCCGTCTCATTCTCCGCGACAGGAGCGAAAAAGCACGCAAGCTGGTGCTTATCGTTATATGCTGCGTAAATATCGTCTGCTTTTTCGCTTACAAATTCGCGCTCTCGCGCGACGCGGAATTTCTTGCCGTAAGCGGCATTGAAAAATTCAATTGGTTCAACGAACTGCCGATACAGCTCTGCAACATCAATATGTTTCTGATACCTATCGGGCTCATCGCCAAAAAACGCCCGATACTCGGATTTTCGTTTTTTGTCGCACCTCTCGGGGCGGCAATGGCACTGTTCTTTCCCGAAGCGGCGTTCAACGGATATTCGCTTTTTCTGCCGCGAATGCTCGGCTTCTGCCTCACGCATCTCGTGATACTTATCTGCGGGATAAGCCTTGCGGCACTCGGGCTTTACCGCCCGAAGTTTTCGGACTTTCCCGGTATCCTTATCACCTTCATCTGTCTTGCAATAGGCGCGCACTGCGTGAACCTTATCCTGCGCGCGACCGTCTGCCCATACGCAAACTACTTCTTTACATACCACGTTGACATCAGCATTCTGAACCTGTTCTGGAGTTGGATCCCCTTGCCGCTGCTCTATCTTCTGCCCGGCATCGTCATACTGCTCGCCTACATGCTGCTCGTATCGCTGCTGTTTTTTACCGCAGATGTGATCCGCGAAAAGAAAAAAGCCGCTGCGTCAGCCGAATGGCAAAAATAACGCCGCCGCGTCGGTTGACGCGGCGGCGTTATTTTTTTGCTTACCTTTCGAAGGTGAATTTTTCCCACGGTATATCCACGGGCATTTTGCGGCTGATTATCTCGTCAACATGCCAGAGAAGCGGGAAATCGTCGGGATCGAGCGTTCCCTTCTCCGCACATATGCGGATGGCTTTTGCCACGCGCACGGCAACGACAAGGGATTCAAGCGTCACGCCGTTGAGCTCGGCGCGCGCCTCGTCAATATCGAGCCCGCGCCCGAGGAGAATGCCTACAAGGCGCGTTCTGCCGCCGTAAACGGTGACATAAAGGTCGCCGGCGCCGACGCAGAGGTTGTCTATCGTTCCCGCGCCCTGATAGTCGAGGAGCCTGCTCATTTCCTTCACAGCCTGACCGAACACAGCCGCCTGAGAATTGAAATGCAGCTCGCTGTCAAGCCCGAATTTCTTCTGGTTGAGTCCGATCGTCAGTGCGATACCGAGCGCATAGCCGTTTTTGAGCGCGACGGCGCTTTCAATGCCCACTACATCGGTGGAGAGGCTGATATGATAATAATCGGTCGCCATTATCTTCTTCAGCTTGCGGAGCGTCTCCATATTCTTTCCGCAAAAGGCGACCTCGGTCTGATCGTGCGCGACAAGCTCATAGCTCGTGCATGGACCGCCTATTGCGTTCAGCTCGAGCCGGCTCCCTATGGCGTCAAGCTTTTTCTGCCACACCTCGGGGTATGTCAGAAGCCTGCCGTCGGGCGTGTCCATAAGTCCCTTGGTGACGCTGAGCACCGGAATGCTCTCAGGTATACGCGGCAGCACATTCTCGCCGAACCAATCGACGCCGAAGCTCGAAACGCCGCCGATTATCATGTCGGCGCCCTCGACAGCTCTGTCCATATCCTCTATCTGATAAAATTCGACGCCATCCGGGAAATCCCGTTTGAACTTTGGGTGACGGTTCGTGCGCTTTGCGCTCTCGATTATCTCGCGGTCAAGAGGAGTGCCGACGATGCGCACCCTGTTGCCGTTTTCTCTTGCGGGAAAAGCCAGAGCGGAACCCATCATTCCCGCCCCGATGATAGTTACTGTTGCCATTGCGATCTCCTTGCATCTTGCATTCTTCCGTGATATTCTGCGCGGCACCGCCGCCCACCGCTGTTTATTATACCATAAAAGCGCGCAATTGCAATATGGAAAGAGCAACTTTTACAAGGTGCAGTCACAAAAAGCCGAACGGGTCTGACGCATAATGTGTCAGACCCGTTCGTATTACTGTTCGGAAATATCCTTTACATGCAAACGCGCTATCGCGCGGGCAAGTGTTATAGCTGCCGTGCGGTACTCGCGTATGCTCTCCCTGTGCAGCATTGCTTCCTTTGCGGCGTCGGCTGCGCGGCGTGCGCGGTTGGCGTCGATCTCCTCGGGACGCTCTGCGGAATCCACAAGCACCAATACCTCATTGTTCTCGATCTTCACAAGCCCCGACGAAACGGAGGCTATGCGGTTCGCCTCGCCCGGGATGCGATATGTCATCGTGCCGGGAGCTATGGCGCTGATGGTATTGGCATGCCCCGCAAGAATGCCGTACTGCCCGGTGGGTGTGGGAACTATCAGAGACTCGCACTCGCCCTCGTAAAATGTGCTGTCGGCTGCAAGTATATGGACTCTGAAGCTGCTCATACGCCCATCGCCCCCGCCTTCTTTATCACGTCGTCGATCGTTCCGACGTTGTAGAAAGCCGCCTCTGGGTATTTATCCATGTCGCCGCCGATTATTGCGGCAAAGCCGCGAACCGTTTCGGCAACGGGAACATAAACGCCGGGGACGCCGCTGAACTTCTCGGCAACGTGCATCGGCTGAGAGAGGAACCGCTGTATGCGCCTTGCGCGTGCAACGGTCTGGCGGTCGGATTCGCTCAGCTCATCCATTCCGAGTATTGCGATTATGTCCTGAAGCTCGTTGTATTTCTGAAGTATCTCCTGAACGCGGCGTGCCACCTCGTAGTGCTCCTCGCCCACAATGTCAGCCTCAAGTATGCGCGATGCCGACGCGAGCGGATCGACCGCCGGGTATATTCCCTGCTCGGCTATGCGGCGGGAAAGCACCGTTGTCGCATCAAGGTGAGTAAATGTCGTCGCCGGCGCCGGGTCGGTCAGGTCGTCGGCGGGAACGTACACCGCCTGCACCGACGTGACGGAGCCGTTCTTTGTTGTGGCGATGCGCTCCTCGAGCGCGCCCATTTCGTCGGCAAGCGTAGGCTGATATCCGACTGCGGACGGCATTCTGCCGAGAAGCGTGGACACCTCGCTGCCCGCCTGAACGAAGCGGAATATGTTGTCTATGAACAAAAGCACATCCTTGTGCTGCGCATCACGGAAATATTCCGCCATCGTAAGCCCCGAAAGCGCAACGCGCATACGCACGCCGGGCGCCTCGTTCATCTGCCCGAACACGAGCGCGGTTCTGTTAGCCACGCCGCTCTCGTGCATTTCGCTCCAGAGGTCGTTGCCCTCGCGGCTGCGCTCGCCGACACCCGTGAAAACGGAATAACCTCCGTGCTCGGTGGCAACGTTGTGTATGAGCTCCTGTATCAGAACTGTCTTGCCGACGCCCGCTCCGCCGAAAAGACCGATCTTTCCTCCGCGCGGATAAGGCTCGAGCAGGTCTATGACCTTTATGCCCGTTTCAAGCACGCTGGAGGTCGGCACAAGCTCGGTAAACGCCGGCGCTTTTCTGTGTATCTGCCACCTCTCGGTGTAGGCGGGAAGGTCATCTCCGCCGTCTATCGGCTTTCCGAGGACGTTGAACATACGCCCGAGCGTGCATCTGCCGACGGGAACGTCTATCCCCTTGCCGAGAGCGCGCACTTCCATACCGCGCGCCAGTCCCTCTGACGCACCGAGCATAACGCAGCGCACCTCGTCGTTTCTTATGTGGAGAGCGACCTCCATCGTCCGCTCATCGCCGTCAACAGTGACGGTGAGAGCTTCCTTTATCGACGGGAGATTGCCGCGCGCGAATCTGCAATCCACCACAGATCCGGATACTGCGGTTATTTTTCCGATATTCAAGTCGTCTCCGCCTCCCTTTTGTCTTCTTTCTGTTGTTTTTTACGCTGCGCCGCCGCACACGCCGAGACCTCTGTGATCTCCATCGTTATGGCAGCCTGACGTATGCGGTTGTACTGCACCGAAAGCTCGGATATCATCCTTTCGGCGTTTTCGTTGGCAAGGTGCATTGCAGCCATGCGCGCGCTCTGCTCGCTGCAAAAGCTGTCTATCAGTGCACTGTAAATAAATCCGGAAACATAGCTCGGTATGATACCCTCGAGCACCTCGCGCACCGACGGTGTGAACTCAAACGGTTCCTTTACCGCTTTTTCCTCGGTATCGGTCACGAATGTCTTTCTGTGAAATGGCAAAAGCCTTGCGGTCTTTGTTTCCTCCGTCATACCGTTTTTTATATCGGTGTATATGACGTATATCTTCTCTGCCTCGCCGCGGTCGTAGCGTTCGAGAAGTATCTCGCTTATCTCACGCGCACGCTGCATGGTTGGGTTTTGCGCGGTATAAAGAAAGCTCTGCTCCATCGGAACGCCGTGGCGGGCAAAATACTGTCTGCCATACTCGCCGACGACGAAAAGCTTCGTGTCGGGATGCTTGACAAGCATACGCTCCGCCTCGCGTATGACATTCTGGTTATACGCGCCCGCAAGCCCCTTGTCTGCGGTTATCACAAGGCAGGCATACGTGCCGTTAAGCTCGGGCATACCTTCCTTCGGGTAAAAATAGCGGCTCTCGACATCCTCTGCAGTGCGGAAAATGCGCTTTATCTCGCCGCGCATCGCCTCAAAATACGGGCGTGTATGATCGAGACCTTCCTTTGCCTTGCGCAGCTTCGCCGAGGCGATAAGATACATCGCGTTTGTGATCTTTTCGGTGTCGCGAACGCTCCTTATCCGCCTTTTTATCTCCTTTGCGCCAGCCATATCACATCACTCTGCCGGCTCTGCCGGGCTCACACACCTGCGCGCAAGCGCGGATATGCTCTTTCTGTCGCTGTCGGCGATCGTTCCCGAGCCGTCTATCGCGGCGCAAATATCGGGAAGCTCCGCTTCGGCTGCCGCTATGAGCTTTGCAGCCAGATGAGCGATCTCACCCGGCTCTGCATCCTCAAAGGCATGGTCGAGAGCCGCGGTGAGCAATATCACCTGCGCATGGCGGCTGTACGGATGGTACTGCGGCTGACGCAGGAGCTGCATAAGCCCGTGACCGTATCTGAGCTGCCTTTTTGTAAGCTCGTCAAGGTCGCTCGCAAACTGCGTAAAGACCTCTATCTCGCGGTACTGCGCAAGATCGAGACGTATAGACCCGGCAGCTTTTTTCATTGCCGGAGCCTGTGCCGCTCCACCGACACGCGAGACCGAAAGACCGATATTCACTGCGGGACGCTGCCCCGAGTGGAAAAGATCGCTTTCAAGGAAAAGCTGACCGTCGGTGATGGATATTATGTTCGTCGGTATATACGCCGCGACGTCGCCCGCCTGTGTTTCGACTATCGGCAGAGCCGTCATGCTGCCGCCGCCGAGACGGTCGGCAAGCTGCGCCGAGCGCTCGAGCAGTCTTGAATGCAGATAAAACACGTCTCCGGGATACGCCTCACGTCCGGGCGAGCGCCCGAGCAGCAGGCTGAGCGCACGGTATGCCACCGCGTGCTTTGAAAGATCGTCATAAACGATAAGAACGTCCTTGCCGCGGCGCATGAAATATTCTCCGAGCGCGCAGGCGGCATACGGAGTGATATACTGCATCGTCGCCGCCTCGCTTGCGGTCGAGCTGACGATAACGGTATAATCCATCGCGCCGCGCTTTGCAAGCACGTCGGCAAGCTGAGCGACGCTCGAGCCCTTTTGCCCTATTGCGGCATAAATGCAGATAACGCCGCGTCCCTTTTGGTTAAGGATCGTATCGACCGCAAGCGCGGTCTTGCCGGTCTGCCTGTCGCCGATTATCAGCTCACGCTGACCGCGGCCTATCGGGAACATCGAATCCACCGCAAGCAGCCCCGTCTCAAGCGGGCGGCTCACCGGTTTGCGGTCGATGATGGCGGGAGCGGGACTCTCTATCGGATACCAGTCCTCCTCGGCGATGCTGCCCTTGCCGTCTATCGGCTCGCCGAGCG